>CAKVCP010000001.1 GCA_934725735.1 uncultured Thermoguttaceae bacterium
CCTGTTACTAAAGAGGTGAAAGAGATTGCCGAGTCGACTCCAGGCGACGAATTGCATCTTGGAAACGATAACGAAGACGCTCCCGACGCCGTTGTGAAAATTCCCGAAGGCGACGTCTCCGAGGCGGACGTTAAAGCCGCTCAGACTCATGAAGACACGTTGACGGAAGAAGAGACGGCGCACGTGCGTCATGAAGCGAAGTCTTGGCGTTCGCCTATCGCGGAAAAAGCGGTTAATGAAATGACGAACGACATGATCGCTAATCTTAAAAAGATGGGCGGCGCGGAACTCTACGAACGTTGGAAGATTTATAACGCGAGTATTCGTCGACGAACTAACAGTCTTCAGACTGGAAACGAACTGAATTCTCGTTGCCGTTTGAAGTGGTATGAAAAGCTGTATCAAGATCCTCTTAGCAGCGTCGACGAAGCGGAACGCGCGTCCAATCTCTTCGCGCAGTGTTTCTTTGGAAGCAACGAAGACATTATCGTCGGTTCGCGCTACGCGAGAGTCTTGACCGACGTCCCCGTGCGTCAGAATAAGCTTCTTCCCAAGGTCGCCAAATCTCCGGTCGACGCGATCGACATTCTCAAAACTATGCTCGTCGAAGCTTCGAGTCATCATGCGAAAGCGTTGGCTCCGCTTAACAAGAACGAGTTGGCGGCGATCATGAACGAGTCGCACAAAATCTTCTGCGCTCAGGTTCGCAGCGGCCACACCGTCGAAATGCGCGGACGCGCGATGTATTTGATCGATTGCATGGAGAAGATCAACAAGAGCGAATTATACGAAGCGGGCGAGTCTATTCTTTCCGTTTTGCATCCTGAGACGCTCAAGCAATTGGCGAATATCGATTATGATTCCCTCCAGAAAGTTCGTATCGGCGACAATCAGGAAGTTGGTATTATTTCCTGCGAGGCTGGCGATATTCTGATCGGGCCGAAATCTCGAACCGTTTGGGATCTCGACAAATATCCCGACGCGTGTTGCATTCTCGATTTAGGGGGCGACGACGTCTACCGCGAAGGTTCGTGCGTTTTGAATCGTCCTTTGTTGACGGTGATCGACTTAGGTATGGGGCGCGACGAATACGTCGGGCAGAACGTCGCGATTCAGGGCGGCGCGATCCTTGGCGTTTCCGTTTGGTACGACGACGGCGGCGACGATTCTTATCTCGCGAAAGACGTGTGCCAAGGAAGCTCGATCGCCGGATATGGTCTCCTTATCAACGAGAACGGCAACGATCGTTACGTCGGTTTCCTGCGCGAACAGGGCACGGCGATTTGCGGATTCGGCGTCTTGATCGATCGCGGCGGTAGCGACGACTATCGCGGCGCGTTATTTGCGCAAGGCGTTGGCGGACCGGGCGGTTTTGGCGTTATCGCGGATCGCGACGGCGACGACCATTATTACGTCGGCGGTTATTACTTCGATTCGTATCCCGAACATCCCGGTTACGACGGCTGGGGTCAAGGAGTCGGCGCGGGTATTCGTCGCGTCGCGTGCGGCGGAATCGGCATGCTTCTTGACGGCGCCGGAGACGACGCTTACGAGTACGATTACTTTGGTCATGGCGGCGGCTATTGGATGGGCGTGGGAATTGCTCGCGACTTCTCCGGAAACGACGTGCGTTATGCGGCGACGTCGACGATGTACGACGGTACGGCGCGTCGCGAAGCGCGTTGGCAGCGTTTCGGCGCCGGTTTTGGTTGCCACTACGCGATCGGATACCTCTTTGACGACGCGGGTAACGACGTCTACGGGGGAACGATTATGGGCGTCGGCATGGGCTGGGATCTTGGCGCGGGGTTCCTCGTCGATTTTGGAGGAGACGACTCTTTCGAAGCGACGGGAGGCATCACGCAAGGTTCGGGCGCTGAAGGAAGTATCGGCGTGTTGATGAATTATCGCGGCGACGACGCGTACAACGGTTCGTATCAAGGTTATGCGGCGCCGAGCATATCATACCATGCGCCTTCTAATTGCGGCGCGAACTTTAGCTTCGTGATCGATCATGGCGGCAAGGATACGTACGGCGGCTCCGACAACTACGGTCGTCGTATTCAAAACAACGCGATCACTCAGCGCGGGAACGTCACGGGCATGGTGGTCGATCGTCCGGCGCCAGAGGAGTCGACGAACGATAAGCAAGAGTCCGGCGACGCGGCGCGTCAACAGACGGCGCCTCAGCGTAAGATCGTGACGAGCAAGGGAATGCCCGTTCAACCGGCGTCGATTCGCACGATGGCGGCTCCGCCTCCGCTTTATGACACGACTCCTCACGCGACGAGCAGCGGTAACAACGCTTTCAATCCGTCCGCTAACGAAGGCGGATTCCGCGGATTGGGAATCTTTGGCGGGCGTTTGCTTTGATCTCATGAAGGTTTGCTAATGGAGAACGACGTTTTCGCGCTGAAAACGTCGTTTTTTTATTTTTCAGTTTCTTTTTGACTACCTAGCCTTGACAAATCCCCTAGGAAAGAAAAGAGTCGTTACTATAATGTATTGTCGGATTTCGCTGTTCCTCGGCGGGACGACGCGCCGGTTCCTTTTACACATGATCGATTGAGAGACTTCGCTATGAAATGGTCGCAAACACTAATTCCAACGATGAAGGAGACCCCGAACGGGGCAGAGATTCCAAGCCATATTTTCATGCTCCGCGCGGGTATGATTTCTCAAGTTATGGCGGGAGCGTACGCTTATCTTCCGCTCGGTTGGCGCTCGCTTCATAAGGCGATCAATATAGTGCGCGACGAAATGAATAAAAGCGGCGCGGTCGAACTCTTTATGACGGCGTTGTGCCCTCAGTCTCTCTACGAACAAACGAATCGCGTCGAGGCTTTCGGCAACGTCTTGATTAAATCGACTCTTGTTCGCGGCGGCGCTAAAACTCCCGTCGTCTTCTGCCCGACGCACGAAGAGGAGATCACGAGCCTCGTTTCCCAGTATGTTTCGAGCTATCGTCAGCTTCCGTTGACCCTCTATCAGATTCAGACGAAATTCCGCAATGAAGAGCGTCCGAAGTTCGGGGTGCTCCGTACGAGCGAATTCACGATGAAGGACGCGTATAGCTTCCATACGGATCTTGAGTCTCTCAATGAGACGTACAAGAAGATGTACGCCGCGTATTGCAAGATTTTCGAACGTTGCGGCGTCCCTTACCTTCCCGTGGAAGCGGAGTCGGGCCCGATCGGCGGCGACGCGTCTCACGAATTCATGATTCCCTCCGCGAACGGCGAAGACGACGTCGTTTACTGTCCGAAATGCCGTTACGCCGCCAACGTTGAAAAGGCGGAAATTGGCGAAAAAGAATACGCGCTTCCCGCCGACGTCGTTCTTAAAGACGTCGCGGAATTGGCGACGCCCGGCGCGCACACGATCGAGCAAGTCTGCGCGTTCCTGAAGGCGAAACCCAAGAAGGTCGTCAAGACGCTGATCTACAATGTCGACGGAACCCCCGTCGCCGTCCTTGTTCGCGGCGACTGCGACGTCAACGAAAATAAGCTTCGCCGTCTCCTTGCCGCCGAGAAAGTCGAACTCGCCGATGAAAAGACGATCGAACGCGTCACCGGCGCGCCCGTCGGTTTTGCCGGCCCCGTCGGACTCAAAGAAAAGGTGAAGATCGTCGCCGATCCTACGATCAAAGAGATGGCGAACTTTATCGTCGGCGCCAATAAGGCGGAGACGCATCTCGTCAACGTCAATCTTGACCGCGATTTCACCGTCGACGTCTTTGGCGACGTGCGCAACGCCCTCGTCGGCGATCCGTGCCCTCACTGCGGCGAGCCCCTCTCGATGGAGAACGCCATCGAAGTCGGACACGTCTTCAAACTCGGCACGAAGTACACCGAAGCGCTCAACGCGAAGTTCCTCGACGCCAACCTCGCTCAGCAAACCATCATCATGGGATGCTACGGCATTGGCGTAAGCCGCATCATCGCGGGGCTCGCCGAAACGAGTCACGACGACGCGGGCATTATCTGGCCTGTCGCTCTCGCCCCGTACGAAGTATGCGTCTGCCCCGTCAAGGCGACGGACGAAGCGAGCGTCGCGGCGGCGGAGAAGATCGTCGCGGAACTCGAAGAAGCGGGCGTCGACGTCATTCTCGACGATCGCGATCAACGCCCCGGCGTCAAATTTAAGGACGCCGATCTCATCGGATTCCCCGTGCGTATTACGATCGGCAAGAGCCTTGCGGAAGGCAAAGTCGAAGTCAAGTGGCGTTGGGATTCCGAATCGACGCTCGTTTCGGTCGACGAAGTCGCGTCTCAACTCGCCGAAGCGTTGAAGGACGAACGCAAGACGAACGCGCGTTTCTACGCCTCTAAGAAGAATTAACGGCGCCTCCGTTCCGCGGACGCTTTCCTTATAATCTCGAATCGGTTGACTATCAACCGGATGAAATTTGGATATATTTAGTCGGAAAAAAGAATGTTAACGACAAACGAAATTCGCGAAAAGTACCTTACTTTTTTTGAATCTAAAGGGTGCGCGCGTCGTCCTAGCGACGTTCTCGTTCCTCGATGGGATCCCTCGGTTCTCTTTACACCTGCGGGTATGAACCAATTCAAGGATCATTTCCTCGGTAGATGCAAGCTCGATTTTACTCGCGCGACGACCTGTCAAAAGTGTTTGCGCACGGGCGATATCGACAACGTCGGTCGCACCGCGTTCCACCACACCTTCTTCGAAATGCTCGGCAACTTCAGCTTTGGCGATTACTTCAAGCGCGAAGCGATCCACTGGGCGTGGGAATTCCTCACCGATAAGAAATGGCTCGCGATCGACCCCGCGATGCTTTCCGCCACCGTCTATAAAGACGACGCCGAAGCGGCGAAGATTTGGCTCGACGAGATCAAACTTCCCCCCGAGAAGTTGCAGTATCTTGACGAAGACGAAAACTTCTGGCCTTCGTCCGCGCCAAGCGAAGGACCCGACGGGGTCTGCGGACCTTGCTCGGAAATCTACCACAAGACGCCTCAAGGCGAAGTCGAAATTTGGAACTTAGTCTTCACGCAGTTCAATCGCGTCGGCAATCCGCCCAACAACCTTCGTCCGCTCCCGAGCAAGAATATCGACACGGGTATGGGACTTGAACGCGTGACGTCCGTGTTGCAGGGCGTCGAGACGAACTTCCACATCGATTCGCTCCGTCCTCTCGTCGAGGCCGCCGCGGAAGTCTGCTCGCAGAAATACGACGCCGTCGACCTGACGAATGAACATGGTCGTCGTCTGCGTCGCATCGCCGACCATGTTCGCGCCTGCACCTTCGCGATTCACGAAAACGTCTATCCCGGTCCGAAAGAGGAAAAATACGTCATTCGTCGTTTGCTCCGTCGCGCGGTTCTCGACGGCGTTCAGATGGGGATGCGCAAACCTTTCTTGGGCTCTTTGGTGCCGGTCGTAGCGGACTTGATGAAAGTCCCTTATCCGGAGCTTGGCGAGACGATCGAACGCGTCCAAAGCGTGATCTCCGCCGAAGAAGAACACTTCATGAGCAGCATCGACGACGGTCTGCGCCGCATCGACTCCGTCTTCAAGACGATGGAGACCGAAGGGCGCGTGACGGTTCTCGGTTCTGAAGCGTTTGAAATGTATCAGACGTTCGGATTCCCGCCGGAGCTTTTCGAAACGATCGCCGGCGAACGCAAGTTCGGTTTCGACTGGGAAGGCTTTGGCAAAGAGATGGAACGCCATGGGGAGCTTTCCGGTTCTTCGGAAAAGAATTTGCTCTTCAAGCGCGATCCTCTTGAAGGGATCAAGAAGGCGAACGATCCTCCCGCATTTTTGGGTTACGAGACGGTCGAGACGCCCGACGCGAAGATCATCGCGATTTTGAACGGCGATCAGCTTGTCGAGAGCGCGTCGGCGAGCGACGCGAAGTTGCGCGTCGTCCTCAATAAGACGCCTTTCTACGGCGAAAAGGGCGGTCAGGTTGGCGATACCGGCGTGATTGTCGACGGCGACGCGACCTTTGTCGTCGAATCGACGCAGTATGACGGCGAATTCCTCGTTCACATCGGAACCCTCAAGAGCGGTTCCTTGAAAGTTCTTGACACGGTCGCGGCGAAAGTCGACGCGAAGCGCCGCGCGGCGATCTCCCGCGCGCATACCGCGACGCACCTTCTTCACGCCGCGTTGCGCGCGCGTCTTGGCGGACACGCCGAACAGCAAGGTTCGAAAGTCGACGCCGACGTCTTGCGCTTCGACTTCACCCACCACCAGGCGATCGAGCGCGAAACCTTAGTCGCGATCGAAAAGGACGTCAACGAGATGATTCTCGACTCCTTCCCCGTGACGTGCGAAGAAACGCCGATCGAAGAAGCGCGCAAGCTTGGCGCGATGATGCTCTTTGGCGAAAAGTATCCCGATATCGTACGCGTAGTGAAGATGGGGCCGTCCCTCGAATTCTGCGGCGGCACGCACCTGAAGAACGTGGCGCAGGTCGGTTTCTGCAAGATCGTTTCGGAAGAAAGCGTGAGCGCGGGCACGCGTCGTATCACGGCGTACACCGGTCTTGCGGCGGTCGAAAAAGCGCAGCAGGCCGACGCGATTGAGACGACCCTTGCGGGCGTTCTGCGCGTTCCCGCGTCGGAGATCGTCGGTCGCGTCGAGACTCTCGCCACGTCGGTCAAGAAGCTTCGTAAAGAACTCGAAGCCGCGACGAAGAAAGAAGTGGTGGCGGTCGACGAAGTTCTGAAGAACGCCAAGAAGATCGCGGGTGTCGATTATATCGCCCTGCGCACGGAAGACGCCGAAGCGAACGCGTTGCGCGAAGCGATCGACCAGATTCGTCGCAAGTCGGAGAACGCCGCGATTCTCTTCGCGAACGTCGATACGAAAGCGAACAAGGTTTCGCTCATCGCCGCGATGACGCGCAATCTCGTCGAGAAGAAGCTCAGCGCGGTCGAGTTGATTAAGACCGTGGCGTCTCTCGTTCAGGGGGGCGGCGGCGGTCGTCCCGACATGGCGCAGGCTGGCGGTAAGAATCCCGGGGGCGTCGACGCGGCTTTTGAAAAGGCGCAGAAGTACCTCGAAGAAAAGCTCGCGTGAGTTTAACGCTCCCTCAATGAAAAAAGACGACGATTTTTGAGATCGCCGTCTTTTTTATTTCTTGGAGAAAGTCCGCGCGAAAGGGACGCTCGCGCGGAGGGAGATTACGGTTCGGGGCGCGCGTTGCGGAATCCCGGCTGGTCGGCGTCGGGGCGCGCAAGGGCGTCGTCGCGACCTCGTTCAATTGCGCGAAGCATTTGCGTCCAGTTTTTATCTTCTTTACTGGAAAAAATATAAGTGGGATTTTGCGGATCCTGATTCGTCGAGATTCCCCGTCCCCCTTCCGCTTTAGGCAAGTGGGCGAGGAGGGCGGCGCTCATCTCCGGACGCGTGAGATTGATCCAGGCAAATCGACCCGTCCAGTCGGTGTTAGGGGTTACCGAAGCGACGTGAAGGTCGTCGTTACCTCCTTCGATACGTTGATGGCAAGATTGACATTTTTCTGCATAGACGGGCAGAAAATCGTCTTTGAACCATGGAGCGAACCCTTCGCCGTCGAGGGTTCCCCAGCGGTCGCGCCGACCGGGCGACTTGGGACGCGCATGGGCGTAGGTTCCCTGATAGATCGCGTTGGAATCGAGCCAAAGCGTGATTCGCGCCATGGATTGCGGGTCGGCTTTCGCTTTACAGTGCGATTCGTCGAAATAATCGGGAAGACGACTTGCATAGGCGCCCGAGGAATACGGCTGATGGATTCCCGACGACGTCCATAGAAGCCAATAGAATTGAACGAGAGGCTTTCCGAGTTCTTTTTGACTGTCGAGCATTTCCCCTGTGAGCATATCTTCTTGACGGTAAGACCGGGAGCGTAAAAGAAGGGATTCATACGACATGCAGAAGAATCGCGTCATATCTCCGGAAAGATCGCATCCTCCCGCAGGGGCGGGACTGTCGTGACAAGAGAGACAATATTTATCGAGAACGGGCTGAACGAGGGACTGGTAGTCGAGAACGCCCGCGTCAAGAGTTGGATTTAACCCCCGTCGAGCGCGTTCGGCGTGCGCGGCGTATATAAAGTCAGGAATTTTTGGGACGTCAGGGGCGCGAAGTCCGGCGATAGGGCGCCGACTTGCGTCCTGGGCGGTCGCGGGGATCGAGTCCCGATCTTCATGACATCCGACGCATCCGATCGATTCTCCCGGCATGAATTGAACGGCGCTTGTCATTCGTTGCACTTCGCGTCCCTGGGCGTCGAGCGCTTGGAAGTAGATTTCGCGTAGCGCGGGGACAAAGAAGTTCGCGGAGCCGTCCTCTTCGACGGGAACGTCTCCCCAGCACCTTTTCACGTAATACGTCGCGACGCCCATCGACGGGGACTGGTCGAAGGCGCGGTTGTAGAGTTCTTCGGTTTTTCGAATCTGCTCCATTATGCGGATCGTCTTGATCGTACCGCGCTTGACCGACGGCTCTAGCCCTTGATAGACGTCGGCGAGAACGACCTGTCCGACGGGGTCGCCGTCAAGGAGATTCTGACGCTCGGGGATTCCGAAGGAGTCGACGATTTTGTCGTCGTTTTTGGAGGAGTCCACGAGGGCGTAATAGTCGTCGTGCGCTTCAAGGGAGTCGGTCTTTCTCAGTCCTGCGCAGAGTTCGCGCGGTTGGAGTGTCGGGCGGAGCTTTTTGCGCAGGTTTGAATCGACGACGCGCGACGCGGGAAGCGAAGGGCGCGGCGTCTCGACGAGCGGAATGGGGCAGAAACAGTCGAGTTGCGGTTCCTCGCAGATCAATCGACGGTTTCCGTCGCAGTCGAGGAGCCATATGCGATAACGAGGAGCGTTCTTTTCAAAGACGGTCGGGCCGCTGGAGCCGAAGGCGCAGAGCGCGCGTTCTTCGTCGAGCGCGAAGGGATCGCGATAGGCGTATTCGAACTGATGGTCTTGAACGTCGTTGAATTCCGTCGACCAAAACTGGTAGCCGCCGGCCTCTTTTCCCGCCTCGATCCCTTTGGAACGGTCGACGATCCCGACGGCGCCGCAGGGATAGCCGTGGTGCGGGGTAAAAGCGGCGATAACTTTCGACGCGGGGGCGCCGGGAATGGGACGCGCCTGGAGAATTGAACCGAAGTCGCGCAGGGTGTTGCCGTAGAAGAGCTGATACTGCGTTCCTTCCGGATTTTGCGTCCAGAGGGATTGGCGATACGTCAGATCGCGGTCGATATATTCCCATCGCGTAAAGAGAACGCGCCCGTCGGGTAGAACTTGCGGGGTGAAGTCCGAGAGGGTGTTCATGCTCACGCATCGAATATTCGAACCGTCGGCGTTCATCGTGAAAAGGTTCGACGCGGGCCCCGGCTGACAAACGGTGCGTCCGAAACGTCGATTCGAAACGAAGACGAGGCCGCCGTCGGGGAGTTCGACGGGGGAGACGTCGAAGAACGGGCCTTCGGTGAGTTGCGCGAGCTTAGAACCGTCGACGTTGATTTTCCAAATGTTCCAGTATTCGGATTCTTTAGGGCGATAGGAGAAATAAATCGTCTTGGCGTCGTAGGAAAGGTTCATGTCGAAAATGGCGCCGTCTGGATCGGAGAAGATTGTTTTGACGCCTTCTTCGGGCGCGTTGGGGTCGACAAGACGTATTGCGGCGCCGGGCTCTTTGGGAAGGGATTGCCACAGTTCGTTTCCGACGGAGTAGGGGCGTTCGCGCATGGAGCGCGCGACGTAGAGGATTGGCGGAAGGTCGTCGACGCTCATCGTTTCGGGCGTTTCAACGTCGGTAGACTGCGCGGGAAGGAACGGGACGCTTTGGAAGGGGGCGTCGCCGAGTTTAACGCGGAGGGCTCGATATTCGACCGCGTTTTGCCAAATTCGCGGAGCAAAGGTTCCGACGCGGAGGGGATCGTTCGGTTGGGGATTCGGTTCGCGATATTCGCCCGCTTTTTCTCCGTCGATCGAAAAGTCGAAACCCGAGGCGTCAAAGCGAATCGTCAATTTGAAGAAACGCCCGACGGGGACGTCGTACGCGTAACGCTTGAGTTGCTGATAATTATGTCGATGCGCTCCCAGATTAATGAGTTTTTCGGCGGGGTTAAAGCCGATTTCATAGCCGTTGAAGGCGTCGGCGCCGACCTGCGAATCGGTGATTTTGAAGCAAACGCCGGAGAATCCGGAGGCAGCGTTGGGAAAGCGAAGTTCGACCTCGACGACGCCTTCCGTCGCTTTGCTCCAGAGGGGATCGTCGTAAGTTAGTCTCGCGCCCTCGTTACCCGGCGCGGAAAGAACGCCGTCGGCGTCGACGCGCCACTCGCCGCCGTAAACGGCAAAGCCTTCTACGGGGGACGATTCCTGCGGCGGGACGTAGGGGAGGGAGAGAATTGACGAAAGGTCTTCAGCGGTCGCGGGGGCGAGATCCGGCTCTTGGGCGCGTATTCCTTGGGGGAGGAGAAGGAGCGTGAAGAGCAGGGAAAGGAAGCAGGATCCCTTCCGCAGAGCGTAACGAACTGAAGTCTTTCTCATACGAATCACCTAATCATGCGTCGCGGCGTTGAAACATTTCTTGGATACGATTATAACTTTCGAGAGTCCCGACGTCAAAACGCTTTCCAGGCATAAGATACGCGTGAACGGGAACCTGCGCGGCGAGCCACGCGAGGAATGAACCGGGCGCGTCGACGCCGCACCCTTTTTGGAGCGCGGTCGCCACGAGGGAGAGATCTTCGCGACGATAATAATAAAATGGGGGCGCGCACCAATGCGATTGCGGCATGGGAGGTTTCTCTTCCATCGAAACGACGCGATCTTGCTCGTCGATTTGCATGACCCCGCATCGCTTCAATTTTTCGACGTCGGGTTCATAGTAGCGCATCGCGCAACTCGTTCCCTTTTCACGGGCGTATTCGAGAAACCCCTTCAGACTAAAATCAAGGAGATTGTCCCCCGCGAGGACGAGAAGGTCGTCGTCGATCTTGAGCGATTCGATCCCTAAAGCGAGATCGCGCACGGCGCCGAGCCGCGTTTCGTTCGTCGTCGTTCCGTCGTTGACGACGGCGATATTTTCGGAACGCGTCTTGACCCATTCGTTAAAATACTCGACAAAGCGAGCGTTGGAGACGACGCAGTATCCGTCGATTAGGCGCGTCGACTCCAGATCGTCGACGAGCCGATCGAGGATATTCCTGTTTCCGACTTTCAGGAGGGGCTTGGGAAAATTTTTGGTGAGCGGATATAGCCGCGTGGCAAATCCAGCGGCGAGAAACAAGCATTTCATATCGTCTTTCCTATGTTAGAGCTGAACTCCATCCGCCGTATCGCACATGTGAACGGAATATTTTTCCGCAAGTTCGGGATATTGTTTTAAATACGCTTTGGATACGGCGTCGGCGACTTCGTCGGCGCGTTCCGGGTCGACGAGCGCGTAGCAACACCCCTTAAAACCGGCGCCGGCGAAACGTCCGCCATAGATTCCCGGCGTCTTCTTCATGATATTATAGAGGGTAATTTGTTCGGGCGCGCCGCTTTCCCACGCGTCGATACTGCTCTGACCCGACTCGAAGGAGAGGCGCCCGTATTCCTCCAAGTCCCCTCGTCGCCAAGCGTCGACTCCCTTTTCGACGCGTTCGTTTTCCGTATACCAGTGAGCGCAACGCTTGCGCCAAGGCGTCGGGAGTCGATCTTTGTATTCTTCGAAGACCTCTCGCGGAACCGATCTTGCGACGGAGTCGGCAAACTTTCCGTATTCCATCCCCGAGAAGGCTTGAAGCGCGTAGACTCCCGCGCGAAGTTCGTCGACGCGCGTATTGAACTTTGACCCGACAAGGGCGTGTTCGAGCCCGGAGAAGAAGACGCCGATCTTAAATTTCGGCATATCTTGGTTCTGAGGAATCAGTTCGTAGGAGCCGTCGAGCGTGTCGAGGTAGAGGAGCGAATCGCGCTGGCACAACGTCTCGCAAGATTGGTCCAAGCGTCCGATGGAGACGCCGACGTATTGAGATTCCGCCTCGTAGGCCAAATCTATGAGGTCTTGGCGCGTGATTTCGAGACGGTTGACGCGCGCCAGGGCGACCAAGAAGGCGATTGTAACCGCTGCGGAAGAGGAGAGTCCGCCGATCGGGAGCTCGCCTTCGATAACGCCGCTGAGTCCGACGGCGAGGGGAGAGCGGCGACTGAGCGCGATCGTCGCGCCGCGTAGGTAGTCCGCCCAGTCGCGTTCCTTTTGAGGGGGCGTCGTCGCGACGTGCCACTGCGCGCGTTTATGGAACTGCAACGATTTCATTTCAACGACTCCGTTGCGTTTGGGACCGTAGGCGATTCGGATTCCTTTATTGACGGCGAAGCCGGTGATTTTTCCGAGGTTGTGGTCGACGTGCGCGCCAATGGGACAGACTCGATATGGACAAAAAGAAATTCCCGCAGGATCGCGGCTATAAATTTTCTGAAAGCGTTCTTCACAGAGCATAGGGCCTCTCCGCATCTTTGAAAAGTTCGTTCCCAATGGGGAGAAATCAACGCGTTGACTCCATCCTCCTTCGACGTCGTCATTGTAGATTCTACGGAATTAAAAAGCAAGAAGAAACGCAAAGTTAAGACTATTTAAAAAATTTTAGAGATTTCTACTTGCGTAAAACGCGTATAGAGGTATTATATATAAGTCGATTGAACGACGTTGAGTCGCGAGATTGGGCGCATAGCTCAGTTTGGTTAGAGCGCGTCCCTGATAAGGACGAGGTCCATGGTTCGAATCTATGTGCGCCCGCTATAGAGAGTAGAGAGCTTCAGGTTATCCTTGAAGCTCTTTTTTTATTGGTATTGTCCCCTTTTTCCTCTTGACTACGAACGAAAAAGGGATATCATACTTTACGTTGAGCGTGGGCGCATAGCTCAGTTTGGTTAGAGCGCGTCCCTGATAAGGACGAGGTCCATGGTTCGAATCCATGTGCGCCCGCTTTGAAGAGCTTCGAGCTTTGGCTTGAAGCTCTTTTTTTATATCGTGACAGAACGCGAAAAGGAAACCGCCAATGACGAAACGAACGCTAAACGTCGGAATTATCGGGTATGGGATGATCGGGAAGGTTCACGCATACGCGACGGCGACATTGCCCTGGTTCGCGCCTCAGCTTGACGTCGTCGGGAAGGTGGTAGCCGTCGCGACTTCGCGTCTCGAGACGGCGCGGCGCGCTCAGGAACAGATCGGTTGTCCGCTTGTGTACGACGATTACCGCGCGTTAATCGCAAATCCGGAGATCGACGTCGTTCACATTTGCACTCCGAACGCGGAGCACTTGCCCGCGCTCCTGGAGGCGATCCGCGCGGATAAGCACGTCTATTGCGAAAAACCGATCGTCGCGGGGCCCGACGAAGCCGAGACGCTGAGAAAGGCGTTGGCGCAGAGCGCGTCGTCGAAAGTTCACGGGGTGGCGCATCATCTTCGCGGTTTTACGGCGCTGCGTCGTGCGAAGGAATTGATCGAAGAGGGGCGACTCGGGCGTATCGTTCAGTATCGTGTTGGATACTATCATTCGAGCATGCTTGATTCGACGCGTCCATGGCGCTGGAAGCACGGGGAGAAGGGAGGAACGATCTTCGATTTAGGATCGCACCTTTTCGATCTGATCGGCTGGCTGATAGGTCGTCCCGCGCAAGTGATGGCGAATGCGTCGATTTGGACGCCGCGCCGTCCCGTGACGGAGGGCTCTTTGGAGACGCGCGACGTCGTAGCTGAGGACGCCGTGTCGATTCTCACGCGCGGCGCGTTGGACGGTGGGGCGCAGAGCGCGGCGACGACGGGAATCGTTGAGGCGACGAAATTGACGAACGGGGCGGAGGACGAGCTGAGGCTTGAGATAAGCGGAACGGAGGGCTCGCTGAGATTTTCGCTGATGGATTCGCATTATTTAGAATTCTTCGACGCGCGAGTTCCCTTTGGTAAGAACGGCGGGGCGGCAGGGTGGACGCGGATTCCGTCGGGAGCGCGATATGAAGCGCCGGAATCGGACTTTCCGTCGCCGAAATCGACGACTGGGTGGCTGAGAGCACACGTCGCGACGCTCGCGGGGTTCTATCAAGGAATTTCGGAAGGAGGCCGTCCGCGCTGCGCGAGCTTCGAGGACGCCTTGCAGACTCAAAAGGTTTTGACGGCGGTCGCCGAATCGGCGCGACGCGAGCGATGGATTGACGTTGAGAGATGACGCCGCAGGTAATGGCTTTGTGAATGAACGAGGTTTAAAACATTGTGTTTGAGTTAGTTAAGCCATTTGAACCGTCGGGGGATCAGCCGTCGGCAATTCGTGAATTAGTCGACTCTTTCCGCAAAGGCGCGAAACGTCAGACTCTATTAGGGGTGACCGGTTCGGGTAAGACCTTCACAATGGCGAACGTCATTCAAGAGCTTCAGCGACCGACGCTTGTCTTGTCGCATAACAAGACGCTGGCGGCGCAGCTTTACGACGAATTCAAAGCGTTTTTTCCCAATAACGCCGTGTCGTATTTTGTAAGCTATTACGATTATTATCAACCGGAGGCGTATATTCCGCAACGCGACCTATATATCGAGAAGGATTCGTCGATCAACGACGAGATCGATCGGTTGCGGTTAGCGGCGACGAGTTCTCTCATGAGCCGCGACGACGTGATTGTGGTTGCGAGCGTGAGCAGTATCTACGGGCTGGGTTCTCCGGAGGATTATAAGAATCTAACGCTTTATTTTAAGGTCGGGGAGTCCCTCAATTACAGCGAGACGTTGCGTCGTCTTGTCGACATGCAGTATACGCGCAACGACGCGTCCTTTGACCGCGGTCATTTTCGCGTTCGCGGCGATACGATCGACGTGCGGTTGTCTTACGAGGAGTTTGCGCTTAGGATCGAACTGTGGGGAACGGAGATCGAGAGTCTTTCGTATTTTGATCCTACGTCCGGTAAGACGATTAAGACGATCAACGAAGCGTATGTCTATCCAGCGAAACATTTTGTGACGCCGGAGGAAAAAATACGCGAGGCGGTCGTCAAGATCAACGCGGAAATGACGGAACAAGTGAAGCGCCTGGAGGATCAAGGAAAGATCTTGGAATCGCAGCGGCTTCTGGCGCGAACTCGGTATGATATGGAGATGCTCTTGGAGACGGGCGTCTGTCCTGGAATAGAGAATTACAGCGCAATTTTTGAGGGACGCGAGCCGGGTATGCCGCCTAATACGCTCTTCGATTACTTCCCAGAGGATTTTCTATTATTTATTGACGAATCTCATGTGACGTTGCCGCAGATTCGCGCGATGTACGCGGGGGATCAAGCGCGAAAAAAGAATCTTGTGGAACATGGTTTTCGGTTGCCGAGCGCGTTGGACAATAGACCTTTGACCTTTACGGAATGGGAGTCGCGCCTTGACAAAGTGGTATTTGTGAGCGCGACGCCGGGCGAGTATGAAAAGAGCGCGGCGAATGGTAAAATCGTCGAGCAGTCGATACGTCCGACGGGCCTTCTGGATCCGGAAATCGAGGTTGTCCCCGCGTCGGTTCAGATAGAACACCTTTACGAGCAGGTTTTAGAGCGTGTCGCGCGTAAAGAACGCGTTCTTGTCACCGCGCTGACGAAGCGGCTTTCCGAAGATCTTGCCGCTTATTTTGTGAAAAAGAACGTTAAATGTCGGTGGCTTCATAGCGAGCTTGACGCGTTTGAACGCGTGGAATTATTGCGCGATTTGAGGAACGGCGAGTTTGACGTTCTGGTGGGCGTCAACCTTCTCCGCGAGGGGCTCGATCTTCCTGAAGTTTCGTTAGTCGCGATACTTGACGCGGACAAAGAGGGCTTTTTGAGAAGCGAGACCTCGCTGATTCAAACGATCGGTCGATGCGCGCGCAACGCTCGAGGGAAGGTGATTCTCTACGCCGATAAAATGACGGAATCCATGAGCCGCGCGATCGCGGAGACCGAGCGTCGCCGAGCGCGTCAAGCGCAGTATAATAAAGAACATGGAATTATTCCCAAGACCGTTTGCCGAAGCGTTAAGGAGGGCGTCGACGCGGAAGCGGCGGCGCGAGAACGCGCGAACGCCGTCGTCGGCGCGAATCAGACGACCGAGTATATAACGCTAGAGTATCTCGACGAGTTGCAAAACGAGATGCTTGAAGCGGCGGAAAAACTCGAATTTGAACGCGCCGCGTATTTGCGCGATAGAATTAACGCGCTTAGAGAAAAAATCGGAACGAAAACGACGGTTTTTGAATTCGATCAGGCGCAGAAAAAGAAAGGTCGAGGAAGGGGACGAGGCGGCGCGTCACGTTCGCGAATACCGAAACCGGAGAGATAAAAGGCCTTTCTTCATCCTCGTTGGGGAGGAGCAAGGCAATCTTGCTCTTTCTCCGCATTGCAGCGTTTCTTTCTATTCTTTCTTGCTTTAGTTTGTTCTCGTGAAACGTTTTTAAAGTCTGCTAGTATAATCCGTACGAATTTATTGGATAACGTCTCTTTGAGAAACTTTACCAGCGCATGATTCTTCGTCGTCTTTTTTAAAAGATAAACTAAATATCACGTCTAATACGTTAGAAATTTCAATTTTTTCAACAATTTAGCTTAGAATGGAAAAATTCTTTGTTGAAATATATTTTTTAAGACTGTTGACTTTTAATAATCGATTAGCTATTATTTAAACAAAGGTTTCCTTGTCCTTCAAAGAAACTTTTGAAAGTCGACAAAGACGTCCGTCCCTATTTATTAGGAGTCGCGCTATGAAAAGCAGGGCGCTGAGAGTTCAGAATCATATTTTAGAACGTCTAGGCTTTTTCTCCGCCTTCTGGAGGGGAGAGGCGCTGAAAAAGCGCGTTTCCTCCTGCGCGCTAGCTTTTAAGCTGACAAAATAATTCTCTATCGCTTGGCGTCGTTTGGACTGAGTTTTTTGACTCGAGACGATTGTTCTTTGATTTCCTTTAAAACGAGAAGAAGCTGAAGGAGTCGATCATGTTCTTCAAAAATACAGGAATGTTTTATATTCCAGCGTTATGTCTGTTGGCGTTATACGCGTGTTGCGGGGACTCCGATTTGTCCCAGGACAAGTTTGTTCCTTTCGAAGGGGAATCGCTCTATTCGTCTCCCAACGGAAACGATATTGAGTTAATTTACCAAAGCGGCGAAGAAGAAAGCGTTGTTGAGACGAAAGTTGTTGCTTTTCCGAAGCGTCTTTCAGTTGGAGATACTTTCTATCTGGCCATATATAATAAAAACTTGTCGGATAAAAGGATTAAGTATACGCTAAGTCCCTATTTCTATATTTCGCCTATGCTTTCATCTTCCTTGACGTCAGAAATCTACCAATGGAAGGAGGAAGTTGTCAACAGAATAAGATGTTTACGAATTTCTGAAGAACAAATTTTAGAGCCAGGCGCCGAAAGGATCTCGAGGAGCTGTTCGTGGGAATTTCCGCCTCTTGAAGATTGGAATGAGCCATTTTGGAAAGAACTTCGAGAGAAGCTTCCTCCTGAAGGGGCGAGTTGCCAACTACGTTTTTCTTTGACGACGACCGAAATTCGAGACGATCTCTCGACTGTTAATAGCTCTCACGACGTGGTTTTAGATCTTTGGGTGACGCCGCGTTCTGCAAAGGAAACCCAACTTTTAGAAGGATGGCTACACTCGACTCCCGTAGATTTATTGCCCAACGATGTTGGCGACCGCAAAGAACCGAAGAAGATGGAAGGACTTCAGGGGGGCGTTGATCGTAAGGACAAAATCAGCGAGGAGATATTGGATCTGAGGATGGAATGTCTCCAGGGGAGCGAGGAGAGTAAGATCAAAATCGGAGAGAACAGATGGGATCCATGGCTCTTCATTCGAACAGGAAATAGGAAACCGTCCGATCCGAATAATCCGACGACGTTAAAAGGATGGCGGGAATTGGAAGCCCAGTTGTCTCCAAGCGTGATGCGCGACGAGGTTCGTTTTACTCGACTGCAACTTGAGTATTATGCATCCTCTAGTCAATCCAAAAGAGAAGAGGCGAGAAAAGAACTCGTCGATTGGCTTCATTCTTTGCCTCAAGCGCAACGCGTATCAATGGTTTCCAGCTTGAAATCGAAAGGAAATCTGTTCCGCAATACCAAACTACAAAAGGAGTATTTCGAGTTGATAAACGCGCTTGATTGAGGATGAAAGATCGATCTAGGTCTTTCACCTAGGGGAAGAAAATGAAAAGAATGTGAGCGACATGTTCTAGGAGGCAAGCAATGCATAATGCTTCAACGGTCAAAAAGACTCTCTTGGTTTCGACATATCACTTTTACCTTGATCCTTCAAATGGCGCGGCGATAACGACGCGCGAACTTCTTCATGCGTTGGCGTTACTCGGATGGCGCGTGCATACTTTTTGCGGATGCGCTCTTGATTTTCAAGATAAGAGGAATCCCGTCGAGTTTTTGGAGAGTCGAGGAATCGCGCCGAAACGAATTGTCGATTCCACTCAAACGGGCGGTTATTCGTTGGTAAATTTTCGAGACGGCGCCATTCATTCGACTTTATTTCTTCCCGAAGATAATTTTCATAAGCCTTCTCCGCAGATGGGAGAAATGTTTCTTCCTATCTTAAATCAAATCATCGGCGTCGCCAAACCTCAAATACTGGCGACATACGGCAGTTATTGGCTAAGCGACCATATTCTTTCGGTCGCCAAAATCAATTCGTTAAAGACCGCTTTCCTTCTTCAGAATCATTCTTATAAGAATCTGAAAGACTTCGTAAAGGTTGATTTGACCATAACGCCGTCGAATTATACAGCGACTCATTACTCTGAACTTTTGGGACTCCCTTCCACCCCAATTGCTCCGATGATGGATTGGGATAGTTTTATTTGCGACCCAACTTCTATGAAACGCAAGTATGTCGTGATGGTTAATCCTGAACCGAGCAAAGGGGGACTTTTAGTAGCGCGAATAGCGCATGAATTATGGAAGCGTCGCCCAGAGATTCCAATTTTGCTGGTGGAAGGAAGAGCCAAAGCTTCATGGTTGAAGCTTGCGGAGATTGATTGGACTGGCGTTCGGAATGTCAATGTTATGGAATGTACGACAGATCCGCGCGATTTTTACAAAGAAGCGTATCTTGTTATTGTTCCTTCTTATTATCTAGAGACTTTTTGTCGTGTCGCGGCAGAAGCTATGGCAAATGGAATTCCTGTTATTGTCAGTTCCCGAGGCGCGTTGCCTGAAGTTGTGGGAGACGCCGGTATTATTTTAGACATACCGGCGAGATTGTTGGAGAATGATAAATTAACCCCCACGATAGGAGAGTCTGAAAAGTGGGTGGGGAATATTATTCTTTTATGGGACGACAAAGAACTTTACGAGGATTATTCCCGACGCGCTCGGGAACGCGCTCAAAGATGGCGTCCTGAGATTATCGCGGCTCGTTACGACAACGCGCTAAGCGCCTTGATTGGGAGGTAAATCTTCAAAGAACGACAGTGGAGCGCCGGATTATCAAAGCCCTATTGAATTGGCGTAGAACGGCGCGTCCAGGAGAATAAATTGTGTTTATGTTTTGATATGCTTCAAGCGTCCTGGGGGATCCGAGACGTTTGAAGACGTTCAATTGTTATTTTTACAGGACGACGACTGAATTGTGTCGTCGTCGTATTGTCCCTTTTTTTACTGAAGGAGTATTGAATGATTTGTATTAGTCATTTAATTGCAGTGGCTTTCAAGCGCCGGAATCCTTTGCATAAACGAAAGGACTCGTCGTTGGCTAAGCAGACGACGCGCAAATTGCGGCTTGACGCCCTTGAGTCGCGCAACCTGCTTTCTTGCGCAGGATTCGCCGATCCGGGAGTTCTGACCGAATCTTTGGATAGTTCGATTGCCGAGTGTCGCGCGACTGAAGCGATCGCCACTCCGCGAGACGCCGATGTGATCTATTTCGATCTTGACGACGCGCCGTTCTACGGCCCGCTTCCCAAAGAGGCTCACGAAGCCTACAGGAGACTGATTCAAAAGGGGAGCGCGCTTTCTGCGGCGGAATCCGACGCGATTGTCGAGACTCATTCCCATGATAATACGCTCGAACCTGCCGAACGCGTTAAGCCGTTAGCAGCGAGTCAAGCGTCAATCAAGGAGTATAACTTCGACGCTGAAACGTTCGACGTCGGCGGGACGACATATTCGTCTGGCTCCGGAGGAAGCGGTAGCGATAGCGGAGGCGGCGGCTCCAGCGGCGGTTCGACGTCGGGAGGCTCGACGTCTAGCGGCGGAACGCATGAGTACTGCTCGCATAATCCTTGGCTTTGCGGCGGTCTTGGAAGCTCTAGTTCTGGAGGAGCTTCCGGCGGCAATTCGAAACCAGGCTTTTATCTGATAACGGATGATAGCGACGAAATAGTCCTAGTTCTTAACGCCGGCGACGAAGACGAAAATAGCGAGCAAAATGAAAATTTGCAGCTTGTTGCGTCCAACTTGCCCGTTAAGGAGGTCATTCCTACGAAGAATGGTACAAGTTATAGTTTTACGGTGAAGCTGGATGTTAGTTCTTATGGAACGATAAACGGTTCCTTCAAGGTAGTCGACTGCGACGGTCGTGAAAGCCCTAGCGTGGACGTCTGCGTTCGTCCCGTAAAAATCACAGGATTTGAGATTCAGGAAAAGGCGCCAGGCGCTGAAACCTTTACGTCTCTTGAGGACGACCATGTCGTATGGCAAGAGAATTTGAATCGTGTTGGCTTCAATGTGTTAGGCGATATTGACGGAGACGATCCCGACGATTGCGCGGCGTTTATGAGCCTTTTTACTTATCAAGTAAAAGGTCAAGCGTGGACGTGGGATTCGACGGAGAACGACTACGTTCGTTCTAATACCTGGAATAGCTTTAACGGCCTTAACGGCGGTTTAGGCGTATACAATCTAGAGATTGATCTTTACGCAAATAATCAGAAATTTAAATCGCTGCCTGATAATGATCGTTATTGCTTTAACGCAGTTTCGAGCGTCGCCTGGGAAAACGCGCCAATCGTGTCGACTCCAGGGGAGACTTCTTCTCATTTGAATTTAATTTCTGACGGTTCCAACGGGGTTAAGGCTTTTGTCGAACAACCGTTGAATACGTCGACAGGCGCATTGAATCCGGAGAAGAATATTGCGACGGCACGAGTGACGCTTGCTGTGCAACTTCCAGCTGGCATGACGGGAACGGTACACGTCGATTGGTTTGATCCCGATAATCCGATTGGTAGTACGATAACGGCGAGCGGATATGGGAAAGGAAAACGCGACAATCATGGCACAATTAGCCAGATTAGTAGCAATGTCTTGACGTTTGACGCCCAAACAAACACCCGTCTTCTTACGTTGACGATAGACGGGGGATATGCCGGCGATAATTATATATTAGCGGCGCATCCCAATTTGGGGGTTATGGGGCGAGCGGAAGTTCGCAATAATAACGTAGTGGTTCCAGTGATTGACAACAACGCGTCTGGGGGTTCGTCTAGTAGCGGCGGAAGCTCTGAAGGCGACTATGCGTATGTTACCCTTGATAAAACCTCAATGCTTACCGTATGGCGCTCGTTGTGGGTGGAACGTGATCAGATGACTTATACTTCTGTGACTGGAAGTGTGGAAATCGCCGATCCCGTACCCATAGATGGTATTGTTAGTTCCGAACTGGCTAGAGGATGTATAACGATCAGAGGGTATTCTCCTAATACACGTCCGACGGTTCCAGGAATTTATTCTTATGGTAGTACGGAGGAATCCCAAAATTATACAGAGTCTCGCGATTTGGCTATGCCCACCAATACGTCGTGGACGTTGTTGTCTGTAGGAGGTTTTAAGTCTGATATCTGCGCTGGTTTCTTTGTGAGCAACAACATCGTGGTTTTCTCGGATTTAATCGTTGATGAAGTTCAAGACTGGAATAGGGATCATGAGACAACTTACTCCGCTTCAGACGCTGTAAGACGTACTGCATTGCATGAAATCGGTCATGCTTTTGGTTTGGGAGACATTACACTGGATGAAGGGGAAGAGATAACAGACGATCACGTTGGCATTATGGTAACGGGGGCAGGATTTGATTGGGATTACCGCATGGCTCCTGAAAATATGGCTTTTACTATTGATAATCTTCAGCAAATACAAAGTCGGCTTTGCCCTGTGGGCAATTTCTAATCACTGGATTCAAACAATAATAGAAGGTGAAAATCATGCAAGCGTCAGTTCTTTTTAGCCTGTTTGCCTCGCTATTGACGATCTTGTGGGGAGGATGGAGTAACGTAGGATATGCCGCAGAGTATCTTCCTGTCTCGGGAGAAGAATTGAACATTCCCCTCGCTCGTGAGTCGACGGAGGATCTCTCGCTTGAGCGCACTCTGGCGATTTTCCCGGCTGAGGTTTACTTTGGCGATTCATTGTACTTGCTCCATTGCGACTTTAACAAATCAGACTCAACGCTGAAAGGTCTTATGGATTTGCCATATTCTTTACGCGTTGGTTTTAACGGAGTCCAAATCACGTCAGAGCTCTCTGAATATTCTTACGAATATGTTTTCGAAAAACAAAATAGTTTTTTGGATGACGCTCTTTATTCGTACAGACCCGATAGATTTTTACCGGGCGAACGAAAAAGTGGATTCTATACGATCATTGATTTGCCCCCCTTAGAGGATTGGGATGATCCTTTTTGGAAGGATATACGAGAGAAAATGACTCCAGAGGGAATTGCGTGTTCTTTAAGCTTTCGAATCTCTGTTGGACGATTCGCTTTGGCAGACGCCCCAAAAAATGTTGAGTCTTCGCCTGCCGAAAGGAAGTTGACTACGACAGAGAATGTTAAGGCGTCCTTTGTGATCAAACCTCGTCCAAACGATGAACTATCGCTCTTAGAAAAGTGGTATAACAACACGCCCAAGGAATTGTTTCCAGTAAGGAAGGGGTCTTATAAGGTTCCTTCAAGTGGGAGCGTCATTCCTGATAATAAGGAAAGTCACATCAAGGTGGGGGATAAGGATTTTTCCCCATGGCGTTTGATTCGAGTCGGAAATCGCAAACCCTCCGATCCCAATAATCCGACGACGCTAGAGGGATGGCAGAAGCTTGAAGCGCAATTATCGCCCAGTACGATGCGCGACGAGATTCGTTTAACGCGTCTTCAATTGGAGTACTATTCAGCCGACAGCGAAGAACGTTCTGAATACTGGAAAAACGAGCTGGTAAATTGGCTTTCAACTCTTCCAGAGTCTCAACGAACGGCGTACGTTGGAATGATCTGGCGTCAAGGCGTTGGTCAGACAATTCCGGAATATTCCAGTAAGAGTAAGGCTTTGACGATTGCTCTTGAACCGCTTATGGGAGACGGAACGAAGTATTTTTTTAAAAAGGTAGAAAAACTTTACAGACAACCATAAGTCTATATTAGTTTTTGCAATGCTTCAGACGTCTTGGGGTATCCGAGACGTTTGAAGACGTTCAATTGTTATTTTTACAGGACGACGACTGAATTGTGTCGTCGTCGTATTGTCCCTTTT
This sequence comes from uncultured Thermoguttaceae bacterium, assembly GCA_934725735.1. Lineage (GTDB taxonomy): Bacteria > Planctomycetota > Planctomycetia > Pirellulales > Thermoguttaceae > RUG369. Next base: position 23,482 of record CAKVCP010000001.1, read on the forward strand.
TTTACTGAAGGAGTATTGAATGATTTGTATTAGTCATTTAATTGCAGTGGCTTTCAAGCGCCGGAATCCTTTGCATAAACGAAAGGACTCGTCGTTGGCTAAGCAGACGACGCGCAAATTGCGGCTTGACGCCCTTGAGTCGCGCAACCTGCTTTCTTGCGCAGGATTCGCCGATCCGGGAGTTCTGACCGAATCTTTGGATAGTTCGATTGCCGAGTGTCGCGCGACTGAAGCGATCGCCACTCCGCGAGACGCCGATGTGATCTATTTCGATCTTGACGACGCGCCGTTCTACGGCCCGCTTCCCAAAGAGGCTCACGAAGCCTACAGGAGACTGATTCAAAAGGGGAGCGCGCTTTCTGCGGCGGAATCCGACGCGATTGTCGAGACTCATTCCCATGATAATACGCTCGAACCTGCCGAACGCGTTAAGCCGTTAGCAGCGAGTCAAGCGTCAATCAAGGAGTATAACTTCGACGCTGAAACGTTCGACGTCGGCGGGACGACATATTCGTCTGGCTCCGGAGGAAGCGGTAGCGATAGCGGAGGCGGCGGCTCCAGCGGCGGTTCGACGTCGGGAGGCTCGACGTCTAGCGGCGGAACGCATGAGTACTGCTCGCATAATCCTTGGCTTTGCGGCGGTCTTGGAAGCTCTAGTTCTGGAGGAGCTTCCGGCGGCAATTCGAAACCAGGCTTTTATCTGATAACGGATGATAGCGACGAAATAGTCCTAGTTCTTAACGCCGGCGACGAAGACGAAAATAGCGAGCAAAATGAAAATTTGCAGCTTGTTGCGTCCAACTTGCCCGTTAAGGAGGTCATTCCTACGAAGAATGGTACAAGTTATAGTTTTACGGTGAAGCTGGATGTTAGTTCTTATGGAACGATAAACGGTTCCTTCAAGGTAGTCGACTGCGACGGTCGTGAAAGCCCTAGCGTGGACGTCTGCGTTCGTCCCGTAAAAATCACAGGATTTGAGATTCAGGAAAAGGCGCCAGGCGCTGAAACCTTTACGTCTCTTGAGGACGACCATGTCGTATGGCAAGAGAATTTGAATCGTGTTGGCTTCAATGTGTTAGGCGATATTGACGGAGACGATCCCGACGATTGCGCGGCGTTTATGAGCCTTTTTACTTATCAAGTAAAAGGTCAAGCGTGGACGTGGGATTCGACGGAGAACGACTACGTTCGTTCTAATACCTGGAATAGCTTTAACGGCCTTAACGGCGGTTTAGGCGTATACAATCTAGAGATTGATCTTTACGCAAATAATCAGAAATTTAAATCGCTGCCTGATAATGATCGTTATTGCTTTAACGCAGTTTCGAGCGTTGCCTGGGAAAACTCTCAAGAGTCGTTAACTCCAGGGGAGACTTCTTCTCATTTGAATTTAATTTCTGACGGTTACAACGGCTATAAGGCGTTTGTCGAACAACCGTTGAATACGTCGACAGGCGCATTGAATCCAGAGAAGAATATTGCGACGGCACGAGTGACGCTTGCTGTGCAACTTCCAGTCGGCATGACGGCGACGGTATGTGTCGATTGGTTTGACCCCGATAATCCGATTGGCAGTACGATAACGGCGAGCGGATATGGAAAAGGAAAACGCGACAATCATGGCACAATTAGCCAGATTAGCAGCAATGTCTTGACGTTTAACGTGGTAACGGGACCCCGCTCCGGCTTCGTTACGTTGACAATTAACGGGGGATATGCCGGCGATAATTATATATTAGCGGCGCATCCCAATTTTGGGGTTATGGAACGGGCTGAAGTTCGTAACAATAACGTAGTCGTTCCAGTGACCGACAACAACGCGTCTGGCGGTTCGTCCAGTAGCGGCGGAAGCTCTGGAGGCGACGACGCTTATGCAGCTTTCCTTGATAAAACCTCAATGCTTACCGTATGGCGCTCGTTGTGGGTGGAACGGGATCGGATGACTTTCACTTTCCCAACTGAAAGCGTGCAAACAGCTGCTTCTGTTTTGATTGACGGAATCGTCGAAACTCAATTAGCTCGTGCCTGCGTTGATGTGAAGGAATATTCTCCTAATAACTTTGTGTTGGTTCAAGGAGTGGAAAAGGATGATCCGCAGGCGTACTGGGGAAATTATCTTACGTATCGTGATTGTCCTGTTTCGTCAAATTCATTTTGGGCTATCTATTCGATCGGCGCTTTTAATACAGTAAGAGGCGCTTGTGCAACACGGGGGGGAAATACCTTGGTTGCTTATAACTGGAATATCGCCGCTGAGCTTGCCAAGTGGAATGACAAGCATCCGAACTCTACGATTTCAGTCGCTTCCTTGCTCAATCGAAGGATCATTCTTCATGAACTGGGGCATTTTTTGGGATTGCAAGACGGCTCCACCGGAGTTATGTGGTCGGAAGAAAAGGAGGAGGATGAGGATCTTAATCTTCAAGCTCTAATCGATTCTGAAAACATCGTGTTCACGATCGACAACTTGAAAACGATTCAATCGCAAAGTATGCCAATCGTCGTCCAGGGGTTTGAAGATTATCTTTTGCGACATAAGAACTGAGTTTTTTTCGAGTTTCTCGAAAACACAATTTAATAGGGATAAATATTTATGATAAAAAAATTTTGGAGAGTTCCCGTCGTCGCGGCTCTTCTGGCATGCTTATGCGTTTTGAACAGGGCTCCCGCCGATAGCTATGTTCCTCAATCAGCCGAAACTGCTACGTTTAAGGGAATCCGTCATGATGGGGACAAATCGGAATGGTCGTTTGAAATTTTTCCTAAGGAAATGACGTATGGCGATTTCGCGTATGTTCTTGAACGCAGAACCAACGTCTCTGGCGAGACGATCAAGAATTATCCGATTTTCGGGGATCCGTTCGTCAAAGTTTGGGAAGAGCCCAATTCTGTTGTCCTAACGGCTGAAGGGATCGAGGGAGAATATCGTTGGAAGCAGGAGTACCCGTCGAGTTTCGAGAGCGATTACTTTTGTTTCGATGGTAAGGATCTCGCCCCAAACGAAAGCGTGATAAAATCGAGACTAGTTCTCGATTTTCCCCCTGTGGAGGATTGGAACTCGCCATTTTGGAAGGCTTTACGCGATAAGGTAACCCCCGAAGGAATTAAATGTTCGTTGAAGTTTAATTATCCTCACTCCTTGAAAACAGAAGACAAGTCTCGTCCAAAATACGTGCAAGAAAGCGTTTGTTACGAATTTCTCATGAAATCAAGGCCTGAAAGTGAAATGAGTCTCTTGGAAGATTGGGTTAAGGCGTCAAGCGACAAATATCTTCCGTATGAGACGGAGTGGAAAAAATTTTGGAAAGGCCGAGGAAAGAAGAGTACAAATCAGATTTCTCTTGGGTTAAACAAGTATAATGTGAGCTCCTTTGTTAGACTTGGAAATAGAAAACCGTCTGACCCGAACTCTCCGACCTCGCTGAAAGGGTGGCGGGAACTTGAATCCAGCCTAGCCCCAAGCTCGATGCGCGACGAGATTCATTTAACTTGTCTTTTGCTGGAGTACTACGGTTCGATTACTAACAAAGGGAAAGCTGAATCAAGCCGAAAAATAGCGGATTGGTTGGCGAGTTTGCCTGCCCCTCAGCGCGTAGCGCTGAGCTCTTATTTGGTTACCGACGGCGAGAGCCTTTGCGACGAGAGTCTCAAGGAAGATTACTATAAGTTGACGAGGGCTATCTACAATCTCTTGGAGCCTTCCGCTCAACGCGTCGTATATCAGCGCGAGTATGATAGGGGAGAGGAGTCTTTACTGGTTCCGCCGACCGGAATGGTGGTACAACGCACCCTTGAGGACGATATTCGACCGACCGCCGAAGATTTCGCCCAGGGCAAATGCGAGCTTGCCGACGGTTTTCGATTGACGACGCTAACCGGACCGTCGAAAACGATTCCGGCTGTTCTGAAATTCGTTTCCTATGACGCCGAAACACAAATGGCGACGATGAGAACTCGATCAGGATATCCATTATACTTTTCTCTCAATGAATTTAGCGATCAGGATCGATTGTACATCTTGGAGGAAAGTAAAAAGAGCGTGAAACCGTAACGCGTTCTAAGAGTAAAGCAATGCATGAAGAGGTAACGCTCAAAATCCGCTCTTGGATTGGAGGCGTCGCTCCTATTTCATCCCCTAATAGGACGGCGATAACGACGCGCAAGCCTCTTCATGTATTTGCTTGCCGGTGGCAAACACAACGTTTGTAGTGGAAATGAAATGAACAATAAATTTCTTATCCTGACGTTTCTATGTCACATGTTTCTGGGCGCCGTTGATGAAAAATTTGCGTCGCTCTTATTAGCCAACGACTCAATTAAGGTTATTGAGTTTCCTTCGGAAATTATGCCGGAAGAGACGCAAATTAGGAAGTATTCTGAGATATATCCCACAGAATTACATTTAGGCGATCCTATTTACATTGTTACCTATGTTGAAAATCTTTCCGACCACGATATCAAGATATGGCCGAATTATCAGACTCCGTATAATAATGTGGCATATGATAGGCACAGCGTTTTTAGCGACGGAATAGACGGAGATTATTTTTGGATTACAGAGAGTCCTGTTCCTACTTCCGGCTGTCGCTATTATCCTCCGCTATGGTTAAAACCTGGGTGTAAAGCTATCGATAGTTGCGCTGTTCTTGAATTTCCTCCTCTTGAGGATTGGAACAAGCCTTTTTGGACTAATTTGAAGGAAAAAATGCTCGCCAACGGCGAGGTTTCATGCACTTTACGCGTCAACTTTACCAATGCCAAAGAACGGACGGTTCAAAATGAAGCCGAAGTTGAAACGCCGACTGAGTCAACGCCGCGATTAGACGTTGACGAGTCGCTTGTGCGCGACGTTTCTCTGAAGGTGATGAAGAGTTCAACGTTTTTTCTTGACGTCTGGAGCCAGGAGATACCGGAAGAATTTCTTCCGGAAGATTTTCCTCAGAATCAAACATGCTTTTATAAGAGTTCCAGGGATATTGACGCGATGTTGAAGATCATGCCGCAGATAAAGATCGGAAATTCTTATCTCTATTATGACAACGTCGTGAGAGCCGCTTTTCGGAAGCCGCCTACGACCAAATTCCCGTCGACTATTGAGAAATGGCGGCAACTTGAATCGTTTTTTTCCGGCTCTTTAAAGGACGAGTTCACCTATATTCGGATGGCGTTAGAATACTATGACGCTCAGGAGGGGAAAGAGTCGGATATCGCTTTGCAAAAATTGCTGTCTTGGATGAAGAATCTCCCTTTCCCTCAATTGTACGTAATGGCTAAACTTCAAGTTTTACAGATTGAAAGGCATATTAGTCCGGAACTACCTAAAGAGAGCGGATTGCGCCCCAAGAGGACTAGGTTGCATGAAGAACTTAATTCTCTAATACAGACTTGTGAAGCTCATGTCAACGATTGAATAGAGGTTATTTGAACCGCCGGTAATTTTTTTAGGAAATTACCGGCGCTACTTGCCATATTATTGCATGAAATTTGGATTGGCAGACGTTGACGTCTCTGAACTTGGTTACGGGAAGCGGTTGGTTTCACAGACTGCTTCCTGACAATCTAAGTTTCACGGTAGATAATCTTCACCTAATTCAGGAAAGACACGAACCTGTGACAAATTTCTCCATCATTGAGTGAGACCCATCAGTATAACTAACATGAGGTTTAGAATGAAACCAACGAAGCGCTTTCTTAGGATCTTAACGTTGTTTGCGACGCTTTGCTGCTTGACTGTTGGAGCGCTGGCGAAAGGCGAAGAGTATGCGCCTTTTTCCGGTCAGGAATTGGACGCTGAAGCTCCGAGGTTTCAAGACGGCGTGAAACGCGGCGTTTTGACGTATCCGTTCGAAACGTACTATGGCGATTCTCTTTACATTCTAAGTTATCGAGTTAACGAATCTGGTGAAACGATCCGTAATTTTCAAAAGGAAAGAATCGTCGGGCATAATCTACATTTTTACGAGGTAACAATAACCTCAAAGGATATAGATTTGTCGCATGAATGGGCGTTTGAACGTCAAAGCGTTTATGCAGGCGACGTTAAATATGCGTTTATGCCTGGAAATTTTGAACCGGGCGTAAGAGAAACAGGTTTTTATACGGCGCTCGATTTTCCTCCCCTTGAAGATTGGAACGATCCCTTTTGGAAGGATTTACGAGAAAAAATGACGCCTGAAGGCGTTAAGTGCACTCTAAGTTTTCGCCTTGGAGTAGGTCATGCCTTTTGCAGCCGTCGAGTTTCTCTTCATGAACTTGGGCATGCCTTTGACTTGATGGATAAAACGGCAGAGCAAGATAAGGGGGTTATGTCGTACAAAGGTATATATACGGGATTGTCTCCTGAAAATTTGGAGTTTGAAGATTTTGAACTTCGGTTGATTCAGTCTAAATCAAAACCTGTCTAAAACGCTTATGAACGTCGTTTAAGTGTGTATGGTAGAGGATAATCATGAAAAATAATCCACAAATATTTCTGTGCATAATGGCGCTTAGCGTTGGATATTTGTTCTTTTTCAACATATCCTTCGCATCTTCGTTTCCCAACGGAAACGATATCGAGTTAATTTTCCAAAGCGCAGAAAAAGAAAGCGTCGTTGAGACGAAAGTCGTTGCTTTTCCGCAACGTCTTTCGGTGGGAGATACTTTCTATCTGACTATTTATAATAAAAACTTGTCGGATAAAAGGATTCGATATACGTTAAGTCCCTATTTCTATATATCTCCTATCCTTTCCTCTCCTTTGACGTCAGAGACATATCAATGGAAGGAAGAAGTTATCGACACGGCAAGGTTTGAATTATGTGTTCAAGAACAAATTTTAGAACCTGGCGCCAAAGACTTGTCGAGAAGCTGTTCATGGGAATTTCCACCTCTTGAAGACTATAACGCGCCATTTTGGAAGGAACTTCGAAAGAACCTTCCTGTTGCAGGGGTGAGTTGTCAACTACGTTTTTCTTTGACGGTGACAGAAAGTCGAGACGATCTTTCTACCGTTGAGAGCACGCACGACGTAGTTTTAGACCTTTGGGTGACGCCGCGTTCTGAGCAGGAAACACAACTTTTAGAAGGATGGCTGAACTCGACCCCCGTAGGTTTGTTGCCCAATGAGGTCTCAGATCGTAAAGAACCGAAGATGAATACGGGACGTCTCCTGGGGAGCGCTGATAGTAAGATCAAAATCGGATGGAGTAGATGGGACCCTTGGCTTTTTATTCGAGTAGGAAATAGAAAACCGTCCGACCCGAATAATCCGACGACGCTAAAAGGATGGCGTGAACTGGAAAACCAATTATCTCCTAGCACGATGCGCGACGAGATTCGTTTAACGCGGTTGCAACTTGAGTATTACTCCGCTTCAAGTCAGAAAAAAAGAGAAGAGGCGAAAAAGGAACTCGTCGATTGGCTTCGTTCTTTACCTCAAGCGCAACGCACTTCAATGGTATCCAGCTTGAAATCGAAGGAAAATCTTTTCCGCAACACGAAACTCAAGAAGGAGTACTTCGAATTGATGAACATGCGGTATTAGCAGGAGCTTTAGAAAACATCCATTAATATAAATAAACTTCGCAGATCTCGAACGAGGAGCCAGAATTAAATAGGCTGTATGGAGATCTGACAAATGTTTGAGGATAAATCGGGGAGTCGTTATTTAGGTCGCTTTCCGTATATGGCGGCTCCTTTTCTAACTTGTTTATGGTTTACTTTTGTCAGGGCTTGCTGTCGAGTTGGACGGTTTTATGGAGTCTACGACTTGTTTAGAAAGAAGTTTGATAATGATAAAACGATTTTGGAGAGTACCTATAGTTGTAGCTCTTCTGGCGTGCTTATGTATTTTGAATAGGACGCCCGCTGATAGCTATGTTCCTCAATCCTCAGAGACCGCTACGGTTAAGGGAGTACGTCTGGATGGGGAAAAACCGAAACTTCATTTGAAATTTTTCCTAAAGAAGCGACGTATGGGGATTTCGCATACGTTCTTCAGCGCGCAACCAATGTTTCAGACGAGACGATCAAGAGTTATCCAACTTTTGATTACCCTGTCGTCGGCGTTCTTGAGGCGCCCGATTCTGTCGTTATAACGGCGGAAGGTATTGATGGAGAATATCGTTGGAAGCAGGAATACTGGGCTGATATCGATTTTGAGTATGCGTATCCTCCTGCGAAGGATCTAGCTCCAAACGATAGCGTGATAAAATCGAGGCTAATTTTAGATTTTCCCCCAGTGGAGGACTGGAACGCGCCATTTTGGAAGAGCTTACGAGAAAGGATGACTCCCGAGGGAGTTAAATGTTCATTAACGTTTAATTATTCTTACTCCTCGTTTACAGAAGCAAATTCTCGCCCCAAATACGCACAAGGAAGCGTGCGTTATGAATTTCTAATGAAATCAAGACCTGAAAAGGAAATGAGTCTTTTGGAAGATTGGGTTAAAGCGTCAAGCGACGAATATCTTCCATATGAGACGAGCGCTAAAAAGGTCTGGAAGGGTCGAGGAAAGAAGAGTACGAATCAGATTTCTCTTGGATTAAACAAGTATAATCTGAGTACGTTTATTAGACTTGGGAATAGAAAACCGTCGGATCCGAACTGTCCGACTTCTTTGAGTGGATGGCGGGAACTTGAAGATAGTTTGGCTCCAAGTTCGATACGCGACGAGATTCATTTAACCTGTCTTTTGTTGGAGTACTATAGCTCTATGACCGACAAAGGGGAAGCGGAATCAAGTCAAAAAATAGTAGACTGGCTAGCGAGTTTGCCTGATCCTCAGCGCGTGGCCTTAAGCTCCTATTTAGTCACCGACGGCGAGGATCTTTGCGACAAGAATCTCAAGGAGAAATATTACAAGTTGACGAGGTCGATTTATCCTCTCTTAGAACCTTCCGCTCAACGTATCGTATATAAACGCGAGGCTTCTAGAGGGGAGGCGACTTCACTGGTTCCGCCAAATTCAATGAAGGTGGAACGTCGCTTTGAAGACGATATTCGACCGACAGACGATGATTTGGCGCTAGGTAAAAGCGAACTTGCCGACGGTTTTAGATTGACGACGTTAATCGGTCCGTCAGGGACGATGACGGCTGTTCTAAAATTTGTTTCATATGACGTCGAAAAACAAATGACGACGATGAAAACTCGCTCAGGTTACTCTTGCAGCTTTAATCTCAATGAATTTAGCGAACAGGATCGTTTGTATATCTTAGAGGAAAATGAAAAGAGTGTGAAACATAACTCATTTTAGGAGTAAAGCAACGCATGAAGATTCAGCGGTCATAAAGCGCTCCAGGTTTTGCCGTATCGCTTTTGTCTTGATCCTTCTAATGGAGCGACGATAACGACGGGCGAACCTCTTCATGCGTTGGCTTTAGGTGGAGGGAATACGACCTGTGAAAACTGCCGGAGATCAATAATTCGTCGTCGATGTACGGCAAAAAATGAGTGATAGAATGGCTCAAGTCGGCGCCTGAGGCTCTGCGATTAGTCTTAACGACGTCTATGGCTAGCGCTACAGGTAGATTTAACAAAACCTATTTACGAGAGAAGAATTTAGAACTCTTGAACTTCTTAAAACAGAAGGACTCTTTGACGAAGAGGGGCTAAGGGAGTTTAATCTTATCTAAATAGAAGCTTTGAAGCGAAGAAGAGTCTTTCGATAAAGAGACGACGTCTCGATTAAAGGAAGACTCTTCGTTTACTTCTTGCTCTAAAGATCCGGTAGCATTCTCCGACGCTTGTTATTGGCGAGACATATTATCTTTGGAACTAAAGCTCTAGGGATGAATTGAGCGCGCGTAACCGCTATAATGATTTGGACAGATCTTCACAGGAGGAAAGGGAATGAGGACGCAGGAGAATTATAAGTTGGTTAAGTGCGGGCTTGAATACGCGGACGCGGCGTTGACGATGTTGCGCGATATTCGCGCCGAGTTGGCTCAAGCGGGGCTTGAAGAGCTGTATTGCATGGAAGAGTCTGACGATGAATTTCGCGACTTTTTTTGCAATCCTGAAACAACGGTCTGGGGCGCGATCTGCCCGTCGACGAACGCTTTAGCGGCTGTTGGAGCCGTTTCGTTCAGCTCGCGAGAAACAGCGCTTTTTTCTTCGTTTTTGCCTCAAGATTTGGCGGCGTCTCAAATCGGGTACGTCGACTTCATTCAAGTCGCGCGTCCTTATCGCGGGGCCGGTCTACAGCGACTCCTCTTTCAGAAGATCGAGAGATATAGCGCGGAACGCGGCGCTCGCTTGTTGACGGGCTTCGTCTCTCCGAAAAATTCGCATAGTCTGGCTAATTTTCTTGGTATGGGGTACCGAACCGTCGGATCGATCCGCTTGAAAAATGGTTTTCCGCGTTTGGTCGCGTTTAAATTTCTTTCAGACGTTCCCTGCGGCTATTCCTCAAAATCTTCCGGAGAATAAGTCGTCGTCACGGCTGATTCCTTAGATAGTAGGCCGTATGAAACCGCCAAAGCTTTGATCGTGTGGACGACGGGAGGCCCCGAGGTTCTTTTTCGCGTCGTTCCCTGCGCAAGTTGCAACGCGCAAAAGGAACACTCCGAGGAGCATAACTGAAGTTCTCGACGCCGCGCGGCCAAGAATAACCTCCCGCCTAACTGCAAGCTTTCATAGTATCGCTTGCGCGAGAAACCGGCAAAGCAGGCGAAGCCGCAGCATCCGCGTTCTAGACGGTGAATTTCGACGCCGGGGATTAACCCGAGGAGAGTTTGCGCGTTCGTCGCGGAAGACGTCGCTTTTCCCGAGAGCGCCAGCGCGGCGCACGGCGCGTGATACCCGATCGTTTTGACTTCGGGGATCGGTTGCAAATCGTCGCGGTTCAATTCGCTGAGCGCGTCGAGACGCGCGAGATAACCGCAAAAGTCGACGATATTGCCGTAAACCGCCTGAGCGTCAGGATCGTCGCAGAAATACGGATAGTCTTTAACGACGCACGCGGCGGCGGAGGGTTCGAGCGCGACGATAGTCGATCCGTCGCGCATCGCCTCTCGAAACGCCGCGATATTTTTGACGGCGAAGTTTTCCGCGCGGTCGAGATCGCCGAGCGCAAAGGAGGTTTGTCCGGCGCTGCGCGGCGTCGGGAGAATTCGCGCTTGGATCCGGTTTTTCTCTAAAATAGCGAGCGCGGATTCGAGCAACTCGGGATCGAACCGGCGTTCGTAGACGTCGGCGAAAAGCGCGACTTTTCGCGCCTTACGCGTCGCAACGGCGGGCGCTTCGATCGACGCCTGCGTCTGCGCGAGCGCGACGACGAGTTTGCGGGAATCTTGCCCGCGTTTGAGAACCGCGTTGGTTTGGGAACGCGCCGCCAACGGCGCAAGGCGCCGCGCGTAGGCGAGCCCTAGCGCCCGTTCTATTATTCGACGAACGAGCTTGTTGCGAAGCGCTTGATTGACGAGGGGCGCGACGAGCGAGGCGGCGCTTAAAAGCAAATCGACGCGCGAGACGCAAAGCTCGCTGAAACTCATCCCTGCGGCGGCGACGTAGGCGGAGCGGATGCGGAACGCAAGTCTGGACGCGTCCACTTGCGCAGGACATTCTGTGAGGCAGAGTCGACATCGCAAACAATGCCGCCCGATCTCTAACGCGACGCCGCGCGTCATCGTTGTGAGAGGAAGCGCCCCGTCGAGAACCCCGCGAATCAAATTCGCCTTGCCACGACACGAGGCGTCTTCTTCCGGCATGTGTCGAAACGCCGGACACAACCGGGTTTCCGGCGTCCGGATTCGGCATCGTCCGCAGCCCGTGCATTGCCTTGCGGGGGCGGAAACGAGCTCGGGATCCCATGCGAGCTGATATTCGAGAGGATCGGCGCGTCGCGCCGCGGCTTGGGTCTTCCACGCGCCGATCTCCGTCGCGCCTTTGACGTAAGGGGCGCGTCTTTTGACGTTTCGCGAATGGAGAGAACTTTCGCGCAGCGCCGCGTCCGATTCCGGCGCGAGAATATCGTCGTCCTCCTCAGGCGCTCCGACGGACGGCGACGCGTCTTGTCTCGGCGTCGCCGCGACGTGGGCGTCGGAGAAGAGGCGATCTTCTCTGACAAGGCGGCGCATCTCGGGGGAAACCACGCAGTCGGGGTTGAGCGTGTTGCAAGGATCGAACGCGTCTTTGACGTTGACGAACGCGCGGGAGAGCTTCGGAAAGCGTTTCGTAAGGGACGCCGTTCTCACGCGCCCGTTTCCCCGCGCGGAACCGATTTCTCCCCCGTAACTCAAGGCGAGATTCTCAAATTCGTCGGAAAGCGCGAGCGCTCGGCGTTCCTCCTCGACGTCGTACGGCAAAAGGGGTTGGATGGAAAGCTGTCCGTTGCCGATATGTCCGCTGACGGAGTAGACAAGTTCCGCGCGTTTTAGGAGCGCGTGAACGTCGGATAGAAAATCCGCCGCTTTGTCTACGGGGACTTGCACGTCGTCCCAGTATGGGAAAATCTGGAAAGAAGGGGCGACGCGCAGGCGCGCGCAGCTCGACTTTTGCAACAATTCGCGAAAGATTCCGCGCTCTTCCGGCGCGTAGGCTAGCCATCGCCCGAACGAGCCGAGCTCTTTACGCGCGACGTGCTGGAGAATTTCCATCTTACTCCTAAGAACGTCGGAAGAATCGGCGTCGAGCTCCACGACAAGCGCCGCTTCCGTTCCTTGAGGGAACGTTTCTTCGAAACGCGAATCCCACTCGCGAGTCAACGCGACGACGCGGCTGTCAAGGAGATCGCAGAGGGTGGGATCGAAATCCAAGACGCGCGGGACGGCGCGGACGGCGCGATCGATCGAATCGAAAAGGAGAATTGTCGCGGCGGACGCGGGGGGCGTCTCGAAGGTCGCGAGGGTCGCCTCCGTGATGATTCCAAGCGTGCCTTCGGAGCCCGTGAAGAATCTCGTGGGGTTGAATCCGAATCTTACGACGTCGCGCAAAGCATAGCCGCATCGGCAGGGGCGCGATCTTCGTTGTTCGGCGTCCAAATATGGAATAGCGTCGCGCAGCGCTAAGAGGGCGGAGCGCCACGGTTCTTTCTTAATAAGACTGCGCAATTCGTGGGCGCCGTCGCCAAAGACGCGAAGAAAATACTCGTTGCGTACGAAGTCGGAACGAAAGGAACGGATCCCGTAGCCGTCGTCAAAGTCAAGTCCGCAGAGAAGACCGTCGGGAGAGTCGGGGCCCTTTCCGGATTGTCGAAGCTCAAGGAGAGGATCGACGCCTTGCGTTTCGGCGGCGACGACGTTGAGAAATTGAGCGCGAAAGGCGTGTTCCGCATTTTCAGGAGCGAGCGCGCGCCACGCCGTAGGTAGCGCGTCCGCTGCGGCGGGATAGTTCTTTAAGGCCCACTGTGATCCGTCGGCGAGGACGACTTTCAGTTCGCGAACGCTCTCATGAGGAGAACCGTAGCGCAACCATCGAGGCCCGATATTGTCGACGGAAAGAATACTGCCGATCGTTCCCGTCGGAACGTGCCCCGAACTTGGCGCGAAGAACGCTCCATGCGAGCGACGAAGAAGTTCGTTGACGCGTTCGCGCACCGCGCCGGGCTGCGCGCGCACGTAATCGTCCCCCGCCTGCAACGCGCGCTTCATGTGACGCGAAAAATCGAGGATGATCCCCGAACCGATGGAGGCGGCGGAACCGCTTGTTCCCGAACCTCGACTGTGAACGGAAAGCCCCTTTTCAACCGCGTATTGCACGACGGCGGAAACGTCTTGCGCCGTTTTGGGCCAGACGACCGCGCGCGGACGTTCCTCAAAGGGACTCCCGTCGCTCGAATAGAGTTGGCGAATGACGTCGTCGCAACGCGCGTCCCCGTAAATTAGGCCGCGCAGGTCTTCCTGAAGACGCGCTTGACTCGCGGTCAACGGTTCTTGCATCATACGCTATTCTTCCTTTGCCGATTCGCTTTCCGCGCGATATTCTTTGAACCACCGCGCGAATTGACGCAATCCTTCGCGAATTGTCGTTTGGGGGGTAAATCCGAAATCGCGTTCCAGAGGGCGCGAATCGGCGTATGTTTCAAAGACGTCTCCTGGTTGCATCGGGACGAGTTCGCGCCGCGCGTTAAAGTCGTAATCCGCAGGGAGAACCCCGGCGTCGACGAGCTCTTCTTGAAGGACGGTCATGAATTCGAGAAGGTTTTCAGGGCGTCCGCCCCCGATGTTGTAGAGCGCGGCTGGCGCGATAGGGAGCCCGTCGTCTCCGCGCCGACGCGAGGGCGCGGAACGCATGACGCGGACGACCCCCTCCACGACGTCGTCGACGTAAGTGAAGTCGCGACGGCAGTTTCCGTAATTGAAGAGTTTGACCGTCTCGCCGCGCGCGAATTTCTCCGCCGCAGAATAGTAAAGCATGTCGGGACGCCCTGCGGGGCCGTAGACCGTGAAGAAGCGCAACCCCGTCGTGGGAATATCGTAAAGCTTCGCGTAAGAGTGCGCTAGAAGCTCGTTCGACTTCTTCGTCGCCGCGTACAACGAAACTGGTTCGTCCACCGGATCCCCGACGCTGAACGGAATCTTTTTGGAGCCCCCGTAAACGGACGAGCTCGACGCGTAAACCAAATGCTCGACGCCTTTTTTCCCGCCGTCGTAGCTATGTCGGCACGCTTCGAGAATATTGACGAATCCCACGAGATTCGATTCGACGTAGGCGTAGGGATTTTCCATGCCGTATCGAACGCCCGCCTGCGCCGCGAGATTGACGACGACGGCGAAGGAATAGTCCGAAAAGAGATCGTCGATAAAAGACTTGTCGGCGATATTTCCGAGTATGAAACGCCATGAAGAAGACGAGCGCCGCGCTTCTTCGTCGAGGATTTTGAGGCGATAAGATTTGAGGGAAGGGGAGTAATAGTCGTTGAGATTATCGATTCCGACGATATTTGCGCCTTCGAGATCGCGAAGTAGCCGCGCGACAAGATTGGAGCCGATGAAACCGGCGGCTCCGGTAACGAGGACGGGGATGGAATTAAGGTTGATTTCTCTCATACAGACCTTTGAAGGAATGGGGCGGACGGAAGCGTCGCGCCGCGTTACTTGTTCGCGTTTGACGCCGCGCCCTCCCCGGAGGAGGAATTGAGGGACTGATTGCGCGATTGCCGATCGGAGCGCGAACTTTGGAGCGCCTGCAAGAGTCGGTCGCGCCTTGACGTCGACGATTCTTGCGTATCCGCTGTCGTCGCGGTTGGCGCCTCGGCGGTTGCGTCGGCGCTTTCTTGGACAGAGGAGGGGGGCGCGTCGCCGGTCGACGTTTCCGACGCGGTGGGGGAGTCCGTCGTCGAAGACGAACCGAGGGATTCGTTGCGCGATTGCCGATCGGCGCGGGAACTTTGGAGGGCCTGCAGGAGTCGATCGCGCCTTGAGGAGGACGCGTCTTGAGCGCCGGTCGTCGCCGGAGAGTTCGTCGCGTCGACAGCCGTCGCGAGCGGATCGGTTCCCGTCGCGTCGCGAGCGCCGTCGGCGGCGATAAATGAGTCTCCGAGGGGCGGTTGCGCCGTCGCGTCGAAGTCTGACGTCGGCGAAACGCCAGTAGCGATTTCTACCGCCGCAAAGGGATCTTCGTTAGAAAACGCGCCGAGGTTATATCCGGAACTATGGCTTGTCGCGTCGGGAAAGTCTTGAACGGCCTGCCAGTCGAGTTCGGAGACGCCAAAGGAGGCGTTGGGATCCGTCGTCGAGGTCGTGTTTCCGCCTAGGAGAACCGCGTCGGAGAAGCCTTTGCCGAGGGAGGTGAGATCTTTGTAAAAGACCTGGCGCGGTGGAACGGTGGTACCGTCGACGACGACTTCGGCGCGAGTCGTTTCGTCGGAGTCGTCGAGAAAACCGACGATCTGGCCGCGAAAGACGTCGCCGCGACCGGTCGTCTTATTATAGAGCTTTTTCATGACGTCGAGCGTGACGACGCCTTTGGCGTAAAGCCAGATTGCGTGACGATATTCGCTTGGCGTCGGTTCGGCGGGATCGGGTCGCGCGTCGAGAATCCGCTGCACGTCGGCGTTCGCGAGTCCAGGGAGCGCGGCGAGAACGGGTCGGGGCGCGGCGTTGACGTTGACGCGCCCGACGATCGTCGTGGTCGGACTCGTCGACGCGTAATCGAGGAGCGTCATAATCCGGTTGATATTGGCGTTGGCGGCGCTGTCGAGAAGGGGCGACGCGAAATCGACGTCGTTGATCTGAACGACGGCGCCGACGACGTCGAGGGGCGTCGCGAGTTGCGTTGTTGCGGCGACGCTATAGTCGAGGGGCGCTTGAGCAAGGGGCGCGACGTTTGCCGTAGCGGCGGGAGTCGCGAGACGCGAGGCGGAGCGACCGTAACCGCGTCGCGTCGGCGCGGCGTCTTCTTCTGGCGCCTTCGGACCGTACTGACGGTATAGAACGATGAATTTCGCGAGATCGGCTCCGACGCGCGATTCGAGTTCCTGATAGAGGAACTGAAGATCGTCGACGTTCAAATTGACACGCGCTTCGCCTTTGGGATCGACGTCCTTTTCCGCGCTAAAGACCGTGAGGAGAGTGTTCCAAGGCGCGGTGATCCCTTCGCTGTTTTCATTTCCTATACTTGACGCGACGCCGCGCAACGAGCCTCCGAGCGTCGATTGCGATTCGTTTCCCGAGGACTTTTCCGTGTTGTACGTATAGTTTTCGTCCGCCCCGTAAAGTTGGGTGCGCGTGACGCCGCGCGCGAGGAGCAGCTCTTCAAGAAAGACGGGCGTCGCGTTTCGCGGGCTGTACGGCAAATTGCGCTGCGAATAGTAAGACGCTTCGGCGCCGTTTTGACGCGGATTTTCGTCGGGATCGATCCAGTCGAGGATCGAATCGGCGGCGGTCGGGGTCATGCCGGGAAGTTTCATGAGCGCGTTTCGGCCCGCTCCCGCTTCTTCCTTCTCCCATTCTAGGACGGCTTGAAGATTGAGACGCGACGATTCGTCGACGAGCCCGTAACGCGCGCCGGTGATCGTCGAATCTTCGAGTTTAGGGGAGAGTATTGTAAAGCGCGACGAATCGGCGCCCCCTTCGCTTCTGTCGAGAAGTTGCGCGGCGCAAAAGAGTTGGGGATTGTTGTAGAGTCCGCCCTTTTTGTCGCGTTCCGTCTGATTCGTTTCGACGCACGCGGAGAGATATACGACGGCGGACCGCGCGACGCCGCGGACGAGTTCTTCGCGTCCGCGCGTAAAGGTCGCTTCCTGCTCCGTCTTCATGAGCGTAAGAAGAGCGGCGCCGCTGAGCGTCAACGCGGTGAGAACAAGGGTGACGATCAGAAGCATAACGCCGCGCCGCGCATCTCGCGGAAGGGCGCCGCGCTTGACGACGATCCTGTCGGCGCGTTGTAAACGTCTATTGTCGTTCATTATTCTTCGTGTAGGTAAGCGCGTCGAATTGCGGCGAGCTTATAAAGCGTTGGTTTCGGTTTCTTATCGACCCCAAGAAGCCCGGAGGTCGGCGTAAAGTTCTCCGGAGATTCGATCTCGGAGGAGCATGAGACTTCGCGGAAACTCGATTCGTCCGACGCGAGATCGACCTCGTCGTACTTTTCTTCTTCGAATTCGTCGTCGCCGAGTTCGTCTCCAACCTCGTCGACTTCGTCGTAGACGTCGGAGATTGGGGCGTTGTTCGAGGGGACGGACGTCGTTTCTTCGGAATCGCTGTAGAAGACGCTTGTCGTCGACGCGTACTCATTATAACTCATTTGCGGCGCATCTTGCCATCGCGTCCATATAATTTCGTCGACTGCGCGTCGCGTGAGCGCGGTGGAATAGAATCGCCGCGCTGTTTCTTGCTGCATTTGAGGGCTCCAGAGGAGCTCTTCGAGGGGTTTGGCTTCAGCGCGGGATTCGCGCGTGAAGAAGCGGCGTTTTCTTTCTTCTCCGAAGGGGGAAGCGGTTAGAAGACGGTTGGAATCGGCGCGATTAGGGCGCCCTGCGGGGGATTCGCTCGGACAGGAAAAAGCGACCGCCAAGGGAACCCCGCCGATCGACCAGCGTTCGAAGAAACGGTGCAACTCCATTGGATCGCGCGGCGCCGTCGTGGCGGGTGTGAGTCCGAAGTTGGCTTCAATGTAGTATCCGTGGAACGCGCGTCCTCTGGAGAGTTGGGCGGCGAGCTCTACGGGGGGCGCCAGTTGGTCGTTTTCGAAGCGCGCGTAGTCTCCGAAGGCTTGTTCGAATCCTAGAAAGATTTGAGCGCCTGGAAATCTGGCGACAATTTCTTTTTTGGATTGAATTGCGGCGAGAAGTCGAAATTCGAAAGTGGGGCGATTGGGGACGTTTTCAACGTTTGTCGCGACGATCCATCGGGAGACGTGCGAACCGACCGAGTCGATAGCGGAACTGAGGTATCGTTCGAATTCGCGCTGAAGTTGTTCCGCAGAGACGTTTTGCGCGCGTAAATGCTCGGGCAAATCGGAGCCCCAGCGGACAAGGGGGCCGAGTGTAATTTTCAGGTTTCTTCGACGAGCGTCGCGCAAGACCTTCTCGACGCGTCCCCAGTCGTAGCGTCCGCCGCATTCGACGTCGCGCCAATTGACGCGAATATTGACGGAGGAAAAGACGGACTCGAGAGACGCGCGGCGTTTTGCTTGAGGGGAGAAGAGGGCGTCGAAGGAGTCGAGCCATTCGTCGTTGGCGTCGACGGCGAAGGAGAAATTGGTCGACCATTTTGCGGCGTTTCTTCGCGCCGCGAGCGCTTGCGTCAGGTAATATTCGTTAAGCTTTCTCGAAATTTCGCGCAGCTCGGTGAAAAGCTTGACGGTTCTTTCGTCGAAATCATGTTCGTCGTCGTTTGTCGTGACGAGTTCGGCGAAGAGACGCGCGCGTTTTCTGATAGCGACGCGCAACCGCATGGGCAGCACTAGTCCCGCGGCGCCCCAGTCGGCGCGTTTTTTCTGTATTCTCGAGAGTTGTCCGCGCGACAATTCAAGGAAGAGTGAACGTCTTTTTCGTCCTGAGGGGAGTAGCTCGGTCGAGGCGTAGAAGAAACCGCCTTCGCCGTCGGAACATGGGGCGTAGAGGGACGCGGAAGTATCGGCGTCGTAAACGGCGACGAGTAGATTGCGCCGATCGTCGATTTCGTCGACGCGAATTTGCGTTCTCGCCGGTCGTCGTCCGCGCAAAGCGACAAACGCGCGTCGCGCAAGCTCTGCGGCGAGGAGATGTTTGGGGTAAAAAAAGAAGAAGACGCCCATATTTGTCAGACTTGTGGAACGCGCCGTTCTTCCAATTTGAACTTCTACGCTGAAGCTTCATTACCGTAGCGCGCCGCGCGCGTATCGACGTGCCATTAAAATATATATCACAACGACGTTAGAATCAATTGACCGGAGTGGGAAAGCGGCGATATTTTCCTAAAAATACAAATTTTTATCAAGTGATGTTAAAATTTGTCGAAAAAACAGAAAAAGCGGATAAATTTTTCCGTCTTTTCACAATAGTGTATTTGCATTGCTACTGTTTTTGACTATAATAATCGCGAAAAAGGTTGTTTTACTCCAAAACGACAATATCAATATTTAACTATCAGGAGATGTTTCATGAGTTTGCAGACTTCCCGTCGTGATTTCCTTAAAGCCTCGACGATCGCAGGCGTTGGTTTCATGGTTGGCGCTGGCAACAGCGTTCAAATTGCGCGCGCTTCCGCGCTTCAAGGCATTGCGCTCGCCGGTATCGGCGTCGGCGGCAAGGGCTCGAGCGATATCGATCAGGCCGCTCTTTACGGCAAAGTCGTCGCTCTGTGCGACACCGACCGCAACACGTTGGCCGGTAAAGCGAAGACCTATCCTGACGCCAAGACCTACACCGATTACCGCGAACTCTATGCGGAAATGATGGACAAGATCGACGCCGTCACGGTTAGTACTCCTGACCACATGCACACGATCATCACCGCCGAAGCCCTCAAGGCTGGCAAGCACGCCTACACCCAGAAGCCTTTGACCCGTACGATCGGCGAAGCTCGTTATCTTGGTTATCTCGCCAAGAAGTACGGCGTTTGCACGCAAATGGGCAACCAGGGTTCTTCTCTTGACGCGATGCGTCGCTGCGTCGCGCAGGTTCAAGCCGGCGTTATCGGCGAAATCAAGAAGGTTCACATCTGGACCAACCGTCCGGTTTGGGCTCAGGGCCCCAATCGCGATATGACGATGGAAAAGTTCATCGCCCAGACGAAGAAGGAAGAAGACGACGCCGAATTGATCGAAGATTTGATCAATGAAAAGAAGGAACAGGTCGCCGCCGCCCTCAAGAAGATTGACTGGGACGCTTGGATCGGCACCGCTCCGAAACGCGAATTCTGGCCCGGCATCTACCACGACTTCCAGTGGCGCGGTTGGTGGGACTTCGGTTCCGGTTCTCTCGGCGATATGGCTTGCCATACCGCGAACATGCCTTACGGCGCCGCCGAACTCAAGTTCCCGACCGAAGTTGTCGCCGAATCCTCCGGACACGACTTCAACTCCTTCCCCGCCTCCAGCAAGATCTGGTTCCAGTTCCCCGCGACCGAACATCGCGACGCCATCGAAGTCACCTGGTTCGACGCCAAGACCAAGCCGGACGCCGCTCTCTTCGAAGAATACGGCATCAAGAACCCGACCGACTCCGGTTCTATCATCATCGGTACCAAGGGCGTCGCTTACAGCCCGGACGACTATGCCAATAGCTATCAGCTCCTCGCCAAGGGCGGCGACAAGATCGCCGAAATCGAAGGCGTTGAATGGCGTAAGGCTCCTGAAGACGAACACTCCGGAAACTTCGACGCGCGCAACAAGCTCGAATGGGTCACCGCTATCCACGAGAACAAGCCCGAACTCTGCTGGAGCAACTTCCCGGACTTCGCCGGCCCTCTCACCGAAACGATCCTTCTCGGAAACCTCGCCGTTTGGGCCGCTCCCAAGGCTGGCGAACGCGGCGAAACCATCAAGTGGGACGCCAAGAAACTCGAAGTCACCAACCTCTCCGAACTCAAGACCCCCGGCGTCGCCGAACTCGTTCGCCCCGAATACCAGAACGGTTATGAAAAGATCGATTGGTCCTTCATTGGTTGATCTTCTGTTAGCCCTTTAGGGATTTAACTCTTGAAATAAAAGAAGGCCGTACGCTTAGGCGCGCGGCCTTTTTCTTTTGAACGTTCTAGCTGACGAAAGATAAAAAGCGACCCTAATTGCGAAATCGGCTTGCGCTTACGGAAAATGTTACATTCTAGAGTGATTCTCTTCGGATGATCTATTGGAAAGAGAGTTATCTCTGCGACACAATATCCGCGCTCGCTACAGAGGAGGTTTGGCATGACTATACCGAAGGTGAAAAAGCAGGATATCATTAAGGCTCTGAAATTTATCGACGAGAACGGCGTCCCCGAACACTATACGAGCGTAAAATACGTGCTGACGTCAGAGGATGGGAAAAAGTATCCGCCGAAGTATGTAGTCGCCGTTGCGAACCATTTGGCAAATGGCGCAGATATTTCCACTGATTCTTTTAATAGCGTTGAGACAAGGAACTTTCTTGAAAGTCTAGGGTTCGCAATCGAGACAAAGCAGCAAGAAAAATATTACTTGTCCATTACCGCTGAAAGCGTGGAGTCAACAGACGAACGCTTTACAATGGATAATCTGAACCTTGGCGATAACTATAAGCCTCTGGACGTCTATTTTAAGAAGGAGAACGGAGTCGTAATCAAACGAGCTTACCGTAAAGGCGAAAGAAAAAACACCAATCAGACTATGCCGCGGATTGCTTGTCAGGTGTTTAAGAAGCAACTTGCCGCGTTATCAGTTGAGGAAAAGGAGAATTTTCCTGTCTGTAAATTCAAACCGAACGGCAAAATATTCAGAGGTATCTATGCAAGCGTTGACGAATTCGGGAGGCGTTACAACACTATAGGGTATCTGAAATACGACTACGACAACGGGCGTCAGTTTGTTATCTTTTGCTGGAACATTTTTTCCACGATTATCTTTGTGCAGGAATGTTTGAAGCGTTTTGGGGAACCGAGGGATCAGTTCGTGCTGGTATACCGGGAAAAAGATGAGAAAGAAGTTGCGGCGGAGAAAACGGAAACCGCTATTCAGGAAGAGCTTGCTCAACAGGTCAAAGAAATCCGGAATCCCTTTTCTTCGATGCTAATCGAGTCCAAAAACCTGATTTTTCGAGGCGCGCCAGGTACCGGCAAATCCTATCTTGCAAGGGAAATTGCGGCGGATATTATTAGCGACGGCTATGAGGACGATTATAGTCGCCTCACGGACGAACAGAAAAAACAGGTGGAGTTTGTTCAGTTCCATCCGAGTTATGACTACTCTGATTTTGTCGAGGGACTCCGACCGAAGATAAATGACGACGGGACGATGGGGTTTGAATTACAGGACGGTATTTTTAAAAAGTTTGTTGCCCGCGCGAGAAAGAACTATGAGAACTCGCAAAAATCTAAAGAAGTCGTCGAGAAAGAGGTATCTGTTCAGGAGGCGATGACGGAATTTTTCTCGAACATAAAGTTTGGCGTCGACGTCTTTAAGACGATTACTGGAAATGAATTCACCATTACCGACGTTGATGAGGAACATATCAATATCTCCATTCCCGGAAACGCAACGGTCAACAAGCTTACTCTGAGGTTAGAGGAGATTAGAAAAATGTTGGAGTCCGGACAGAAGTTTGAGAAAATAAAGGACGTCACAACCTTTTTCGGAAAGAACTTTGCTACGCAAGGATACTCTTATGACTTCGCTATCTATAACGCTATACGAAAAAGGAAAGCTTCACCTTCAAGAAAGATGGTAAAGCAAGAAGAACTGAAAAAATACATCTTTATCATCGATGAAATTAACCGCGGTGAAATATCAAAGATTTTTGGCGAACTGTTTTTTGCAATAGACCCCGGCTATCGCGGTAGAGCCGGTGAAATCTCGACTCAGTATTCTAATTTACATTCCGACCCTGACGAAAAGTTCTATATTCCTGAAAACGTCTATATCATCGGAACGATGAACGATATCGACCGTTCGGTCGACAGTTTTGATTTTGCGATGCGTCGCCGATTCCGCTTCGTAGAGCTTAGGGCGGACGATCGCCTTGAAATGCTCGAGTTATTAGAAAACGAAGAGCTGAAAAATGAAGCGATCAGACGAATGACTGAGCTGAACAACGAGATTGTTGCAGTTGAAGATTTGAATGAGAATTACCAAATCGGCGCGTCCTACTTCTTAAAGTTGAAAACGCTTGGTTTTGACCAGCTTTGGACTGACTACCTGCGACCGCTTCTCCAGGAATACATACACGGCATGTATGATGAAGAAGGGATTATGAACCGTTTTGAAAAGGCGTACGGCTATCAGAAATCTGACCGGGACGATGCGAATGAAGACGCTCAAGATTAAGGATAATTCCCAACAGGCAAAAGAGGTCTTTTCACAAATCAAAAATCTTACGGGCAAAATCGCCGACAAGACCTTGGAGCAACTTGAGCGTGAAGGCGTGTTTGTGTTTCCGGATACCGTAAAGGACGCAGGGGATATTACGCAAGACCAGACGGTCCTTCAAAGCGTGAATAACGTCTATCGCTCTAGCAATGTGATGGGGTTTCTCGGCTATGGCGATGAACGACTGATTATCGAGTCTCGCTTTTGCGGAGAGGGGGAGGATTACTTCTTTCAGTATCTTTTAGACAAGGTTCTAGACTTTCCGAATATCGTGGACTTGAAATCTAACGTCGATCAAGACGCCCGAATTTTCAATTTCTTTCTGTTCCTATTCCCGCATTACCTCAAGACGGCTATGCGGAAGGGTTTATTCAAGGAGTACATTCGTCGCCGCCACAACGACGGGAATGTCAAAGGTACGATTGACGTCGCAAAACATATTGCGGAGAACACCCCTTTTGTGGGAAAGATTGCATATAGCCAGCGCGAGTTTTCCTATGATAACAGTCTGATGGAATTGGTACGGCATACCGTCGAGTTTATCAAGAGAAAGCCCTATGGAAACAAACTACTCGTCAAAGTTAAAGACGAAGTGAAACTCGTAATCGACGCGACCCCCGGATATGAGCCTTGCAACCAACGGAAAATCATCGAGCGAAACGAACAGAATCCCGTTCGACACGCCTACTTTCGGGAGTATCTTGCGTTACAAAGATTGTGTCTCTTGATCCTTCGGTACCAGAGACGTCAAAACGGCTTTGGAGTGAAGCGGGTATACGGCGTCCTCTTTGACGGAGCATGGTTGTGGGAGGAGTACGTCAACTCGCTTATCGGAGACGCTTTTTACCATCCGATGAACAAGGAAGGGAAGGGCGCGCAGCGCCTCTTTGACGGTAATGTGGGCCTAATCTATCCTGACTTCATCAGCCGCAACGTCGAAAAGCGTATGATAGCCGACGCAAAATATAAGCCAATCAATAACATCGGTAATCGCGATTATTTACAGACGCTTGCTTATATGTTCCGTTTTGACGCGAAGATCGGCTACTGTCTTTATCCCGAACAAGAGAACGCGGCGGATCAATTATTGCGGATGAACCGAGGGTCTACCTATGAGAAAAATGTTGCGCCGCGCGACGATATCAGCGTTACGAAACACGGCTTGAAAATTCCGATGGACGCTCAGAATTACGCCGACTTTATCGAGAGAATAAAAGTCAGCGAGCAGGAGTTCGCAAGCCTTTTTTGAACGGTTAAGCGCCGACAAGTCTAGCGCAAACCCAGGCGGAAGGGCGTATCGAAGAGAATCTCGTAGCCGCGTCCGCGAGGATGAGCGGTTAAAAGCGAAATAGACATGATTGAAATCATGTCTATCCCAAGAATTTGATCGTTATCGTCTGACCAGCGATGGCGCGGGGCGCCTTTTTTAACGCTTGCGGCGCTTTAAGACTCCCGTTAATTTGTTGAGGTAACGGTTCTCCTCCGGGGCCTGATCGCGCGGAGACGGGGTTGGTTCCGCCGCGCCGCGATTATTGAGGGAGAGTCGGGGCCGCTTGGTTGAACGGTCGTTCGACGACGTTTGAGGGTCTGCGAAAGACGTAGGAAGAGGGATATGTTTCGGACGCGTCGGCGTCGCGGAGGATGGGTGCGTCGAGGACGCGTTTGGCGCCCGCCGCGTTCTCGACGCGGAAGCGCCGCGTTTGCGTTCGTTGTAGGCTTGAATTTCTTCACGCGTCACATTGAGGCTACGCTCGCTTTTATCAAGTTCAAGCTCTATCATTTCTTGATATGCGGCTCTGACGATATCCTTCGCTTCTTCAGCGGTATATCCCTGCGCGATTCCGATCGATTCGGCGTTGTCTTTCGCTTCGTGGTCGAAATACGTCGCGATGGCGTAAGGATGGCTGATGACGTCCATCGCGGTTCCCTCGCAGAGAATCCACCCGCCCTTCTGGATGACGTACGCGCGGTTGATGACGCGGAGCGTGTTCGCGATCGAGTGGTCGTTGATGATGATCGAAAGGCCCTCCGCGGCCATCTTGCGGATTTCTTTCTGGATCGTGTTGATTGTCGGCGGGTCGCACGCGGCGAATGGTTCGTCAAGCATGAGGACTTTCGGTTTGCGTATCAACGCGCGCGCAAATTCCAATCGACGACGTTCGCCGCCGGAAAGCCCCCCCGACGCGCCGCCGGAACCGACCTTGTCTTTCCGGTGTGCGATTAACTCAAAACGTTCGAGCAGTTGCGTGCAAAGCTCTTGACTCTCCTTTTTACGCATGCCAAGGAACTCCATGACCGCGAGAAGGTTTTGTTCGACGGTCAGGTCGTCGAAGGTGCTGCGTTCCTGAGGCAGGTATTCCAACCCCATTTGACAGCGCTGGAACATGGGCATTTTGGAGATTTCCTGTCCGTCAAGAAATATTTTCCCCGCCGTGGCGCGTCTGAGCCCGCAGATCATGTGGAAACAGGTGGTCTTACCGGCGCCGTTGGGCCCGAGAAGCCCGATGATTTCTCCCGGATAGACCTTCAGGGATACGTCGTTGACGACGACGTTATTTTTTTTATATACCTTTCTAATTCCCTGAACGTCTAAAATAGGTTTCTTCTGTTCGCTCATAGCTCCCTCGTCTATCGTCGACGACTGAACGCGGTCGTTTCTTGGTTCTAGCATAGCTCTCATTCTTTTACCTTGACGTGTTGGAGAGTCGGCGTCCTGTATTCGGATCGTAGCCCGCCGCACGGAAGGCTCCTTCGACAAATTGACGAAGCTCCTGCGGATCGTATTCTTGCATTTCCGCCGCAGTGTCCAAGATTTGGAGCGCTTCCAGACGATATTCGGGGGAGAGAATGTCGGGAGAGGCGAGGAGATCGATCGGTTCCATGTCGGCGACGATCCGTCGATTTTCGAGTAGACAGACGCGCGTCGCAGTGCAAAGCGCTTCGGAGAGGGAACGCACGGCGACGAGCGTGGCGCCTTGATCCTCGGCAAAGCGCGAGATCGCCCGACGGAGCAACTTGCTCGTCGGGGGATCGCAACCTTCGAAGGGAGAATCGAGGAGAAGAAGCGCGGGCGCGGAAGCGAGAACGCAGGCGAAATCGAGACGGCGCCGCTCGCCGCCGGAGAGCCCGGCGAATTCTTCGACGGAACGATCCGCCAAATACGTCAGGTTGAAGAGCCTCAACGCTTCGTCGCAAATTGCAAGGCGTTCTTCGCGCGAGAAATCTCGAACGCAAGTCGCCTGGTAGACGCGATCTCGAACCGTCGTTTTCTTCAGACTCAAACGCGATAAAAAGGACTGAAAACGCCCCTGAGAAGGATTCCAAGGCAATTTGCTGATTCCCGCCTGAAAGCGTTCTTCCGACGTCGAGACCGTTACGTTGGCTCCGTTCAAATAGACTTTCCACAGCGTCTCTTTCGTTGCGCCCGCGATCTGAGCGACAATCTGCGATTTACCAGAACCCGCCGGTCCTAATAGGGCGACGATCTCTCCGGGATAAATTTGCAGAGCTCCGCTTTGGCGATCCGGTTTCTGGTAGAGTCCGGCGCGTTCTAGACGGAGCACGGGAGTTGTCGTTCGTCGTAGCGACGACGCAGCGTTAGTCGACATAGAATCCTCCTTCGTCTTTTACCGGGAAAAAAGAGGGACGTTTGCCTTACTGGGCGTTTTCGTTCTCATCCTGCGTCGTTAGCAACTTGTAGAAGCACCACGTCATGAGTCCGATGACGATAGCCAAAGAAGTCGTCATGCTAATCCAACCGCCCAAAGTCATAGAAAACTCCTTTTAAAATCTGTATTATAGTTAAAATCTCTATAAAAAGCAATAACGTTAGTCTTGCGTAGCGGCGTTCTTTTCCTCGTCAATCGGCTTGAGCGCGTTTTTAGACCAACGCTTCATCGTCTTTACGGAGAGAATGAAGAGTAGTACGAGAATAATGGCGAAGAATCCCAGCGATAATTGCGCGACCGAGTCGGCGCGCACCGCTTCGATTCTTGCGCCCATGTTTTTGAACATCCAAAAGATTGCGATAATCAAGAGGTAGGGGAAGGAAATATATTTAACGACGTTCGCGAGGAAGCAAGGGGGAGTGATCTTCGATCCGCGCGCGATCTCTTCGCGCATCTTGACGCTACCCCAAACGTAAGCGGCCAGACCCGTCTGGAAGATGGCGAAGAAGAACGGAGCGAAGTTGGCGAGCCAGAAGTCGAAAGCGTCGAGCGCCGCGAGGTTCTTCGTGAACCACACGACAATCGCCGAGCCGATAAGATTCACGACCGCGGCGAGAATGACGCTGACCCCGCGCTTCGTTTGCAGCGACTCCTGGAACAAGACGACCGTCGGTTGAACGAGGGACATCGAGCTGGTGACCGACGCGAAAAAGAGGAGGAAGAAGAAGACGAAGCCGCAGAACTGCCCAAGAGGCATCAGTCCGAAAACGTTTGGAAGAACGACAAAACCGAGGGTAAAGGACGAGGAGAACCCGTCGGCGGCGCGCTCTCCAAGGAACATAATCGCGGTGGGGATCACCATCAGCCCGGCGAGAACGACTTCGCAGAATTCGTTCATCGTCGTCGACGTGAGGCTCGAAAGCGCGATATCGTCTTTCGGTCTCACATAGCTTGCGTACGTGCAAATTGCGCAAAGGCATAGCGAGACCGTGTAGAAAATCTGCGCCGTCGCCGCCAACCACGTTTCAGGATTCAACAAGGTCGTCCAAACGTTCGTGCGCCCAATCAGATTACCCGACTCGTCGACAATATCGCGGGTCGGATTCCACATGAATCCCAAACCGTCGAGGAAACTTTGTCCCGGCTGACCCGTGGGGTTCCCGAGGGTAACGACGCGGATAATCATAATGACCGCGCAGAGGAGAATGAGAGGCGCCGCGCGTTTGCTGAATTTTTCAATTCCTTTGGAAACGCCGCGATAGATCAAAAGGAAGTTGAGAAGCGTGCAAAACGCCGTGACGCACAGAAGAGGAATCCCGGCGCCGTTAAAGAGGGAGCCGTTGGCGTGAAGACCGACCGAATTGGCGAAGAGGTTTTCGTATTCCGCGGCGTTGTTATACGAAAGTCCAATGACGCCGCTGGGATCGAGGGAGAATCCTAGCCCGATCGGCTCGAGTACTCCGCCGAGATATTTGAGCGCGTATAGCAGGCACCACGACTCGACGAAAATGTAGTACATGTTGATGACGAACGGCACGATGACGCTCAATCCGCCGACGACGCCCCAAATCTTCTTTCCCCCGCTCGCGGCGTAATACATCCCCAACGGCGAATGAAAACCGTGCCGACCGGCGTATCGTCCGAGCGCCCATTCGCTCATCGACACCGGAATCGCGATCAGAAGGAGCGAGATCATATAGGGAATCATGAACGCTCCGCCTCCGTAATTCACCGCTTGCCCTGGAAATCTTAGAAAATTCCCGAGTCCGACGGCGCTTCCGGCGACCGCCAAAATAACTCCAAGTTGCGAACCCCAATGTTCGGTCGAGTTGTGTTTTTCCGCCATTGCCTTCCTTTCTTGAGGCGATCTACGCTTGAGGTTGATTGTGACTGTTTGGTTCTAGAGAATCGAGCCGCGTCCAGCGTTTCATGGAGACGAATCCTAAGAGGAGGATAGCCGCCAAGACGGAGAGCATGAAGAGGACGGAGAGTTTCGGCACGAATTGCGTCGCGACTTGTTCGACGCGATCCGCCATATTCTTCCACGCCCAAAACCCGAAGACTAGAAGAAGGTAGGGAAAGGAAACGTATTTTAAAAAGCCCCCCAGCCGCTGCGGAGGGTTGATTCGCGCGCCGCGTTTGAGCTCGGCAAGAAGGGACGCGTCGCCCCATACAAAGACGACGACGCACGTTTGAAGCGCTCCGCCGAGGAACGGCATGAGGTTCGCGACCCAGAAGTCGAAGACGTCGAGCGCCATAAGGTCTTTGGTGAACCAGCTGACGATCGCCGTTCCAAGGAGATTGATCGACGAGACGACGACGGCGCTTTGTTTTCGACCCCAGTGAAGCGAGTCTTGGAAGAGCGCGACGGCGGGCTGAACCATCGAAACGGAGCTTGTGATCGCGGCGAGGAAGAGGAGCGTGAAGAGAACGAATCCGCATAGCTGCCCCATCGGCATCAACCCGAAGACGTTCGGCAGGACGTTGAAGCCGAGCGCAAAGGATGAACCGACGCTCTTGCTTGCGTCGGCGCCGAGAAACATGATCGCGGGCGGAACGGTCATGAGTCCGCCGAGAACGACTTCGCAGAACTCGTTCGTCGCCACGGCGGAGACGCTCGAAAGCGCGACGTCCCCTCGCGACTTGACGTAACTTGCGTATGTGCAGATCGCGCCGAAGCAGATCGACGTGGAGAAGAAGATCTGCGCCGTGGCTGCGAGCCATACCTCGGGGTTGAGAAGGGATTGCGCTAAAGTCAAGCGACCGACGACTTCTCCCGAGGCGTTCACGATCTCGCGCGTTGGATTCCACATGAACCCGAGACCGTCGATGAAGCTCTGTCCCGGCGTACCCGTCGGGTTGCCGAGCGTGACGACGCGGATAATGACGGCGACGGCGCACAGAAGAATGAGCGGCGCGACGGTTTTGCAGAATCTCTCGATTCCCTTGGAGACGCCTTTGTAGATGAGGATGAAATTCATCGCGGCGCACGCGAGGGTCGTCCAAAGAATCGCGCGCGTCCCTACGCCAAAGAGGGAGCCGTCTTGACCGACGCCGACGAGTCGGCCAAAAAATTTTTCGTAACCGCTTGTCGAATCGAATTTCAGACCGGGTGCGACGTCGCTAAAGAGCGAAAATCCAAGCCCGACATGCTGGAGCAAACCGCCTAAGTACTGCGCCGCGTACGCGAGACACCACGCTTCGATCACGATGTAGTACATCGCGATGACGAAGGGAGAGAAGGTGTTGAGACACCCCGCAAATCCCCATCGAATCTTACGTCCTCCCGCGACGTAGAGCGCGCCTAGCGGAGAGTGAAACCCCATTCTTCCGGCATAGCGTCCGAGCGCCCATTCGCTCATAGCAAGAGGAATAGCGATGACAAAAAGCGCGATAACGTAGGGGATCATAAAGGCGCCGCCGCCGTGAAGGGCCACTTGTCCCGGAAATCTTAAAAAATTTCCCAACCCGACGGCGCTCCCTGCCACCGCTAAAATAACCCCTAAAGAGGCTCCCCAATTTTCTTGCGCGTTTTTGCTAGGCATCTGCTAGTCTTTCTTTTGGTGCGCGTCGATTGCGTCAACCGTCTTTTGAGGACGCGGCGGCGTCGACGTCGAATAATTTGAACTATCGTTTAAGGCGTCTTTTGAGCGCGTAAAACGCGTTTTGCGCAAAAGACGGAAGAAGGTACATGTGATCGTTGATCCAGGAACTGATTTGGAGACGCTTCGACGGTTTGCGCGGAGGGAAGAGCTCTTCCGCGCAACGGTTCCAATCGTGATGCGATTCTTCCCAGAGCTTCCAAAAGTCGTCCGATCGCTTCGCGCGTCTCGACGGACGCCTCAAACAAGCGTTTCCCTCAACTCCTTCCGTCAGGGAAGTCGGAACCAAAACGCAGGAATCGGCGAGCGATTCGATCGCCGCGAGTCCCTTTTTCGTATTTCCCATGAGCATACTGACGCCCTGGTTGGTGTTCCGATATTTATACTTTCTGGAAACGTATCCCCAGTAGTCGGAAACGGTTATATCGGAAAGCCTGTTGAGGTTTGCGTGTCGACATGAGTAACACGCCTCGTTGAGGACGTAGTTCTGCGTGAAGGCGATGAGATACGGATCGGAATAAAAAGACGCGTAGTGAATCGACCCGTCCTCGCACTGAATCTCCGACGCGGAGGCGCCCCAGCCGCGTTCTTTTACCCGGAAACGATACGACTTCACCGGAGATTTCAGCCGTCGCGGAAGGTAGTCTTTGACGTAGGTCTGGAAGATTCCGGGAGACGGAGCGCCGTGACATACGAAATCCATCGTCAACAGGGAGTCGTAATCCTTTCCTAAGTAATTGCGGATCGCGGCGCATTGGCAGGGAGTCCCCGTGAAGAACACCCTCTTGCCCGCGACAAGGGAATCCTTAATCCGCGGATATGCCGCCGACGCGTCGCTTTGGAGATACTTCGATCCGAAGCATAGAACAAGATCTTCTTCCGCCGCGACGCAAACGTGACGCGCGACAAAATCGGAGTCGAGAACGACGCCCCAAACTTCGCCCCCTTGTCTCAGAACACGGACGGCAAGTTCGCGGAAGATTCCGCCGGAGGTTGCGCGTAGGCGTTCCGCGTCGTTCGTCGTCCACGCGGCGTAGACTTTTTTCGCGACGTCGCGCGGCGGCGGAAGAACACGACCGGGACAGACGCGTTCGCAACGTCCGCAACTTTGGCACTTGCCCGAATCGACTTGCGGAACGAGAAATCCTCTCTCGTCTTGAGTGAAGAGAATCGCGCCAAACGCGCAAACGCTAACGCAGACTCCGCACCCCGTGCAGTCTTTACGTTCGCATGGAATCATAACTGGCTCCCTTATCTCTCGTTGGCGCCGCGCTGACGATCCTTTTAGCGTCGCCGCGCGCGGTTCGCTACCAATTTAATTCGGACGCTTCCTCCCAGTGTTCGTACAGCTGTTTGATCGCGTCTTCTTCCGCGCGTATCTCTTCCTGCAAGGCCTTCATCTTGACGCCGTCGCGAAGATTTTCCGGTTTGAGAATATCTTCGTTGAGGGTCTGAAGACGCGTTTCGCGAATGAATATTTCGTCCTCAATATCCGAGACTTTGCGGAAAGGAAACTTGCGTTTGCGTTTCTCTTGCTTGGGTTTCGCGGGGCGCCCTTGCGACGATTTGAAGTTCTGTTCGGCGTATTTGGAGGAATCGCCCTGTTTATAGCTGGCGACGCCGTTCGATTTGTTCTTCGCGTCGGGATCGTCGAGACCTTTGACGGGCCCCTGATTCTTGCCTTTGACCTTTACGGGGGCCTGCGGCGCGGGTGCGGTCGTCTTGTTTTTGCGTTTGGGAGAGGTCTTTTCGAGGGAGGAACGACGCGACATATCCGAGTTCGCTTTGACGGGGCCGCGCGTCGTCTTTTCAGGAACGAAGGGCTCGTCAAGCGCGTTCGGGAGGAACGGATCGGCGATGAGTCCTTTTGAGACCATGTGACGGAACGTGGAATAATTTCCGTCGATGATCTGATACGTTGCGTTCGGCTGGACGACCAAGAGTTTGGTGGCGACTTGGTCGACGAAATATCGGTCGTGGCTGATGAATAGGACGCTTCCGTCGAATTCGTTGATCGCCTTTTCGAGCGCTTCGCGCGCCCATAGATCGAGGTGGTTCGTCGGTTCGTCGAGGATCAGGACGTTTGGATCGTCGGCGGCGAGTTTCGCGAGCGCGGCGCGGCAACGTTGACCCCCGCTCAGATTGCAGACTTTTAGCAGCTGCTGGTCGCCGGAAAGCCCGAACGCGCCGAGCAACTTGCGGCGCTGAAGATCTTCAAAGACCTTTTTCTTCGTGGGGCGCACCGCGTCGACGACGGCGATTTGATCGTCGACGACGCGCAACTGCTGATCGAAATATCCGACTTCCACGCCTTGTCCAAAACGCACCTCTCCCGAGTCTGGCGTCTCTTGTCCGAGGAGGCATCGCAAGAACGTCGTTTTACCGCATCCGTTAGGGCCAAGAATCGCCCAACGTTCGCCGCGCTGAATATCAAACGAATAATTCTTAAAAAGGGTTCGCTCTCCGTAACCTTTCGTAAGGCCTTCGATACGGAAGACGATATCGCCGGTGCGCGACGCCGGGGGGAAGGCCATCGGCGCGGCGGTGACGTTGCGCGGGAGCGTCGGGGGATCCGCTTCGAGACGTTCGAGCTTCTTACGACGGTCTTCCGCCTGCGCCGCTTTCATGCCGTAATGGTTGCGACGAATAAAGTCTTTCGCCTTCTCGACCTCTTCCACCCATTTTTCGTAAGTCTTCGTCTGGACGGCGAGACGTTCGGCCTTAAGCGTTTGATATTTCGTGAAGTTCCCCGGATAATCGTCGATCGTCCCGGCGTACAGCTCGAAGGTGCGATTCGTCACGCGGTCGAGGAAATAACGATCGTGGCTGACAAGAATCACGGCGGCGTTTGTCGTCTTCAAAAAATCTTCAAGCCATTCTGTCGCGGCGAGATCGAGGTGGTTGGACGGTTCGTCGAGGAGCATGATATCGGGCTCTTCTAGAAGCAACTTGGCGAGTCCGAGACGGTTGAGTTCGCCGCCGCTCAGAGACGCGACCGATTTGCTCATGTCTTCGTCGCGGAAGCCGACGCCATGGAGGATCCGTTCGACGCGATACTCGATGTTATACGCGTCCTTTCGCATTAGTTCTTCGTGGAGCCGATCGTAGCGGCGCGAGAGACGCTCGCGTTCCTCCTCGGAAATCGAGGGATCCGCGATCTTCGTGGCGATCTCCTCCGATTCCTTCAACGCCTGATGGAGCGCGTCGAGCGCATGGCGTCCCGCTTCGAGGACGGTGACGCTCGCGTCGACCTTCGGGCGCTGCTCAAGGTAGCCGATCGTCGTTGAGCCGACGAGCTCGATCTGTCCGCGTTCCGTTTCTTCGCGACCTGTGAGAATATTCAATAGAGTCGTCTTACCGCAGCCGTTGGGTCCAACGAGGCCGATTTTATCCCCGTCGCGAACTTGAAACGTCACGTCCACCAGCACGGGATCTGGTCCGAAGTGTTTGCGAAGATGTTCAACGTTGAGTATGACGGCCATGGAATCTCCATATGAATAATATTAACGAAAGCGCGAACACTCGACGGCTTCGCGCGCGGTCTCTTTCAAACTATTCATAACATTTTATCATAATTAATATACTGGGCAAGCGGAGAAGGAATCTCGAAGGCGAGCGCGCTTTGTGAAAAAACTCGCTTGTTTTTTGTGAAAAAATAGATTAATGTGCGAGAAAGGAACGTAAGGCGTTTTTGTCGGGTAAGAAGAACGCCGTCCAGACGCACATAATGAGAACGAGGATATGCCGCAGATGACGATTGAAAGCGCAGCGCAATCGGGTTCAAGGTTAAAGATTAGCGAGTCGACGAGAGTGAACGTCGCCGTCGAGGGCTCGTTAGCGCTCCGACGTTTTGACGCGCCGCGCGAGTGGACGTCGAACGACGCCGACGCTTTAGCCTTCGCGAAAAGCGTTTTGCGTTCGGAAAGCGAGGCGATTTTGTCGCAGGAGTCGCGCCTCGACGCGCGTTTTTGCGAAGCGGTTTCCTTGATTGTCGGGTGCCGAGGGCACGTTGTGACGACGGGAATGGGAAAAGCGGGATTGATCGCGCGTAAAACGTCGTCGACGCTTTCCTCAACGGGGTCTCCGAGCCACTTCGTTCATCCGGGGGAAGCGTTTCATGGAGATCTAGGCGCGATACGTTCGTGCGACGTCGTGCTGGCGTATTCTAATAGCGGCGAGACGGAGGAGGTGAAGCGCCTTCTTGGTCCGATTTCGAAGACGGGATCGCCGATTATTGCGATCGTGTCGACGGCGTCGAGTTCCCTTGGTCGGGCGGCGACCGTATCGCTGGAGTTGGGTAAGATCGACGAAGCGGATTCGTTAGGATTAGCGCCGAGTTCGAGCGCCGCCGCGATGTTGGCGATCGGCGACGCGTTGGCGTTAGCGGCGAGTCGGGAAAGGGGCTTCCGCGCGGAGGACTTCGCGCAGTTTCATCCCGGCGGCGCGTTGGGGAGACGCTTGAGTCGCGTCCGCGAGCTGATGCGTCCTCTCTCTTTGTGCCGCGTCGCGTCGGAAACGGCGACGGTTCGCGAAGTCTTCGCCGCATGCCGCAAACCTGGGCGACGCACGGGCGCCGTGCTGCTGGTCGACTCGCGCGGAAGATTAAGCGGGGTCTTTACGGACAGCGATTTAGCGCGATTATTTGAGTCGCGTCGCGAAGACGCGTTTGATCGTCCCATTTGCGAAGTGATGACGCGCAATCCTTTGACGACGCGCGCCGACGCGATGGCGAGCGAAGCGATTGCGATCCTTTCCAAGCGAAAGATTAGCGAGCTTCCCGCGCTGGACGAAGACGGAAAACCTGTCGGTATGCTTGACGTCACCGATCTTGTAGGATTTGTTCCAGAAGAAGAGCAGGGCAGATAGAGAAGAGGTTCAGAAGAAGAAATCGTAAGAGAATGGGCTGTGTTGGATTCGAACCAGCGACCTTCTGGGTGTAAACCAGACGCTCTAACCAAACTGAGCTAACAGCCCTTTTCAGTACGTAGTCGAGAACCACGATTAGGCAAATTATACTCGTAAGCGCCGACGCGTCAAGACGCGGCGCTTTTGTTATAGGAAAAAACTCGCGTCGCCGCCGCGGCGCAGGAGCTAGGACATGATCAATGGCGAGATTGCGGCCTTGACGGGCGCGCTTGACGGTGGACGATGGGCAAGAAGCATGGGGATCGGGTTGACGCTGACCCTCGGCGTCTTGGCCTTTGCCGTGTGGCAGTTTCGCGTTTATTGGCGCCGATACCGAACAGGGGACGAAGCGTCGTCCGAAGGGGCGACGCGCGAAGGGCGATTTTATCGGAATCAGGCGCGAAGGAGGTTGCAGATCGCGGCGCTCGCGGGCGTCGTCGGGCTCTGTATGCTCGCGGGGATGACGATTCCCGCAGGATATTGTCCGCGACTTTTCGCCTTTTCTTGGATGGGCGTCGTTCTTTTCGGCGCGTGGACAATCGCGCTGGCGATCGCCGACGTCGTGGCGATTTGGTTCTTCTTCGAAGAGGAACGCCAAGAGAGCGCGGCGCAGAGCGTCGCCTTGCGATATAAGATGGAAAAATTCCAAGAGGAAAGTCTCCGCGCGTGCGAAGAGGCCGTAAAGAAGGCGCAAGCTGAAGAAAAAGAGCGGGAAGAGAAGGTGTGATTATGGCGTCAATGCCGTCGAGTTTCGTCTTGAGGTTCCGTTTTCCATGCGCGCGCGTCGAAAATTTAGCGCTTGATAAGCTCGATCCCGAACTCCTTGACGAAACGTACAGAGTCCCTGTATGGTACAACGCGGAACGTTTCAACTCATGGAGAATACGCGACGGAGCCGTCCCCGAGGCCGCTCCGCGCGGATCGAAAAATGAGAAACTCTTTGATTTTAGGATCGGATGGACGGAAGAAGCGCTCTGCATGACCGTCGTCGTTACGGGCAAGAAAGAGCAGCCTTTCTGGAGGCTTTCAGAATTGGGGGACGCGGACGTTTTGAGGATTTGCTTTGACACGCGCGACCTTCGCATCTCGCGCCGCGCGAATCGCTACTGCTGCAAATTTGCGTTCTATCCTTTTATTGGAAATTCGGAGAAAAGAGCGAAGCCCTTCGCGCAGTGGATTCCGATAGCGCGCTCTAAAGAGCCAGCGACTCGCGTCGACGTTAAGACGATTGTCATGGCGTCGAAACGTCGCAAGGACGGATACGCCATGTCCGTCGTAATTCCCGCCGCCTCTCTGGAGGGATTTCGTCCGATTTCTTTCAATCGATTCGGAATGCATTACGCCGCGCGCGATTCCGAGCACGGCGTTTTCGCGCTCCAACATCACGACCCGATCCCTTATGAAGACGATCCGAGTTTGTGGAGCTCTTTTGAGATGGAAGGCGCTCTCACCGTCTGATAAGAATTAACCCTGAGTCGCGTCGATTCCTTGTTCTCCAAGCTTGCGTTTGGCGACGAGGTTGACGTCGGTGAGAAGATCGACGCGATCGAACTGTTCCGCGACCGCAGGGGAGTGCGTGACGAGAATGAGCGCCACGTTTTCTTCGCGGCACGTGTTGCGCAGCATGTCGACGACGATCTGCTGATTGCCGACGTCGACGTTCGCGGTCGGTTCGTCCGCCAAAACGAGTTTCGGCTTATTCGCGAGCGCGCGCGCGACGGAGACGCGTTGTTGTTCGCCGACGCTCATCTGGCTCGGTTTATGGTGAAGTCGCGCGCCCAATCCGACGCGTTCCAAAAGTTCGATCGCGCGTTTCTTATCATGGCCGCGCCCTGCGAACGCCATTCCGAGCTGGACGTTTTCAAGCGCCGTAAATCCCGGAAGAAGATTAAACGTCTGGAAGACGTAACCGATGCGTCTCGCGCGGAATTGGTCGCGTTCGGATTCCGTTAAGAGAGGCGTGTCCCAACCGTCGATGAGCACGTGTCCCGACGTCGGACGAAGAATACCCGCGATAATATGGAGCAACGTCGTCTTACCGCACCCGGAAGGTCCAATAACGACGACTTGTTCGCCTTCGTCGACGCTCCAGTGGGGAACGTCGAGAATCGGGAGCTCCGCTCCGCTCGGCTCTTGATATGATTTCTTCAGGTTTTTTAACTCTAACATCTGCGCCAAGTCTCCATTTCTCTAACGTCGGCGTTTCCTTTGTCCTAGACTGACCGCCAGGACGCGCGTCAAGAAACATTCCAGAACATTCTAATAGATTTCGCGTCTTCTTTCAAGCGACCCGGCGCGACTCAATTCCCAGGGATTTTCCAAAAGTTTATAATGGTTTTGGACGATTCTTTTCTTAACTGTCTATTTTTTCTATTTTAAATATAGTTTGTTTTTAAAACGATAGGAAAAAATAGGACTTTTGACGCATATTGTGAAACTTAACGCGTTTCATTGCGTCAAAGGGGAAGCCGTGCGTCTTTTTTAACAAGAGACGTTAAGAAAATAGTTTAGAAAAAAGAAACGTTTTATATTGTGGTATTGATATTGGGCAAAGCTCGTTTATTTGATAAAATACAAAAGCTTTAACCTCATTGTGAGATTTCCTAACAACGCGTGGGCGTCGAGGATTGGGACGCTTGTTCGACGGTTTGATTGGATAGATAGAGAAATTACAAGAAAAGGAATAGTCATGAAGATTTCTTCTAAGCTCCGTAATATTCTTTCGCGCGAGAGACGTAAGGAAGAGGCTCGGCGCAAGGCTCAGAGAGAATTATGCCGTCAACGAATTTTTGAAGCTCTTGAACCCCGTCAGATGCTCGACGCCGCGCTCTATGAAACGCTACCCGACGTCATAACGCTTCCGTCGACCGACAACACGTGGCACTACGCGATCGAAGGAAAGAATTTTGATTTTGTCGATACGAGCTCCGTCGACGGTTTGACCGCTTCTTTTCCGCAGGGGTCTCAAGTTTCGATGACGATCGTTCAGACGTCGACGAACGGCGCGGTCTCCACCCTTGGGGAAGTCGTGATTCAACTCTTCCAGGCGGAGGGCGAGGCGCCGAATTCGTCAAGTCACTTCCTTGAACTTGTGGCGAGCGATTATTACGAAGGTCTGAGTATTCACCGTATTATGCCCGGCTTTATGTTCCAGGGCGGCTCTCCTAATGGGGACGGCGTCGGAGGGTCGGGATTGTCGATCGCCGACGAACATAGCGACGTCTTGACGCATAGTCGACGCGGTACCGTCGCTTACGCCAACAGCGGGCCGAATACGAGCGACGCGCAGTTCTATATTACCTTTGACGCGACCGATTGGCTTGACGGCGGCTACAACGTCTTCGGATACGTCGTGGACGGTTACGACGTGATCGAGACGCTCGAGAACGCGGAGATAACGCACAATAACCGCAACGAACTTTCGCTTCCCGTCGATTCGTTTACCCTAAAAGACGTTCATGTCGTCGCCGATTCGTCGCAAACTCAAGGCGTGTTGCGTCTGACGACGGACGACTCCAAGGGCGGAAAAACCGTCCTCTCCTTCACAAGCGAGAACGCCGATGGAGAACAGGAACTCCAGAGTACGACGGTTTACGTCGGCGAGAAAGGCTTTACCGACTATATTAACGACGCCCTGGCGCAGTACGATTTCAATTTGACTGCGGGCGAGTCTCTCGAAATTAATCTCCCAACCCAGTTTGCCGAATCGGAAATTACCTATTCTATAACGGCGGACGCCGACGCCGAGCGTTATGAAATCGTCGCCGATGAAAACAATTCCGGACGTTTTACTATCAAGACGGACAAGGCGGGCGCGCAGTATCTCAAGTTGACCGTAACCGCCAGCGTCAAGTCTCTCGAAATGAAGACGACGATCGAGACGGACGTTTTCGTTGCGCCCGTCGCGCCTGGCGTCGAATTGCTTGGCTATCCAGCGGGCTCTTACGGCGAGTTGTTCTATATTGGCTCGAGCTTCAAGGACGGGGAAATCCAGGTCTCT
>CAKVCP010000002.1 GCA_934725735.1 uncultured Thermoguttaceae bacterium
CCGCAAGACCCGACGATTTCGGGTTCTCCCCAAGCGTCGTCGAGCAGTTTAAACAGTGTCTTCTCCCCGTCGCGCCTTTCCTCTGCGTCAGCGCTCTTCTCACGTTCCTTATCAACGGGTTCGCGATTCTGATGTGCCGCGTGTGGAACCCGTCGCGCGAAACCCTCAAAAACGCGACGATGGAGCAAGACACGTGGCGACAAGAGGCGATTCAAGCGCGCCTCGATCGCGAAGCGGCGGAAAAACGCGCCCGCGCCAACGGAGCCCGCGACGACAATCCCTACTCGGAGCTTGCCGACAACCTTTTCGCGGTCGAAGAGACGCTCGAAGACGTGCAAGCGCGCGAAGGCGCGTCCGCCGTCTCCCTCGCCGCGCGCGAAGTCCTCGCGAAAAAATCCGGCCTCGCCACGCAAGAATCAATCGAAACGGGACAGGCGCCCGAAGGAAAATACGCCGTCGATCCTTCCGTCTCCTCAATCGGCAAGGCCCGCCCCGTATGGAACAACCCAATCTTATGGCGCGAAATTCGCACCCGCGCGTACGGGCGCAAAACCTTCGTCATCGGGCTCGTTTATTTCCTCCTTTTCCTTCTTTCCGTCTTCTCGCTACACACGACCTTCGCGACCGTCGCAACGCCGACCTTTGCCCAGCTCGCGCTTCCAACGCTTCCCCTCATTCTCCTCTCGATGTTTCTTCTCAACGCGCAAGCGATCGCGTCGATGACGTCGGAACGGGATCTCGGCGCGTTCGTACTCCTTTTGGCGAGCGATTTGTCCCCCAAAGAATTCGTCTTCGGAAAGCTCCTGGGCGCGTTTTACAACATGAAAGAAGCGATCTTCTTCCCCTTGGCGCTCTGCGTCTATCTCGGCTGGAAGGACGCGATGGAACCCTCGACCGCGTTCTACCTGTTCGTCGGGATCGTCGTCCTCTACTTCTTCGTCGCGATGATCGGCGTCCACATCGGTCTGCAATACGAGAATACGCGCAGCGCGGCGGCGACGAGCCTCGGCGTCGTCTTCTTCCTATTCGTCGGAGTCGCCGTCTGCATTTGGACGATGCTCGCCTTTAGCGGCTCCTTTGAAGCGCAATTGCAGCCCTTCCTCGCCTTCATGCTCGGCGGCGGTATCGGCCTTTACGTCGCCCTCGGCGCGCGCAACCCGTCGAGAGCGATCGCGCTCGCCTCCTTCGCGCTGCCCCCCGCGACCTTCTACGCGGCCACAAGCTTCATGCTCGGCAAGCCGCTCCTCGTCTTCGTCTCCATCGTCGCGGCGTACTTCTTCGCGTCTCTCGCGATGCTGATCCCCGCGATCGACGAATTCGACGTCGCGACCGGTCGCGCAACTGCGGAATGAAAACGCGTCGAAATAATCCAACCGAAAAAAATAGGGGCGATTTCGCCCCTGTTTTTATTTGCGCGTCTTTCGTCACAACGCGGCGCTCAATATCACAGATCCGCCGTAAAGACCGATTTCTGATTCGATTCGACGTCCACAAGCTCAAGCTTATAAACGACGTTGCGTCCCTTTTTCGCCTCCGAACCTTCCGAATCCTCATCCGGATTCGTCCTCTCAATATAGCCCGCGAGAAGAAAGTCGACGTCTTCTCCCAGCGCGTCGATAAACTTTTTCCGCTCCGTCGGAATGAAGACGTTGTTGGCGCGGACGCCGCTTTCTTTAAACGCCGCAGTCGTCGCGCTCTTTTCGACAAGTCGAAAGTTCCCTTCGGAGAGAATATCGCGCGTCACTGCGGAAATCTCCGCCGAATTTCCGCCCCCCGAGATGCCGAGAAAGCAGACGGTCGGCTTTTTCTTCTGATACGTCGGCAATTCAGAAACGCGCCGCAGCTCGTCGACGACGTCTCGCGCCGCCTTGCGCGCGGCTCCCTCGTCCACTTTTACTTTATCGCGCTGAAACGCGCTAAACGCAGCGCACCCCGGTAGGAGGGACGCGCAGGACGCGCAAACGCACGCGACCAAAAATTCGCGACGCGACGACGATAAGACGACGGATTCATGTTTAGTCATAAGACGAGTCCTTTCCCAAGCGTCGATTGACGCAAAACATTCGGCGCGTTACAATTACGGTAGGGCGCCGCTGGGAAAGGATATTCTTTTCCCGTCGTTTAGACAAGAGCTTTTATTCGCAAACGTTGCCTGCGGCGGCACGTTCATGGGATTTATTGTGGTGAAAACACTCTTTCTCTCCCTTTTCGTTGGAAAGGCGCAGCGACTATTCTGGAGTCAAGTTCTCTTTCTCGCGGCCCTCTTTGCGGGCGTCGCGTTTCTAGGTTACGCCTTCAAGGACGAGATTTATCACCAGGATATCTACGTCGTCAAACAAGAGACGATACGCGTTTATTGTCTAGAAAACGGAAACTCGCAACCGATA
The DNA here is from genome assembly GCA_934725735.1 of uncultured Thermoguttaceae bacterium. Lineage (GTDB taxonomy): Bacteria > Planctomycetota > Planctomycetia > Pirellulales > Thermoguttaceae > RUG369. The sequence goes on from CAKVCP010000002.1 coordinate 2,388, forward strand.
CCCTCCTGGGCGCCCCAAAATTTAGTCGACGAAGCGCTCAAATACCTTCCCCTTGAAATGCGCAGCCAAAAGCTTTACGTCACGGATAAGGAAATTGAGAAAACGCTCGCGTCCGCCTTCCAGAAACATCCTCTCGTCTCCAAAGTCCATCGCGTTTTGTGCGAATATCCGTCGACCGTTCGCGTCTTCCTCGAACTTCGAACCCCGATTGCGCTCATTGACGCCTCCGCCGCTAAACGCGACGATTTCTATAACGAAGCGCTCAAACGCTTTCCCAACGACAAAGGCTTTCTCTCCAAAGGCGTCTCCCTCCTCGAACTGAACGCGGAGAACGCGCCCGAAAACGTCCCTGCTGCGCGTTACGTCGTCGACGCGGACGGCTCGCGACTCCCGAACAAATATTTCAAAGATCACCCCGACTTTTATCAAAGTCTTCCCCTCGTCCTGGGAATCGGCGCGGAAGAAGGGGGCGCGTCCGTCGATCAACTTCTCAAAGAAGGATGCGCGTTCGTCCGCTTTCTCGACGAATCGACGGCCCTCTCGGCGCTGCGCGTCACGACGATCGCGGTCGCGAATCCCTACGGCGCCTCTCACGGGGTGTGGTATTTCCAAACGGAGAGCGGTTCGATCGTGAAATGGGGTCTCTTCGTTCCCGCGCGACAAAAAAAGAAGGAGAACGCCGACGCGGGAAGCGCCCAGCGAAGTTGGGACGATCTCTATCGGTTCCAATATAGAAAGCTCGTCGACCTCAACGACCAGGTGAAAAAGAACGCGGCGGAAGTCGAAGCGCGCCGCAATTCAGCGGACGAGTCGGAGCGAGCGAAGGCGCAAGAGCTCCGGAAAAACACGTACGACGTGTCGACGCTGCTTCTCGGAGAAGAAGAGAACTGAGGAGTCGAGAAGAAATAAAAAAAGGGACGCGAGTCCCTTAATTTATCATAGTAGCGCCGCAACGAACCTACGTCCGACTCGTCGCGGGCGCGTTCAAGACGCATAGCGACGAATCGAGGGGGCGCCGTCAGACGCGCGAGGCGCGCCCGGCAAACGAATCATTCAAAAGAATCGAACATCTTGGCGAGAGCGATCTCAAACTTCTCGTCAGAGTAGTAAACGCCCGCGGCGATTTCCGCGCGAACGCGATTGACCAGATCCAAGCGGATATCGGAATTGGCGTTCGTATTAGTAGCGTTCGTCTCACGCGCCGTCGAAATATTCATTTCGTCGCGCGTATTGACGGTTCTCTGAGCGGCGTCGTTCTTGTGAGTCGCGCCAACCTGACGTACGGGAGCAACTCCCTGAGTTCCGTTGATTCCATAAATATTCATTTTCATTCTCCTGAAAAAAAGATCAGAAGTAGGTTTCGTATTGCGCGGTTCGTCGAGGCGCTCAACGACAGTAAAATCCATACGCGACAAACGCGCGGCGACGCCTCGACACGCAAGGAGCCGACGGTCATGTCGGTCGTCCGTAACCGACGGCGCGCGCGATCCATCATACGCGGGAGCTCATCTTCCCATCCCGCTGCTGTTACGAATATCGTCTATCAGGGCGTCCGACTTGAGCCTTCTTATCGCTAAATTCAGCCCTTTTACGTCGTTACTCTTCCGCCCAGCGCGTTACTCGATACAGGCGCAATATCCTAATCGTCCCTCAGCGTCCGTCGTTGACAAAACGCCTATGGGGCTCGCCTTAATACTCTGCGCTATTCCTCTTGAGCCTGCAATACCATTTACGAAAAAAAACATAGAAAACAAACGTTTTTTCTCATATTTGTTAAAAAAGAACGCGTCCGCCGCTACAGACGCGTTCTTTCTCTTTCCTCCGAACTACTTCTTCATGAAGTAACGTTCGATAAAACCGACGTCCGGAATGTGGTCTTTAAACTCTTGACTGCGAAGAATACGCAAAAGAAGCGGGACCGACGTCTTGATCCCCTGTACTTCGAATTCGTCAAGTGCGCGCAACATGATCGCCAACCCTTCCTCGCGCGTTCCCGCGTTCACGAGAAGCTTGCCGATCATCGAGTCGTAGTACGGGCTCACGACGTAACCGGGATACGCGTGAGAGTCGAATCGCACGCCAAAGCCGCCGGGAACGATCATCTGCTCGATCTTGCCGGGGCAAGGACGGCAGTTGGCGTCGACGTCCTCCGCGTTGATACGACATTCCATCGCGAAACCGCAATGCTTTACGTCGTCTTGAGTGAACCAAAGCTTTTCGCCCGACGCGACGCGTAGCTGCGCCTTGATGAGGTCGATTCCCGTCGCCATCTCCGTTACGGGATGTTCGACTTGGATACGCGCGTTCATCTCGATGAAGTAGAAGTTGAAATTCTCGTCGACGACGTATTCGACGGTTCCGGCGTTGGAATATCCCGCTTCCTTAGCGAATCGCGCGGCGGATTCGCATAAAGCTTTACGTTTTTCAAAGGTGAAGCCAGGCGCGGGGGTCAACTCGACGAGCTTCTGTCGACGACGCTGAAGGGAGCAGTCGCGTTCCCAGAGGTGGACGACGTTTCCGTAATTATCCGCGAGGATCTGCGCTTCGACGTGTCTCGAAGTCTTAATGAACTTCTCGATATAAACGCCGGGGTTGCCGAAAGCGACGCGCGCTTCTTCGGCGGCCTCTTTAATAGCGCGCTTCAACTCGGCGTCGTCGTTCGCTTGACGGATGCCGCGCCCTCCGCCCCCCGCCGTCGCTTTGACAAGGACGGGATAGCCGACTTTCTTCGCGACTTCAAGCGCTTCCTCTTCGGTCTCGACGAGTCCGTCGCTACCGGGAATGGTCGGAACGCCGCATTTTTTCGCCATCGCGCGCGCGGTATTTTTGTCGCCAAGGCTCTGCATCGCCTCGACGGAGGGGCCGATAAACTCGTAACCGCAAGCGCGGCACTTCTCGGCGAAATCGGAGTTTTCGGAGAGGAACCCGTAACCGGGATGAATGGCGTCGGCGTCGACGAGCTCCGCGGCGCTGATGATTTGATTGACCTTGAGATAACTCTGAGCCGAACGCGCGGGACCGATACAGACGGACTGATCCGCGAGCTTTACGTATCGCGCGTCGCGATCCGCGTCGCTACAGACGACGACGGCTTCGACGCCTAACTCATGACACGCACGAATAACGCGCAGCGCAATTTCGCCACGATTGGCGATTAAGACTTTTTTGAACATATTTTCATCCTTGAGTCGCTCGAAAACGCGACGATAGCGCCCGTTCAGCGTACGTCAACTTTGAAAAGGGGCGTTCCGTATTCGAGAGGATCGCCGTTTTTGACGAGAACTTCGGTAATCTTTCCGGAGAATTCAGCGCGAATATCGTTGAAGACTTTCATCGCTTCGATGAGGCAGATCACTTTACCGGGAGCGATCGAGTCGCCGACTTTGACGAAGGGATCGGACTCGGGATTAGGAGAGGCGTAGAAGACGCCGACGATCGGCGAAGTAATCGTTTTGATATAGTCGGGTTCTTTCGCGGGGGCGGCAGGAACTGCAGGAGCTGCGACGGGCGCGGTCGGAACAGGCTGCGCGGCGACAGGCTGCGTCACGACGACGGGAGCGGCCCCGGGAAGCGCGCGCCGTAACGAGAGGCGACTTCCCCCCTGTTCAAGATCGAGTTCGGATACGTTGTTTTCCTTCATCAGTTCGACAAGAAGCCGAATACCCTTAAGATCAAAGACGTCGTCTTTTTTATCAGCCATAAAATTGGTTCCTATCATGCCGCGGCGCGACAACGCGCTACGATGGACTATCGCGCCGTTTCTGCGCGACGTAAGAATGTGTTATGCGGTTCTTATTGTCGTATCGCCACGAGACAGCGTTTTCGCTTTTCGAGATCGAGACGAATATCGATCGAGCTCCAGGCGCCGGAATCGCGCATCGATTCGGCGACCGCGTCGATCGTCGTAGGACTGAGTTCGAGCGCGAGCCGTCCCCCTTTCTTGAGGCGCGACTCCGCTTCCTTCACAAGGCGGATTGGCAGTTCGGCGCCCGTGACGCCCCCGACGAGAGCCAAGCGCGGTTCGAATTCGCGCACCGAACGGTCGAGCCCCGCGTATTCCTCTTCGGAGACGTACGGGGGATTCGAGACAATCGCGTCAAAGCGCTCCTCTTCGGGAAGATTGTCGGGAATCGCGGCGAGGAGGTCGCTCTGAAGGAGGGTCACGCGCGCGCTAAGGCCGAGAGATTCGACGTTGCGCCGCGCCGTTTCCAGCGCGCTTGCGCTGATATCGAGTCCGACGAGGGTCGCCGAGGGAATATTCTTCGCCAGCGCTGCGGCGACGCAGCCGCTTCCGACCCCGACGTCGCAGATCTTCAATCCCTTCGAACTGGGCTCCGCAGGCGTTTCTATCTCCACCGGCGGCGTTCCGTCGTCGGAAAAGCGTCTCTTCACGACGCCCGTGCGCCATCCCCTCGCTTTAAAATACTCAATTGTTTCAAGAACAAGAAGCTCAGTATCGGGGCGAGGAATCAAAACGTCGGGATTAACGGCGAAATCGAGTGAATAAAACTCTTTCTTTCCGACCAGGTACGCGTTTGGTTCCCCTGCGGCGCGACGTTTGACAAGTTCGCGAAAGGCGGCGCGCACCTCTTCGTTCGGCTCCTCGTCGTAAGAGACGAGAAGGTCGAGCCGCGACTTCCCCGACGCGCAGGAAAGGAGCGTCTCCGCCTCAAGTTTCGGCGTCTCCACGCCCTTCCTCCGAAAAAAATCGGTCGTCCAATTGATAAGGGCCTTATACGTCCATTTCTCTGATTGGGACATTGCTTCTCATCGCCGCGTAAAGGATATAAGGAAAAAATTCAGCGCGTTTCGACGTATCCGCGCGACGATCAATCGATCGTGCCAAAGGATTCGCGCAGCTCCTGACGCTCATAGTCGAGAAGAGCTTCTACGACTGGCGAAAGGTCGCCCGAAAGGATAACGTCTAATTTGTAAAGAGTCAAGCCGATTCGGTGATCCGTGATTCTGTTTTCGGGGAAATTATAGGTTCGGATTCGTTCGCTGCGGTCGCCGCTTCCGAGCTGACTCATGCGTTCTTGCGAACGCTTCGACTGTTCTTCGGCGCGTTTAAGATCGTACAAACGCGAACGCAAAACGCGCAGCGCCTTCGCAAGATTCTTATGCTGGCTCTTCTCGTCCTGACAACTGACGACAAGTCCCGTCTCAAAGTGCGTCAATCGGATCGCAGACGCTGTTTTATTGACGTGCTGGCCGCCGGGCCCGCTGGAGCAGAATCGATCGATACGATAATCGGATTCCTTCAAATCGATTTCGACGTCTTCAGGTTCCGCCATGACGGCGACGGTCGTCATCGAGGTGTGAACGCGCCCTTTCGTTTCCGTGACGGGCACGCGCTGAACGCGGTGTCCGCCGCTTTCGAACTGCAATTCGCGGAAGCACCCTTCGCCGTCGACGCCAAAGACGATTTCTTTAAAACCGCCGAGTTCGTTGTCGCTAACGGACATAATTTCGAGCTTCCATTTTTTGGACTCGATATAATGTCGATACATTTCAAAGAGGTCGCGCGCGAAGAGAGCGGCTTCGTCGCCGCCGGTTCCCGCGTGAATTTCCATGATGCAGTGCGTGCGGTTGGCGTCTTCCCCGCCGATGGTAAGATCAAGGAGATCGTTCCACACCTCTTCGCGACTCTCGCGCAACACGGGAAGTTCCGACTCAGCGAGCTCGCGCATCTCGGAATCGTCCCCTTCGATCAATTCCTTGGCCTCTTCGATCTGCGCGTTCAGGTCTTTAAAGTGGCGATATTTTCCGCAGAGCTTCGCCAAAGAGCCATGTTCGCGCGCGACCGCCGCTAGACGCGCTGAATCGGCGAGCGTCTCCGGATCGTTCATGAGGCGCTCGAGCTCTTCAAATCGAGCCAGCTTTTCGTCAAGTAGCTTTCGCATAGGTCAATACTCCTAATAAAATAAAAAACGCAAGAGAGCCGATATTCTCGACAACCTTGCGTCGCTCGCTATTGATCGTCAGTTCGATCGTCTCTAAAATAACGCGTTCACGCGTACAAGTCGATCTATTTCTCCGCGACGAGAAAGATCACTTACCCTGTTGCTCTTGCTGCTTCTGGAAGTAGGTGGTGTACTTGTCCTTGAAGCGTTTGACGGCGCCGCGAGACTCGGTGTTCTTAACGCGTCCAGTGTAGAAAGGATGGCACTTGGAGCAAATATCGACCTTGAGCTCCGGCTTGGCGCTACGAGTCGTGAAGGAATTGCCGCAACCGCAGGTGACCTTGGTCTCTACGTAATTAGGATGGATTTTTTCTTTCATTTCTTCTATTTCCTGGTCTATGTCAACGACGTTAGTTCGCCGTTCTCTGCGCGTCTTAACGCGCCTCCGAACACGCGGAGGAGAATCGCTTCGAAAAATACGTCTGCTGTGAGGAAGTTGCGCCATCTGACAGCCGCGCCGTCAATTCGGACAACAGATTTCTTCATTATACTAATCGCGGCGATTAGCGCAAGAGGGGAAGAGCCTGGACAAGGCGCTTACGTCCCAACGTCCAGGCTCCTACTATAAGTTTCGTTAAAACGCCCTCCGATTAGAGGTGCAAAACGTCGTTCATGTCGTACAACCGCCCAGGCTGCTGAGTCGCGAGGAACTTCGCCGCCTCGAGGGCGCCCGTCGCGTATGCGTCGCGATTAGAAGAACGGACCGACAGTTCGAGCGTCTCTCCCAAAAGTCCGAAAATAATCGTATGGCGACCGGGATCGTCCCCCGTTCTCACGGCGTGAAAACCGATTTCGTTGTGCGGACGCGCGCCGACTTTCCCCTCGCGTCCATGACGGAAGGAGTCGATTCCCATCTCTTTGGCGATGATTTCGCCAAACTTGAGCGCGGTGCCGCTCGGAGCGTCGACCTTGTAACGATGATGACGTTCGATAATCTCGACGTCGGCGTCGGCGTCTTTCAGAGCGCGCGCGGCGATCTGCGCGAGCTTCATCGTCAAGTTGACGGAAGGGCTCATGCTCGGGGAACGAAGGACGGGAATCGTCTTCGCCGCTTCTTCGAGACGCGCGAGCTGCTCGGGATTGAGCCCGGTCGTGGCGTAAACCAAAGCGATTTTGCGCTCCAAGCATAGCGCGAGGAGGGAGTCGAACGCCGCGGGAGACGAGAAGTCGACGACGACATCGGGAGTCGCTTCGGCGGGAAGCTCGGCGGTAATCGGGACGTTGAGACGTCCGACGCCCGCGTTTTCGCCCGCGTCAAGTCCCAACGCGGGAGAACTGGGGGCGTCGAGAGCGGCGACGATTTGCAACGCGTCGTCGGCGGAACCTAGCGCGACAAGACGTTTCCCCATCTTCCCCGCCGCTCCGGAAAAAGCAATTTTAACCATAATAAAAACCTCGTTCTTTCAATACGCGCAAATCTTTCGTTCTATCAACGGATGTGTCCGCCCAACGCCTCGATAAACTGAGTCGCCGCCGCGGAAAAGACCTTGCGGCGCTTGTAGATGACGCCGATCGGACGCGTGAGAACGGGAGAAACGAGAGGAATCGCGACGAGTTGGCCGCGCTCGATTTCGTTCTGAACCGTCGGAAGGGGAAGGATGCTTATGCCGAGGCCGACTTCGATCGCTTGTTTGATCGTTTCAATATTGTCGAATTCCGTCACGACGTTGACGCGCACGCCGTTTTGGCGCATCGTCTTGTCGGTTTCGCGACGGATCGGCAAATCGCGTTCGAACGCGACGAAATCCAAGCCTTGAAGGCTGTCGATTTTGACGCCCGCTTTTTCCTTCGCGATCGGATGTTCCGGAGAAGCGACGACGTACATCTCTTCGGAACGAAGAGGAATCACGTTGATTTCAGGGGACGCCGCCGGGTAGGAGATGATCCCTAAGTCCGCTTCGGAGCTGAAGACGGCTTGATAGACCTTGTCGGGATGGAGGAATTCAAGGCGGATCTTAGAGCGCGGATGCTCCTTCATGAACTCGCGCATGCACTTGCTCATGTCGTGCAAACCGACGGAGTAAATCGCCGCGACGCGAATGACGCCCCCGTCCTGCATGAAATTCGATTGAACGCGCGAAATAATAGAATCATAGGTTTCAAGAATTTCACGGAAACCTTCGTAGCATACTTTACCTTCGGGCGTCAGTACGAAAGGCCGCTTTGAACGATCGACGAGCTGAGCGCCGAGCTGTTTTTCAAGGCGATGAATCGACTGAGTCGCCGCAGACTGGCTGATATTATTAGCTTTCGCGCCGCGGGAAAAACTCTGATAGTAAACAACGTCGCAAAAAATCCTAAAAGTTTCTGTATTCATAATAACAATTCTGTTTCTTCTAGCGGTGACGGGTTGCCCCATAAGCGTAAATAATTGTCTAAGGAAAGAAAAAAACGCTTGAAAGAAAACGCCATTCCATTTCCAGGTGGTCGTAAGTAATTATTTACTCTTTAATCAGAAAGTTTTGAATAGAAGTCCAGCGCAAGAAAGCTAGAATAATCAAAACCCCTAAAAACTCACATTTTAAATATTAACCAATCAAAAAACTAATTCAAGACCTGAAGGTCTTATTTATTATAACTTTTTATAAGAAACATCAAAATTACCGAAATTAAACTCTCCTTTTATTTCCTTCAATTACCGATATAATATCCAAAATAGAACAGGCGAACAGTTAAGCGCACCTCTATTTCGAGTTACGTTCGTTTTGTGAATACTTGGCATACTTACAAATGTTATACTTTGTCATACAATACAATTAGGAGACGTCAGAATGAGTTTGGTCAATAGACGCGACGCGTTGAAGACAGTCGGCGCGAGCGTTGGCGCGTTATTAGTAGCAGGCGCCGCCAAGACGGCTAACGCCGCCGCGAGCGCGCAGGTCGTCGCCACCTTGAATCCCGCAAAAGTTCCCGGAAAAGAAGCGTGGAAGTTTGCTCCCATCGATCCCGATCAAGTCGCGAAGGACGCCTACGACGGTTACAAAAAGGGTCACTGCATGAACACGACCTTCGTAGCGATCGTGACCAACGTCGCCAAAGCGTTGAAAAAAACGGATCCCGCGGCGGCGCAAGTCCTTGAATCCTTCCCATTCCATATGTTCAACTACGGCGCTTCGGGAGCGAACGGAAACGGGACGCTTTGCGGTTCCGTGAACGGCGCGATGGCCGCGGTCAACCTCTTCGTCTCCGAAGAGAAAACGCTCAAGGCGATCCTCAACGAAGTCAGCATCTACTACGAACGCACGATGCTCCCCATTTACAAGCCTGAGGGAGAAGAAGACGAAGCGTTCCCGCAAACGATTTCCAATTCGGTTCTTTGCCACGTTTCGAGCGGAAAATGGTGCGCGCTCGCGCAAGTGCAATCGGGTTCTCCGGAGCGAACGGAGCGCTGCACAAGACTCTCCGCCGACATTGCGAAGAAGACGGCGGAACTTCTTAACCTGAACGTCGCCGCGTTCCATACGAGCGACGTCGCTCCCGTCGTCACGCTCAAGCGCACGCAGCCGACCTCCGCGTGTATCACGTGCCACGATAAGGGCGGTTCCGTCGGCAATATCATCGGCAAGATGACCTGCACCGAATGTCATGACGACAAAACGCCGGACAATCATCAGTGAAAATGAAACGGAACTTGACGCGTTCCGTCACTTAACAACGCGCGATAAAGCGCCGCCTCCACGCGGCGCTTTATTTTAATATTAAGCGTCGACAACGTTCAACTTTAGAGGACGAACTACTATGGCAGCCGTTGACTGCGAAAATCGCGAGATAAAGATCTCTGGGACGCCACGTTATTTGGCGCCGTTTCATGCGAAATTGCACCCTCATTTCTTCACAGACGTTCTCGTTATCGGCGGCGGACTCGCGGGCTTGACCGCCGCGCTCTCCGTCGATCCGTCTCTGAAAGTCCTCGTCGTGTGCAAATCGGGTCTGAACGTTTCTAATAGCGTAAAGGCGCAAGGAGGAATCGCCACCGTGTGGGACGTTCCGGACGACAAGGTCGAGAATCACATCAAGGACACCCTCGTCGCGGGGGGCGCCTTATGCGATAAGGAAACGGTTGAAATGATCGTCACTCGCGGGCCGGGGGAAGTGCGCAAGCTTCTCGACTACGGCACGAAGTTCGATCGCGACGAAAACGGCAAAATTCTTCTCGGACGCGAAGGGGGTCACGACCATTTCCGCGTCTTGCACGCGAACGGCGACTCCACGGGCGCAGAAATCATTAGGGCGACGGTCGAAGAGGTTCGGAGTCGCCCTAATATTCGCGTTTGGGAAGACACGTTCACCCTCGACCTTCTCACCTTCGACAACTTCTGCCGCGGCGCCGTCGTTTATTGGAAGAAAGAAGGCGAAACCGAGCTGATCTGGGCCAAGCAAACAATCTTGGCGACCGGCGGGGTCGGGCAAGTCTATCGAGAAACGACGAATCCGCAATGCGCCACCGGCGACGGGGTTGCGATGGCGTTCCGCGCGGGCGCGGTCTGCCGCGACGTGGAATTTTTGCAGTTCCATCCGACGGTGCTCTACATCGCGGGGGGTAGTCGCAGTCTTATCACGGAAGCGATGCGCGGCGAAGGAGCGCGTCTTGTCGACAAGAACGGCTACCGTTTCATGAAGGATTACGACGAACGCGGCGAACTTGCGCCTCGCGACGTCGTGAGCCGTTCGATCGTAAAGCAAATGGTGAAGACGGAGTCCTCGAACGTCTTCCTCGATCTCACGCACAAGGACGCCGCGTGGATTCGCAAACGCTTCCCCGGCATCTATCAGATCTGCTCCGAATTCAACATCGACATTACGAAGGATCGCATCCCGGTGCGTCCCGGCGCGCACTACGCCATGGGCGGCGTTCTCGTCGATCATACCGGACGCACGACGCTGCGCGGTCTGTGGGCGGCGGGCGAAGTCTCCAGCACCGGTCTTCACGGCGCGAATCGTCTCGCGTCGAACAGTCTGCTCGAGGCGCTCGTTTACGGCGAAATGACCGGACGACTCGCGGGTGAAATCGCGCTTGCCGAACCGGACGAATATCGCGCGCTTCCCCTCGAAAATCCGCCGAAGCGAACGTCGACAAGCGAAACGAAACTCGACGTCGGCGACATTCGCAACTCGCTCAAGAGCGTCATGCAACGAAAATGCGGCGTCATGCGCAACGAAACCGAGCTGACCGAAGCGCTCGAAAGCATTAAAACCTGGTCGCAGATTCTTCTTTCCAAGCAGTTTTCGACGGAAGAAGCGTGGGAAGCGCAGAATATGCTCGTCGTCGCGCGCCTCATCGTCGAAGGCGCCCTCCAACGTCGCGAAACTCGCGGAGGACACAACCGAAGCGATTACCCGATCTTCGACCCGAACGCCCCCGCGATTCACTCCCTCTTCGTCAACGAATCCGTCGTTCTGCGGTAAATCGGATTGCCGTTTCTCCACGAAGGGCGCTTCGCGCGTCCTTCGACGCCCAAATCAAATAAAAAAGGCGCGTGTCTCTTTCACGCGCCTCTTTTATTTTCAAATGTCGATCGCTCACATCTTCACGAAATAGGAACGATAGACCGGAAGATCGTTCAATCGGGTTCGTCGTTCGAAATGGGTCAAGAAATCCATTTCGTTCTCCGCAGGACGTTCCATCACGGGGAATGGTCCGACGAGAGAGGTCGAGGTTTTGATCGTCTCGACGCCCGTTTCGAAGTATTCTTTCACGTCGGTCCAGAAATGGAGCTTCCCCCCCTTCATGAGCTTCGCCTCAACGTCGCGTACGACGGAGGATCGAACGATTCGTCGTTTACGGTGCGCCTTCTTCCACCAAGGATCGGGGAAGTAGATATGGGCGGCGGTCAGCGACTCCGCAGGCACAAGTTCGCGCAAAACCTTTGCGGCGTCCGCGGCCATCATGACCCCGTTGACGGCGTTTTTCTTGGCAAGTCGCGAAGCGGAAATCAACGCGTAACGGTAAGCGAGTTCGACGCCGAGAAAATTATGCTCGGGGCAACTTGCCGCGGCGTTGCTGATGAAGAGTCCCTTTCCGGATCCGATTTCAAACTCCAGAGGAGCGACGCGGCCAAAGAGGCGGTTGGAAAACTCCTCGAAAGACATGTTCGCCAAGGAGTCGTAAGGGATTCTCGCGACCTTGTCGGCTCCGTCTCCCGGCTGCGCGAGCGCCGCCGTTTCCGGGTCAAGAGGCGCGTCGGGATATTCGACTTCCATCGGCAAGAAGTAATGCGAGAGGTCTAAAGCCCCTTGGATTTTTGGCAACGAACGGCGCGGCATAATCGTAGCTCCTAATATCTAAATAGCGACAAAAATCATTGGATAGGAAGAGGAACGCCCTTGAGCACGCCTTCGCAAACAATCGCGTCGCGCACGATGCACATGAAACGCGCCGTAATAAGGATTTTGCGCCATTTGATCATCTCGGACTGGATGACGACGCGGTCGCCGGGTCGCACCATGCCGCGGAACTTGACCTCTTCCAGACCGGCAAATCCCATGACCGCCCCGTTAAACATATTGTGCTTCGTGGTGAAATAACTCGCCATCTGAGCGGCGACTTCGCAGAGAACCACGCCCGGAGTCAGCGGGAATTCGGGCATGTGACCGCGCACCCAGAACTCCTTGTCCGTCATATCCTTATAGCCGACGCAACGTTTTTCGTCAAAGTTATCGTAAAGGATCGCCGTAAGCTGCTCCATCTCGTAACGCTGATGGTTGTATTTGCGAATATCCTCGATCGTGGCGATAGGTTTGTTTTCGTCGTAAAGAGACGGATCAACAATCAACTGTCTCTGAATCATCAAAGCCTCCATGCAAGTAATGAGCTAGAAGGGTGAGGGGAGATTGCGAGAGCGCGAATCTCCATAGTAAAAAAAAAAACACGACCGCGACGTCACACAACGCCGGATCGCGTTTTTTATAAGATCACAAAGCGTTCGCAAAGGCGTCGCTATCAGGTCTTGACGATTCGGCGCTTTGCGCGACGCGCTTTCGCGTTCGCAGGACGCTTGCCGTGGTTCGCCTTCTTAAGGGTTCTTCCCGGTTTAGACATCTTTGAATCTCCTTTGCTAACAAAACCCAGCGCATTCCTTCCCTGGACGATTAGTCGCAAAGAAAGCGCGCTCGCGCGTAAAACGCGCGAACCTATAATTCACATATCGTTGACAAACGCGTTCCCGCGCTCGTTTTTTCGCAGTCCAAATAGGCGGTTCCGACTATCGGTCGTACAATCCGCTCAGTTTGTCTCCGAAATTATACCAGCGCCCGCCTCGTTGAAAAGGGGGCGCCACAAAAAAATACGACCTCTTTTTCACGATTACCCGCGGACGACTAACGCTTGGGGAGCTCCAATCCCATAATCCGCATCAAAAGTTGCAAATCTTGCCACGCGTCTTTTTTCGCCGCAGGATTTCGAAGAAGATACGCCGGATGATAGGTGCAAACAACCTGCGCGCCTCGATATTCGTGAACCTCGCCGCGAAGCCGTCCGATCGGCATGGAGACGCCGAGGAGGTTGTTCGCCGCAATCGATCCCAGGCAGCAGATGAAACGCGGCTGAACGACGTCAAGGGTCGCTTCTAAAAAGGGACGACACGCTCGCGCTTCCGAATCCGTCGGGTTGCGATTTGCGGGGGGGCGGCACCGAACGATATTGCAGATGTAGACGGAAGATCGAGGGATCCCCATTCCTTTTTCGATCATGTCGGTGAGCAATTTGCCGCTTCTTCCGACGAACGGTTCGCCGCGCAGGTCTTCCTCGGCGCCGGGCCCTTCTCCGACAAAGGTCAATTCCGCACATGGATTTCCGGATCCGAAGACGGTTTGGGTGCGACTCGCGGCCAACTCGTCGCATAGGGCGCACTGCGCGACCTTTTCGGCGATCGCTTTGAGCTGTTCGTCGCGCGCCGCGCAATCGGGGTTCGCCGCAGGTCGATCCGCCATGGGGAGAATATTCGCGGAGGCGACGCGCGGAGCGGGAGCTTTCGACGCTTGGGGAACTGTCGCGGGGGGAGGAACCGGCCTTCTTCGCGCGGGTGGGGCCGACGCTTCGCGATTCGGAACGGGAGCGTCTTGACGCATGGCGCCGCGCCAAACTTCTTGAACGCCGGCGCGTTTCAAATCTTCAAGGTACTCGGATAAATAATAATTCAAGGACGTCTTGGAGAGTTTATCCATGACGGTCGCTCCTATCTCGAATCGGCGCGCCTGAGCGCCTCGGTCTTAGAATCAAGAAACGAAAAGCGCGACCGAAGAGGGCCGCGCTTCGAGAAGCGTCGACGTCGAAGTCTTAACGACGCGACAAGTCGAGTTCCTGATAGGGAGCGCCTTCCTCTTTCGCAGGTTTCGCATGAGCGCGCGACGTTCTGCGACCGCTCAAAGGCGCTTTGGACGAACGCGAAGGCTCCTCTTTTCTCTCTTTCGCAATCAACGTGTCGACGAACTGCTGGGGACGACGTTGTCGACAGCCCTCTTGAGGAATCGCTTCGTCTTGATCCTTCGCACACAAATTCGCGCGGTCGCCAGATTCTTTCTCATGCTGAATCTGTTCGTAAATTTCCTGCCGATGAACAGGGACGTTAGCGGGCGCTTCCACCCCAAGACGAATACGATCGCCTCGTACGTCCACAATCGTAACGACTATATCGTCGCCAATGTAGATACTCTGATCCTTATATCTTGACAAAACAAGCATAGTAACTGCTCCTTCACTGTACTTCTTGCATTGCGCGCGAAAAATCGCGCCGTCCCTTCTCGCCCCGTTGGATAATCCATACTAACAGGACGAGCGAACGCCTTCAGAAGTTTTATTCATCCGACGGTTGAGTTTACGCGCAAAGACGTCCCGAACAATCAGAAACTAAAGAGAAAAGGGCAAAAAAACGCCTTTTTCCAATTTCGACAATCCAGTTTTTCTAATTACATAAAATCTACGGCTTTAAAACCGATCATTTTCTCGTCGATTCTCTCCAACATAGAGAACGTTATGAGTTTTCGTCGATTCTCTCCAACATAGAGAACGTTATGAGTTTACGTCCTTCGACGCCGTCTCGCCAAAGGGAGAGGCGTCGCGAGTCGCTCGAGTCGTGACCGGTCTTCTAGCCGCGCGCAAACGCTTCCGTACGCAACGCCGCACGAAAGACAACCGCAACAGAACCAAAATCGTCTCAGCCCGGTTAAAAGAATGAAAAAAAGGAACCTCTCCGCCAAAAAAAGGCTCTCTTGCCCGCCTCTTGTACGACGTGCGACGCAATTGCAACATGTAACGATTTTGAGCAACAAAAGAGAAAAACAGGTCGTTTTCAATTTACAAGGTTCTAACTAAAAACTACGCGTCCAACGCGAACAAACATATTACCTATCTTGTCTTACCGTTACGCGTAACATATTCGTAATATCCGGTTCTGTTTTTTAGAAAAGATAGCTCGCATCGAGTTTTTTTCTAAATTTTCGACTATTTTTTTTTGCGTATTTATTGAAGGATACGTAATAGAGTAGTAGAATTACGAAAGATAGGTAGACGCGTCTTTCAAAGAACGCGATACGTCTTTTTGCTATACATACGGATGGATTAGCAAGTGAAAGAACACAAGGGAGACAAAGCTGTGGATTTCATGCCAGCACACAACCCAACGGGGACAATCGGAAGTATCTTTTCCAACCCGATCCGTCGCGCGCTTCTTCTCGCGGCGATCGGTTTCGTTGGTCTTGGACTTATTGGGTGCCAATCCGGTAAGAACAATTGCGCCAGCTGCCCCTTCAGTCGCAACAAGGCGGAGATCGACGATATAGAAGAACGCGGCCAGGAGGCTAGCGCCAATTCGTCTAAGGACGTCGGCGAACCGACGGCGCCGAACGTTTCGCAAACGGTCGAGCCCCTCGATCGCGGTCTCTTTGGCGCCCGACTCTTTAAAAGGTCGAAACCGCGCGCGACGTCTCCTACGCAAGTAGAAAGCGAGTCGTCTCTTCCCGCTATAGCCGCGACGTCGGAACCTGAGCAGAACGTGCAAAGCGCGTCGTCTGCGGAAACGCCGATCGCGTCGGAATCGCAGAAGACGTTTGACTCCATGACGCAAAGCGAAGCGTTGGCGAGCGCCGCGAGCGCGTTAAATCAACATTTCCCCAACACAGCCGCCGACGTAGAGGAAGATTCCGTAGAAATTCCCGAAGCGCCCGCCGCGACAGTTGAATCGTCTCAAGAAGCCCCCGCGACGACGACGCCTCAATATCAGAGCGTCGCCCCTTCCGACGCCTCCGCTTCCGGCTCGCCCGCGCCCAACCGCCAGCTCGGTTTCGCCCCTTCGGAGTTCGATCACTCCGCGACTTCCAACGCATCGACGCAGCCCGCGCCAAGCGACGGCCCCGTCCTGACCGACGTTTCTTCCCCTAACGAAGAATCGCAACCCGTTTCCGCAGAGTCCGTAGAGTCGTCCGAATCGACGCCTTCTCCCGCGCCCGTCCAAGACGCGTCGACGCCGGTCGAAGAGATTCAGGCCTCCTTGACTTCCCCCGTCGCGATCCCCGATCAAACGGCGTTGCAGGCGGCCTATGCCACCAAACAGCCGACGCCGCTCAAGACGTCCACGGCGCCGCGTTACGTTTACAATACGTCTTCAACGTCGCCGCGTCCAACCGCGATTGGCTCGCCGCGCGTCCGTGCCGCGAATTCCGCCGTTGCCGCGCGTTCTTCCAACGGAGTCGGCGCGACGACGCGTTTCGTTCCCAACGGTCAGACGTCCAGAATTATCCCCGGCAAGGAACTCGGAGTCATCGAAATTTCCTCGCAGAACAGATGAGATCAGATCGGTTCCTTGGACGTTCCAATAACGAAAGGCGTCGCGCACGAATGCGGCGCCTTTTTTATTATTGCGCGTAGGAGTCGATAAAAAATAAACCTTGTTCCCCTCAAATGAGAAACAAGGTTGTAAGTCAAAGGCAAATATGGCGACGTTCAATCGTCAAAAGAGACTCATTCGACCGTAATGGCTTCATTCGGGCAGACAGCCGCGCAAGCGCCGCAGCTCGCGCAACCGTCGGCGTCGATCACAGCGCAATCCTCAATCGTAATAACGCCGCAAGGACATTCGTCAGCGCAAGCGCCGCATCCAACACAAAGTTCTTTATTAACGACAGCAGCCATTTCAGCCTCCTATTATGAGCGTCGACGACAAATCGGACGACGCGCGTAAGAATTTAAATTTAATGTTTCAAATAAATGACGCGAGGCGTTGCGTAAAATTTTTTGAACCGCGTTTCCGCGTCAACGTCCATACGATAATACAAACAACTCCCCAAAAAATCAAGAACTGGCGAGAAAAAAAGAGCCGATTTTTTAACATATTCATGAATTAGTATTATCTAATCTCTTTTCTCTCGCCAAGCGTCGCTTTTTAAAATTATGCGCGTCATGCGTTTTTTCAAGGCGTCTTTTCCGATATCAAAACGTTTTTTCAGTTTTTTGCCCCTCTACGGCTTTATTTAGCCATTAAAAAAAATAGAATTAGCGCAAACAAAGCCCAGTTTGTTTGATTCAAAAAACTATTTGCGTCAAAGCGCCCCGGCGCGATCGAGACTCCAATGACGACTGATGATGTTACTATAGAAATCCTCAACGAGAACGAAATCGACAGCTCCCTCGACATGAAGCTGCGCGAGTTTCTCATCGCCATTTTTCCGAACTGGGAAACGGTTTTCCGTAAGCGGCGCGCTTGGCACGACGCGCCTCCCGTCTTCACGACGCTGGCGCGCGACCGCGAGGGGAATATCGTCGGACACGTCGCCGTCGTCGAAAGAACGTTGACGACAAACTGGAATTATCGATACCGCGCGGCGAGCGTCCAAGGCGTTTCCGTCGCTCCGGAATATCGCAAGACGGGGCTCTCGACGCGACTCCTCGACACGAGCCTCGACGAAGCCCGACGCCGCGGCTATCCTTACGCGATCCTCTTCTGCCGCGAGCCCCTCGTTCACTTCTATGAAAAAAATTCCTGGCGACTTCCAAACGACTCCATGATTATGTGGCGCGAAAGGGGATTGCCTATTCATATGCAGTCTAACTGCCCCATGTATCGCGAACTCGGCGACAAACCTTTCCCCGAAGGCCCCGTCGACGTTCACAATCCTCTATGACGATTCCCCAATTCTTCTGTCATCCATCTACACGCGTAACGTCAAGGAAGCCTCATGCATAAGACTTTCAGCCTAACTCTCCTTCTCCTCGCGACGATTCTTTTGAACGTCGCGCGCGGCGTCGAAAATCTGCCTCCGAAGTTGGAGGATAACGCCGATAAAGAAGCGATCCTGATTTACCGTCAGGCGCTCGCCGACTGGGCCTCTCAAGGAACCTATTCCCCCGACGAGTTCTGGGATCGCACCAGCGACGGATTCTACAACGCCGCGAAACGCCTCCTTTCTCTCGACTTGACGAAAGAAGAAGAGCTCCAATACCACCGTGAAATGGCCGGAATTCTCGGCAGTTACACCCTCCACGACGCGCTGATCGCGAAAACGCTCGGCGGTCCGCATTACGACGAACTTCTCGAATACGCGTCGGAAGCGAGCGAAGCCTACGCCGTCGCTCAGGACGAAGAAACGCAAGCCCAAGCGAAGGCGATCTATCTCGCTTACGCGGGGCAACTCTTCAACGTTCGCCTACGACTCGCGATCTCCCTTCCGGAAGAAGAGCGGGAAGACGCTTTTGTCTCCCTTGTCGGCGACGTCGTGACCTTCGCGTTGGCGCTCCCCGATTACGGCGCGGACGCCTTCAAAATCGTTCAAGCGATTCGCGCGATCGACGCGGAACTTGGCGAAGAAGCGATCGACGCGTTATGCGAAGCCTTCGAAGCGTCGGGTAATCCCGCGCTCGCCAAGCCCGTCGCGGCGCTCAGCGGCGAACGTCGTTACGCCCGACTCCCCGGCTCGGAACTCTACTTCGAAGCGCTCTTTCCCAACGAAAAGGGAGAGTACGTCAAGCCGTTCGACCCTGAAGCCGTCAAGGGAAAAGCGTATCTCGTCGAAGTCTGGGCCACGTGGTGCGCGCCTTGCCGTAAAGAAATTCCGCGACTCAAGGAAGTCTACGACCGTTACCATGACGCGGGCTTCGAAATCTTCGGCTATAGCATCGATTTGAACGACGACGTTCTCCAAAAATTCCTCGTCGACAACGAGATCCCCTGGCCGGTCGCTTCTCAGAAACATTCGATAGAAGCGGGATACCATGGATTATACGACTACTACTCGATCAAAGGCGTTCCGGAAATGATCCTCGTCGGACCGGATGGAAAGGTCGTCGAAGTCGATTGCCGCGGATGCAAACTCGCCGACGCCCTCAAAAAGCTCTATCCCGACGTCGAACCTCTCGATTGGGATCCTCAAACCGATTTCTCTTCTCGCGTTTTCGGCTCCTCCGAAAAATAATTTTCCCCTCGAACAACGGCGCTTGTCAAGGTTCCGAAGCATCCTCCTTCGGAACCTTTTCCTTTTTATCAAAACGAACGTTATAATCAGAACGTTTTAATAAAAAATTTTTCTTTGTTGAACTCTTTACGCGTTCTTGAATTTTATCTCCGCAGTCTATATTATAGAATTTAGTAAAAACATACAAAATAAAGAAATTTTACCAACAAATTTTGAAGTAATTTTTAGCCGTTTAGAGAATGAGGAGAAGGAGATGGAATTTACCGAGGCATACGAAGCGATAACGCAACTAAAAAAGAATATAGGCGCCGTTTTCATAGGCAAAGAGGAAGTCATAGATTTTGCTCTTGTCGCCTTCTTAGCGGAGGGGCATCTTTTATTAGACGACGTACCGGGAGTCGGCAAAACGCTGCTTGGTCAGGCGTTAGCGCGCAGTCTGGACGCGTCCTTTTCTCGAATACAATTTACCACCGATCTTTTGCCTTCCGACGTCGTTGGCGGCGACTTTTATCAGCAATCGACGCAAACCTTTCAATTTCTGCGCGGGCCTATCTTTGCAAACGTTGTCTTAGCGGACGAAGTCAATCGGACTCCTCCGCGCACGCAAAGCGCGACGTTGGAAGCGATGAGCGAACGTCAAGTATCCTCCGGTGGCCAGACGTATCCTTTGCCGCGTCCTTTCTTTGTGGTCGCGACGGAAAATCCAGTGGAATTCGAAGGCGTTTATCCTCTTCCCGAAAGCCAGCTCGACCGTTTTCTCATTAGGCGCTCTATTGGTTATCCTGATCGCGCGTCCGAGTTGAAGATTCTTGACACGCACGGCGAAGGCACGGCGCTCAAAACCCTTAAACCGACGCTCACGCTCGACCAGGCGCTCGAACTCCAGGCGAAGACGCTCGAAGTTCGCCTCGACAAAGAAATCGCGAATTATATGCTCGACGTCGTCGACGCGACGCGCGACGCGCCTGAACTCGCCGTCGGCGCCAGTCCTCGCGCAACCCTTGCTTTCGCGCGCGCGTTACGCGCCTACGCGCTCGTTCATTCCCGCGATTACGTCGTGCCGGACGACGTCAAAGCGCTCGCCGTTCCCGTTTTAGGACATCGCCTCGTTCCGAAAAATTTCCGACGCGAAGAGGCGCGGCGCTTCGTCGAAGACTTCTTGGAACGCGCCCTCGCTTCTCTCGTCTCTCCTTACTGATCTAACGCTGAACGCGCGTCCTTGCGTCGCGCTTCCAGTTTTCTCGAACGTCTTTTTCATTACGGAAAGAGCGTCGTTCACTATTGCATCTAAAGAATAAGGTCAGCGTTATGTCAAATCAAGAAACCGCCATTATTGTCGTCTCTGGGAAGATCCTCGACAATCCTTTTGATTTAGGCGTCGTCGACAGCCTCCGCGTCGCCGTTGAACGCGAATTGACGACCCGCGATATCCTCGTCGTCAAACGCGTCGTCACTCTTGCGCCGCAACATTCTGCGGCAGCCCCCGCTTTCCTTCTCGCGGGCTTCGACGTCGCCCCTGCGGACGACGAAGACATGCAGGCTGCGGCGCTCCTCGTCTCCGCAGTCTCTCAGTCTGGCGGCCCGACAAACGTCGCCGTCGCGTTAGGCCAAGAAGAGCCGATCGCGCTGCTGAGACTCCTCGCCGGACGCGTCGGAAGATTCCTCATCACCGCGTCTCAGATCTCCGAGGAATTAGGTCGTAATATCGAGGGGCTTATGCCTTTGCGCAATCTCCTCTCCAAAGAGGGCGTCAACTATTCGGGGATGGTTCGTCAGAACTGGAGCGCCCCCGACGTCTCCCCCGCCCCGCAACCGACCGCCCCCGAGAAGACGCAAGACGAGCAACTCGACGAGCTCACGCAATCCCCCGAAGAACTTGCGACGCTTTGCGAAACGCAAGAGCCCGACCTCGAAGAACTCCTTCGCGAAAGCTCCTGGGAATGGAACGCGTATCTTGAAGAGTTCGTCCTCGACAACGGCAAAAAATGCTCCGCCAGACTCGCGGTTGAAAGGGTCGGTTTGCAGTTTCCCGGCCTCGAGGAATTGTATCAAAAGAAACGCAACGTTTTTCGCAAGCTTCTCCAATCGTCCCTGCGTCTCGTCGGCGACGATTCCATGAACGCCTTCTGGCTCTATCATGAATCGCATCCGGATATGCGTCCGATCGACGGAGAATCGATCAAAAATCTCAGCATCGGCGCCGAGGTCGAGAAAACGAGCGTTCCCCTTATATACGACGCGCCCCCCACTTTCTCCTCGCTCGCCGCCCAAGCGGACACGCTAAGGCAGTATTGCGAATGGAGTAGTCAACGAATCAAGCTTCTGCAATACGGTGCGGAATATCGCGCGGAAATCAGCGCGAAGGATCAAGAACTCAGAGAATTGAAGGATTTTACGGGGCCCTCCTTTATCTGGGTGATTAAGGAAAGCGCTTTGAAGACGCTGACAAGCGAAGAGTTTTCGGACGCGGGGAGGAGATACAAGGCGCTTCAAAGCGCGTTGGAGCTCCTCGCGCAAATGGAAGAAGAAAAAGCGACGGATTTGAGCGGTTCGCTCGTCTTCGACGCGTTGCAATTCGCCGCAGACGCGCAGTGCTCCGTCAAAAACTTTTTGCAAGAGAAAGAGCTCTCCATTGGAAAATGCCCCGTCCAAAGAGAGTCGTTCTCCCTTATCTCGTCGACGCGACGAGAACGTTTCCCGACGCGCTACCTTCAACATAGCAGGCTTGAAGATCGTCTCACGCCGGACGAAGTGAACGCGCTTTCCTTAAAAGGCGGAGAACTTCTGCACGAGTATCGCGTAGCGGTCGCGCGCGAAAGCGAGCTCAAGAGTCTCGAGAAGGAGTTGCTAGGGCACGTCGGACAAATCTCGAACGCGGCGCTCGAAACCGACGCCGACCTCAAAAAATACAACGGCGCTTGGCAGGCCGTCGTCGAGACGACGACGAAAATGTGCCGCGACTTCAAGGAACCGCCTAGCTCCTTGCGTCTGCGCGCGGCGCTCGAAGATCTTCTCGATCAAATCCCGGACGATCTCGAAACTACGGACGAATTCTCCCTCGTCGTTCAGAATATCGAGCTAGCTCAGCAGGACAAGAAAAACGCCGAGATTGCCAACGCGTCTCAAGGCGAAAAGCTTAGCCCCGAGGTTCAGGCCGTGCGCTCGCATTACCATGGCGCGAAAGCGGTTTTCCTCGGCGGCAGGCCCGTTGAACATCTCCGCTCGCGACTTGCGTCTAAGCTCAATATCGATCTGATTTGGCCCGAGACGAGTCACGGCGACTCCCTTGACAGGCTCAGCGGATACGTGAAAGACCCCGACGTCAAGCTCTTCCTCGTTTATATCCCGTGGTGCAGTCATAAGCACTCCCTCGATTTTGCGGATATCGTCAAGAAGAATTTCAAAGATTTCGTCAGAATTCGCAAGGGTACCAGTCCCGAGACGATCGCGAATGCGATTTGCGCTCAAGTGTCAATGTCGGACGACGATATTTTCCTCGACGCGCTGGATCATCCGCAAAAATTCGTCGGCGAAGAAGCCAAATATGTTGAATAATCTCGACGCGGAGTGGAATCATGACAAAGAAAAGCTCAGAGGAATCTCTAAACGCAGGACGTCAACCGGACGCGCGTCGTTTAAGCGCGCGTCGTCTCATGAGCGCGACGCCGAACGCCGACGCGGCGGCTTGCGCGCAGGCGAAAGCGCGTCTTACGCCCGAAGAATTCGCCGCGCTTCCGTTGCGTCGACGTCTTATTCTTGCGGCGATCGACGAAATCGAAGAAGTCGGATTCGAGTGCTTCTCCGTTCGACGCGTCGCCGCGGCGTGCGGAGCGTCCTGCGCCGCGCCGTATAAGCACTTCAAAAATCGTCAAGAACTCGTCGTCGCAATCCTCGACTACATCTCCCAAGAATGGCTCGAACGCCAACAGAGGATCATCGATCGAATGAACGGCGCGTCGATCCGCGAGATTCTCATCGAATTCGCCGTCGACTATATCCGTTTCCTCGTCGAAAATCCGCGATACAACTCCGTTCTCATGCTCAAGGGAGAAACGCTCGATTCGAGCTACATGGACGTCAAAGCGCGAATAAGCGACTACTCCAAAGAATTACTTTTGGAGTACTGTCGTCAAGAAGGCGTGGATTTGCGCATCGCGCGCGTCAAGATGTACGTCGTGCGCTCGCAAATCTACGGTTTCGCGCTTATGTTTATCAACAACGAATTGCCTTACGGGGAAATGATGATCCGTTTCGTTCGCACGCTTGTGGAGAGGGAATTTGAGCTTCCTTGGACGCTTGCGTTTGAGTCTGAAGGGGCGTTCCAAACGAAAGAATTAAAGGAGTTTCTCTCGAAATTGGGTCCCGAACCAGGCGAAGAGCTCCCTAAACCGGCGCCGTACAAGAGTAAATAAGAGGGTAAAAAAGTTCGGAAAAAAAAGTCGGAGTCTTCTTAAATTAGGCGCGTCGCGTATTGACGCCGGGGTAGCGTTCGTTATACTAGCCTTTAGTTATCAGTGATAACTAAAGAAAGCTCGGGGCGGCGCTATTTTCTTACTTCCTTTTTTCGCGTCCCCCCTCATTGTCGGAAACGACTCAGTACGGAGAATAAAAATGGACGCTTTTCAGTTGGTGACGCGTGGTCTCGCTAAACGTCTCGGACTCGATCCCGAAGGGATTGTTGCTGAAGACGACCTTAAAATGCTTGGAATCGACTCGCTCGACGCGGCGGAGCTTCTGATGGAGCTCGAAGACAAGCTGGGCATTGAGATCGAAGAAACTGGACAAATTAGAACTGTCGGCGATATCGTCGCCGCGATTGACGAAGCGACAAATTAAGTCTTTGCGCGCTTCGACGTCTCGCGCGATATCGACCTGAAAGGATCAGAAGTAAAAGATGAATCGAAGAGTCGTTATCACGGGCATGGGGGCTGTCTCCCCTATCGGCATTGGAGTCGAAGCGTTTTGGAATAATCTTCTCGCCGGTAAGTGCGGAATCGATCGTATCACGCGTTTTGATCCGTCGAATATTCGCTCCTCCTTGGCTGCGGAAGTCAAAGACTTTGATCCTGAAAAATATCAGAGCGCGAAAGACGCGAGCCATACGGATCGCAGCGCGCAATTCGCGCTAGCCGCGGCGATCGAGGCGGTCGAACAGAGCAAAGTTGTTGGAACGGTCGATCCTTATCGCGCGGCGGTCTACTTCGGGACGGGTATCGGCGGATTCGAAACGACGGAGCTCAACTGCCGCAAGCTTGTCGAAAAGGGGGCGCGCCGCGTTTCTCCCTTCTTCGTTCCGATGATGATCGCGAATATGCCCTCGGGAACGATCGCGATTCATTTCGGATTCTGCGGTCAAGCGATTCCCGCGGTGACGGCGTGCGCCTCCGGTTCGCACGCGATCGGGGAAGCGACGCGCGCGATTCGTCACGGTTACGCGGACGTCGTCGTAACAGGCGGTTGCGAAGCGCCGATTGTCGAAGTCGGCTTGGCGGGCTTCAACGCGATGAAGGCGCTCGCGACGACCGATAATCCGGCGGAAGCGTCTCTTCCCTTCGACAAACGTCGCGGGGGTTTCGTCCCGGCGGAAGGGGCTGGAGCTCTTGTGCTTGAAGAATATGAACGCGCGGTATCGCGCGGCGCTACGATATACGGCGAAGTCGTCGGATACGGGACGACTTGCGACGCGTATCATATGACGGCGCCGAAAGCGGACGGTTCCGGCGCGGGTAAAGCGGTCTCGTTGGCGCTTGAAGAAGCGAACTGGCGCGCGGGCGAGCGCGTCTATGTCAACGCGCACGGCACCGGCACCACGCTTAACGACCTTGCGGAAACGCGCGCGCTCAAGCTCGCCTTCGGTGAAGAAGAAGCGCGTAAACTTCTCATAAGCTCCACGAAATCGATGACGGGGCATATGCTCGGCGCCGCGGGCGCGATCGAGGCGATCGTTTGCGCGAAGGCGTTGCAAGAGAACGTCGTTCCTCCGACAATCAACCTCCTCGAACCCGACCCCGAATGCGATCTCGATTACGTTCCGAATGAAAAACGCGAGGCAAGCGTGGATTTGGCGATCTCCAACTCCTTCGGTTTTGGCGGCCACAACGCGTGCGTCGCCATAAGACGCTGCGTTTGAGCCGCAACTGTGTCACACGCTAGAATTAAGGATTAAACGCCATGCTTGTCGAAAATATTGAAAATTATCTTCCACACCGCAAGCCGATGCTCCTTCTCGATTCCGTCGATCTTGGCGACGACGGAGTCGCGCGCGGAAGCTTGTTAATCAAGGGAGACGAATGGTTTCTCCAAGGGCATTTTCCAGGCGCGCCGGTCACTCCCGGCGTGATCCTGTGCGAAATCCTCGCGCAGACCTCCGCGTTCCTGCTAAAGGACGGCGTACCGGAGAATAAAACCCCGCTCCTTGTCGGACTCGACTCCGTTCGTCTCAAAAGAATGGTACAGCCTGGCGAAACCTTTAATTCCGAGTGCCGCATAGAAACGATCAAAGAACCGTTCTACTTCACCGATTGCAAAGGTTTTGTCAACGGTCAGTTAAGCGTAAAAGCACGACTCTTTTTCGCGCTCGTCGATAAGGACGCGCCTAAAAAATAACGCGTCCTAGGGCGAGCGAGGAAACTCGGTTACTCTAATTAGGACTGTTATGACAACGACAAATCTTTCTCCTGAAGTTTTAGCGCTCAAAGCGCAATTTGAAAGCGAATTCGATTTTATTCGCGGATTTGAACGCAACGCGCGTCACTTCGCGAATAAAGTCGCCGTGAGCGACCCCACTCAGAATATCACGCTGACGTACGCCCAGCTCAACGCGACCGCCAATAAATTGGCGAACGCCTTGGCAAACGCCGGCCTCAAGAAGGGGCAGGCTTTCGGCGTCGCGCTCTTCAACACGATTGAATTTGTCGTCGCCTATTTAGCCTCTGAAAAGCTCGGCGCTATCTTCTGCCCGATCAACTACAACTACTCGCCGAACGAAGTCCTCTACTTCTTCGGCGATAGCAAACCTCAAATTCTCGTCTACGACTTCGAGCTGGAAGAGCTCATGAAAAACTCTTTCCAACGCGCGAAGGAAGAAGGGGTCGAGGTTCCCTCCCTCAAGATTCGCGTCGGCGCTCCCGCGACGGTTCTCGTCGAAGAAGCCGTCGATTACGAAGAGTTCTTCAAAGACGCCTCCGACGCCAATCCTCTCGCGCCGGAAAACGTCTCCATCTTCGACGAAATCGTGCGTCTCTACACCTCCGGAACGACGGGACGCGCTAAGGGCGTTCCCATCTCTCGCATGAACGAAGTCTTCTCCGTTCACGAAGTCGCCATGCGCTATCCGGTCTTCGCGACCGACGTCACGATCAACACCACCCCGTGGTTTCATCGCGGCGGTTTCCACGGCGGCCTGACCCCTACCCTCTATCTGGGGGGCGAAGTCGTCGTGCTGAAGCGCTTTAACCCGACGGTCTGTCTGAAGAATATCCAGAAGCGCGGCGTCACGATCCTTCTCGGCGTTCCTTCCGCCGCGATCATGGTCGCGCGCAAGCAAGAAAAAGTTCTCACGAACATCAAATCCGTTCATCTTCTCGTCATGATGGGAAGCGACCTTGAAAAGGCGACCTGCACCTACCTGCAAAGCGTCTTCACCGGCGTTAAATTCATCAACAGCTACGGCACGACGGAAGGCTTCTTGAGCACGTTCCTCGATTCGAGCGCGCTTCCTGAAAAGGCGGGCACGGCGGGTCGCGCGGCGTACGACGACAACGTCGTCCTCGTCGAACCGATCGAAGACGGCTGGGGCGATCCGACGAAGCTCGTGCCGAAAGACAAAAAGACGCTCGGCGAAGTGATCGTCCGCTGCTCCACCAAGGGGCCCCACGCGTACTATAACAAGCCTGAAGAATCCGCGAAGAAATTCCACAACGGTTATCTCTACACCGGCGACTTGGCGATCTGGGACGAAGAAGAGTATATCTCGATCGTCGGGCGAAAGGACGACATGATGATCTCCGCAGGGGAAAACATCTACCCGCAACCGATTGAAGAGGCGATCTGCAAAAACGCGAAGGTCAGCGACTGCATCGTCGTTCCCGTCTCGGAGATGGCGCGCGGTCAAGCGCTCGTCGCCTATATCGTTCCCAGGGATCCGTCCTTGACCGTTCGCGAGCTTCTACAGTTCTGCGCCGAGAGTCCGAGCCTTTCGGGCTTCACCACGCCGCGTTATTATCGCTTCGTGGAAGAGCTTCCCTACACGCCTACTGGCAAGAAACAACGTTATGTCCTCAAGGGACAAGCGCCGAACGATTTGAAAGAAGGTCTTTTGGCGCGTAACTAATGAGACGACGTCGTCATGGGGACGCGATCCGCTTCTAGCCGGTCGTGTCCTTTTCTTTTGGAGAAGTGGCAAAATAAGCGCGGCGCGGGTACAATGAGAGGAAATAGTCTAATGTCAGAAAGGTCAAAAATGAGACGATTCTATATTATTGCGTTCTTAGCGATCGGCGCCCTCTTCGTCAATAACGCGACGTCGCGCGGCGCGGACGACGCTATGCGGTGGTCCCTCCAATCGGACGGTTCGATTCAATGGTCGGATTTCTCGGAAAAATCCATTCCGCACGCCGACCATATCGAAGCAAGCGGCGAACAAGTTTCGACCGTCTTGCGATACGGCGTCGACGAGACGGGCGCCTTTACGCTGAGCCGTTCCGTCGTCTGGCCGATGCTTCGCACGATCCCCAACAACACGCACGCCAGCCTTATGCGTCGGTTCGACGTCAATCTCCTCTCCTACTTCACCGTCGACGGCGCTCCCCTTTCGGGGGAAAAGGTCGAAAGAGTTTCCCTCAACGGATTTCTAACGGTTCAGAGTCGCTATTCACTCGCCAATGGCGGCGCGCTCCAAGCGGAGCGAAAGCTCTTCCCCTCGACGAAAGGGCCCTTCGTCGTCGAGCGTCTCACTCTGAGGAACGCGTCTGAAAGCGCGATCACCGTCGAAACGCCGCTATATCGCAACGTAACGCAAACCGACGCCGCGCAAGGAGTCATCGGTTCATACGCCCTCGTTGAAGAGCTCTTTGGCAAAAAGAGCGCGGTTCTCCAAAAAGGAGAGAGCGCGCGTTATGATTTCGTCGTTCAAGGGTATAGCGAAGGAAAAGGAGAGAAGGAGCTGACGATCGATTTTGACGCGGAAGAAGCGGCGCGCGCGGCGTTCGTCGAGACGATGTGGGGCGAACTCGTCCTTGACACGCCGGAAGAAACGATCGATCAAGCGTTCGCGTTCGCGAAAATTCGCGCCTGCGAAAGCATCTACCGCACCGCGGGGGGCTTGATGCACGGACCTGGCGGCGAATCGTATTACGCGGCGATCTGGGCGAACGACCAAGCGGAATACGCGAATCCCTTCTTTGCGTTTATGGAATATCCGACCGCGCGGGAAAGCGCGTATAACTCCTATCGTCATTTCGCGCGTTTTATGAACGACGAATACCGTCGCATCCCTTCGTCGATCATCGCCGAAGGAATCGACGTCTGGCAAGGCGCGGGGGATCGCGGCGATCAAGCGATGATCGCGTATGGAGCGAGTCGTTATCTTCTCGCGCGAGCAGACCTTAAAGAAGCGCGGGAGCTTTGGCCGCTCGTCGAATGGTGCTTGGAATACTGCAAACGCCGTCTGAACGACGAGGGGGTCGTCGAGTCCGACAGCGACGAACTCGAAGGACGTTTCCCCGCGGGAGACGCCAACCTCTGCACGTCGTGTCTATACTACGACGCGCTGACGAGCGCGGGTTATCTTGGGAAGGAACTTGGAGTCGACGACGCGCAACTCGAAGAGTACGCGCGCGAAGCCGCGACGCTACGCGAAAATATCGAACGCTATTTCGGGGCGACCGTTCACGGCTACAAGACGTATCAATACTACAAGGGCTGCGACTTGCTTCGCTCGTGGATCTGCGTTCCCTTCGTCGTGGGAATCGACGACCGCGCGGACGAGACGATCAAAGCGCTTTTCTCCGACGTCCTTTGGACGGAAAACGGTCTCCTAACGCAGGAAGGGAGCTCTACGTTCTGGGATCGCTCGACCCTTTACGCGCTGCGCGGGGTCTTCGCGGTCGGAGCGCAAGAAATCGCGCTTGACAAACTGCGCTATTACTCGCGCGTCCGTTTGTTAGGAGAACACGTTCCCTACCCG
Source organism: uncultured Thermoguttaceae bacterium (assembly GCA_934725735.1). Lineage (GTDB taxonomy): Bacteria > Planctomycetota > Planctomycetia > Pirellulales > Thermoguttaceae > RUG369. The sequence goes on from CAKVCP010000002.1 coordinate 31,938, forward strand.
ATCGAAGCATGGCCGGAAGGAAGTCAACGTCATCTCTCCGCCGAAAGCGCGTTGTACTGTCGCGTCGTAACGGAAGGACTCTTCGGGATCCGCCCGACGGGCTTCCACAAATTTGAGACGACGCCGCGCCTCCCGAAAGAATGGCCCTCGATGGCGCTCAAAAACGTGAACGCGTTTGGTCAGAGCTTCGACCTTCTCATTTCGCGCGAAGAAGACGGAACACTCCGCGTCGAAACGCGTCTTGCCGACGGCGACTCGAAGGCGCGCGCGATTCAGGAAGGGGAAACCCTCGAGATCGAATTCTAATTGAAAGAGTCCTGACGCGCGATTGACGCCGCGCGTCTCAATTGATACAATATCTCTAAAGCGGTTCCAGAGAACGCAAGACTTTGCAGAAAGGAATTGATCCGGAGAAAACGCGTCTTCGGGCCTTTTCCTTTCAGCGAATAGAATTACAATCGAAAGACTAGAAATAGAACTTCGAAAATAGATACAATATCTAGTTAGTTATCAACAAGAGGAGTATTCCAAATGGCGAAATACGTGTGCGAACCATGCGGTTATGTCTATGATCCAGAAGCTGGCGATCCTGAAAACGGAATCGCTCCCGGCACGGCTTTCGAAGATTTGCCCGAAGATTGGGTTTGCCCTGTTTGCGGCGCCGACAAGAGCGTCTTCGTCGAAGAGTGAGAAGTAGACGCATCGCAAAGAGACAGCCGGAGTCTTCGCGAAAAACTCCAGCCTAAAATAAGAGGGAAGACGAATCGTCGTCTTCCCTTTTTTCTTTTCGCAAACGCTTCTTGCTCTTCAACTCTTTTTACCCGACCTCAAAAAACGCCGTTTCGGGTGTAGCCGTAGGAGAAGGTCGAATAGCGTCCGGTAGGGTTCGTCGCGCACGCGCGTTCAAGAAGCGCGCGCGTTTCCTGAGCGTTTTCGTCGGTAAAGCACAATCGAACTTCGCCGATACCCGAGGCCAAGATCCACGGGACGGCGTCGAGAATATCCAGAGGTTCTTCAAGATAGACGGAACTACCCGTCGCGGACGTCGCCGCGTCGCGCCCCTCCGGATTCTCGCGCGCGGCGTTCTTCAAGACGATAAGGCGCCGATCGTCGGCGTTCGTAATCAATTCGCGCGGCGCGTCGAAGAGCGTTTTTTGCGTGTACATCGCTAGGAGTCTTCCGTAGACGGGAAGCCCGAGAGTCACGCGTCGTTGCTCCTGATAATCCCCCAGATTTTCAAAGATCGCGTCGATCGCATGGTCGGAGATCTCCGGAGAGAGATAGATCGTCTTGACCTTCGTGAAACGCTCGGCCAGAAAACGAACGGCGCGCGCGTTCGCCACGTTGAAGAACCAGTCCAGCGCGAATCCCTTCCCTTCCTCTTCGAGTCGCAGCGCTTCCGCCGTCGACCCGGCGATCGGCGAGAAGAGCGAACTTTCGTAGAAGCGCTTTCTCCCTTCGTATTGCACGGGGAGCGTCTCTTGATAAATCGTTTTGACGCCAAAGTCTTTGCACGCGTCGTACTGCGCGCGCGTGCGAACGGAAACGGCGACATAGGGTAGAATCGACTCGAGTTTCGACTCGGTATGAAGCACGGGAGCCGCCAAATCGTCGGCGTTCTCCGCAGAGTCGATCGCGTTATTCTGCGGCGCAGCCGGAGTCTGAGGCGTCGGCGCGGTTCTGCGATAGGATTCGAGGACGCGTTTTTCAAGTTTGACCGCAGCCTCCTGGCGCAACTGATTGAGGAAGGATTTTGGCACGAACGCATTTTCGTCAAAATCGCATTTTACCTGAGCGAGATAGAAAGGAGTTTCACCGAATCTGTCGAACGCTTCGATAAGGGATTTGCGGTCGGCGCCCTTCTTCTGCGCGGGAGCGACAGGCTGCTGCGCGCGCGCTTGAACATAGGCGCGTGGGCAACGAAGGGTAATCTCCAAAGGTCGCCCGACCTTTGCGACGATCCGCGCGGTGACGGGAGCGCGTCGCCGCGTCTGAACCAGCGCGTTTTCGATCTCTTTGTTAAGGCGATAATTAAAGGTGCGGTAGAGATAGACGGCGCCCTCCGGAATCGGTTCGTGGAAGCGCGCACGATCCCCCGGTTCGGCGGATTCGACGATTCGCGAACGACGCGGATTTGTCGGATCGACAAGGCTGATTCCGCTGACGTTGAGTCCGCCGAGTTTCCGCGCTTCTTCGTCGAGGAAGACGACGCCGTCGCCGTTGCGCAAGCTCTGCGTCAATCGCACGACGTTCCCCTGCACGTTCCCGACCTCGACGCCGAAGTTGGAGGAATAATATTCGTTGATGATCGCGGGATCATGGTCGTGAAAATACCCGCGATCGTAACCGCGATTAAAGAGCGCCGCGACGTCCATTCGCCTTTCTTCGTCGCTTTTGGGGTTTCCCACGACGGCAGACGCCTTCATCGAGAGACGTTGATTCCTCTCCGCGACGGGGGTTTCCGCGATCGAATCGACGAGATCGCGGTAATACCGGACGATTTCGTAGACGTAGGCGGGGGATTTCATTCTCCCTTCGATTTTCATAGAATCGACTCCGACGCGCATCAACTCGGCGATTTCGTCGCGTCCTTGCAATTGATCGCGAAGGGATAAGAAATAGCCGTATTTCGGATCGCGTGGGCGTTTCGCGGAATCGAGTTGTTCCGCGCGATAGCATTGTCGACACGGCTGAGCGCACATGCCGCGATTTCCGCTGCGACCGCCGATAAAACTGGAAAGATAACATTTCCCGGAAGCTCCCAGGCACAGGGCTCCGGAGACGAAGACTTCCATTTCAATCTTTGTTTTCGCGCGGATAGCGGCGATTTCCTGAAGCGAGAGTTCGCGCGCTAACACGATCCGCGAGAATCCGAGACGTTCGTACCAGAGCGCCTCCTCGACCGTCGCGGGGGAGAGTTGCGTCGACGCGCAGACGCGCAGCTCGGGGAAATTCTCGCGCAGCCATGTCGCGACGCCCATGTCCTGAACGATCGCTTCGTCGAGCCCGGTTTCATAGAGGCGCTTCATATCCGTGTATACGCCGTCAAGTTCGGCGTCGGACATGATCGTATTGAAGGTTAAGTGTACGGAGACGTCGCAACGATGCGCTTCGTCGATAGCGCGGGCGTATTCGTCGACGGAGAAATTTTTTGCGAAACGCCTGGCGCCGAAACCGGCGATTCCCATATAGATCTCGTCCGCGCCCGCCTTGATAGCGGCGGATAGACGTTCCGCGTCTCCTGCGGGGGCCATGATTTTCATGTCGTCAATTCCTTGCAGAAAAGAGCTGAGAAGGAGCGGAGAAAGCGCGCGTTACGCGTCGCGCTCAACGTCAAACCCGAGTTCACAAGCGGTTTGGAAATCGCGTCTTGCCAAGCGTTCCGAACCTAATTCTCGGTGAACGAGGGAACGATAATAATACGCGTCGGGAGATTCGGGATCGAGTTCGACGGCGCGGTCAAAATCTTGCAACGCGCGCCGCAACTGTCCACGTTCGTAGAGAGCCTCTCCGCGCGCGACGTAACAATGGACAAAATTCGGGTCGAGCTTAATCGCCTTCGAATAATCGTCGATCGCCTCGTCGTATCGGAGCGCGTTGGCCAGGAGGACGCCGCGATCGTAATACGCGGAGACGAATTCGGGGGCGATTTTAAGACACGCGGCGAAATCGCTCAGAGCCGCGTCGACTTCGCCGAGCATATCGCGAGCGATCGCGCGACCATAGTAGGAGAGATAGGCGCGTTTATTGAGTTCGATCGCGCGATTGTAATCGTCGACGGCTTCGCGGAATTTTTCGAGGAGACGATAGGCGTGCCCTCGAAGTTCGTAAGCTTCCCCGAGATTTTTGTCGAGCTTAATCGCGGCTTGCGCTTCCTCCAAAGCCAAATCATAACGTTCGTAAGAGAGCCAGACCTGGCCGACGCCGATACGAGGTTTCGGGGAGTTTGGATAGAGCTTTGCGGCGCGTTTATAGGCGTCGAACGCTTCGTCAAAATCGCCTTCGACGAGCGCTTCGGCGCCGGACGCGCAGAAAGTCTCCGCGAGTTCGCGCCTATTCTGGGCGCCGTCGAGGGAGAGCGCGTCGTTTCGGCGTTCGCTCTTCGCGTCGCCGTTCGCTTTGTGTTTCGTCATAATAACTTTCCCTTCGCCGCGCGAAACGGTCGTCAGAAAAAATTGCGTGATAGCAAACCGCCCTTCGTCAGACGTCGAGTCTGGCGTCGAGCGCAAATTTCTCGATAAATTCGCGACGCGGTTCGACCTGTTCGCCCATGAGGACGCGGAATATGTCGTCTGCCGCTTCCGCGTCGTCCATCGTTATTTGAACGAGGGTGCGGTTATTCGGATCAAGGGTCGTTTCGCGCAACTCTTCGGGATCCATTTCGCCCAGACCTTTAAATCGGGTAATCTGCCATCCTTTTTCGCCAGACTCTCGAATCGTCGTGAGGAGCGAACGGAGATCCTCCACGCCGATTTCGGAGTCGCCGCGCAGGAGCGCATAACGCGAGCCTTCCTCGCCGATGCGTTCGATCGGGAAGAGAGAATCGATTCCGAACCCAAATTCATCGCGAAGTTGCTTCAAGTATTTGTTCAACGAACGCACTTCAAAGAGCTCGACGACGCGCAGTTTCGCGTCCGTGTCGGCGTTTTCGTCGAAATTCGCCGAATTATTGAGCGCCTCGGAGATCGAAACGGTCAAAGAGTCGGAAGAAACGCCCGTCTCCTTCTGAATCTTCTCGACATACTCGTCGTATTCGTGACGATCGAAGAGCCACGACTCGACCTTGTTCCACGTCGCATGATACATCGGGAGCGCTTCCGTCTCCGGATTTTGGAGCAGCGCAAGCTTCTTGAGTCCGTAGCCGCGACGTTCGAGCGCCTGGACGGAGTCTTCGATCACGCTCAGGAGCCGACACAAGCGCGTCATCTCCTCCCCTTCGACGATCCTTCCGTCGTTGGGAGAAAAACGCGCGTTCTGGATCCCCGCTTCGAGGAGCTCTTTCTTCATCTCCTCGTCCGTCTGGACGTATCGCGCTTTTCCGTCTTTGCTATTCTTCTTGCGCACGCGGAAAAGAGGCGGTTGCGCCGCGTAGACGAACCCGCCTTTCACGAGATCGTACATCTGGCGATAGAAGAAGGTTAAGAGGAGGGTTCGAATATGCGAACCGTCCACGTCGGCGTCCGTCATGATGACGACTTTGCCGTAGCGACGCTTGGAAAGATCCGTTTCGCTTCCGTACCCGACGCCAAAGGCGGTAATCATACTCTGAATTTCTTCATTCTTCAAAACGCGCATGTCGTGCGCCTTGTAGGCGTTGATAACCTTACCGCGCAAGGGAAGGATCGCCTGGAATTCGCGAATACGTCCGCCTTCCGCAGAACCGCCCGCGGAGTTTCCTTCCACGAGGTAGATTTCGCATTTGTCGACTTCTCGGCTCGTGCAGTCGCGCAATTTTCCGGGCATGCCGCCATGGCTCAGCGCGTTCTTTCGCGCGTGCACCATCTCGCGCGCTTTTCTTGCGCTTTCGCGCGCTTCCGCCGCTATCACTGATTTTTGAACGATGATCTTCGCGGTCGCGGGGTTCTCTTCAAGATACTTTTCAAGGCAAGAGCCGAAGATTGACCCGACGATTCCGTCGACTTCGGGGTTGCCGAGCTTCGTCTTCGTCTGACCCTGGAAAAGAGGTTCGGGGACGCGCACGGAGATAACCGCCGTAAGCCCTTCGCGGAAGTCTTCGCCTTGAGGCGTCGTATTCTTAAAGAGGTTATTGTTCGTTCCGTAACGACTCAAGACGTTCGTCAACGCGCGGCGGAACCCCGTCAAGTGCGTTCCCCCTTCGACCGTATGAACGTTGTTGACGTACGTGCGCACCGTTTCGCTATAGTCGGTCGAATACTGCAGCGCGACGTTGACCTGAACGTTGTCGGCGGAGCCCGACGCGAAGATGACGTCGGGATGTGCGCAATCCTCGCGGTTGAGGTTGTGAACGAAATCGACGAGTCCGTTTTCATAATGGAAAACGTCGCCGCGCCCGTCGCGCATATCCTTAAACGTGATCGTAATTTGAGGATTCAAGAACGCGAGATCTTGAAGACGATGGTACAGGACGCTGTAGTCGTACTTAACGTCGGTAAAGATTTCCGGATCCGGCTTAAAAGTCGTCTTTGTCCCCGTTTTTTGCGTCGCCGCGCCGCGACGGACTTCGCACGTCGGAACACCGCGTTCATATTCTTGATACCACGAATAACCGTCACGGCACACCTCCACATTGCACCACTCCGACAAGAAATTCACCACCGTCACGCCGACCCCGTGCAAACCGCCGGAGGTCTGATACGCGCCCTTAGAGAACTTTCCGCCGAATTTCAGAACGGTCATCACGCCTTGAAGGGTGGAGCATCCCAGATCGGGGTGAATGTCGACGGGAATTCCGCGTCCGTCGTCTTCAACGGTGACGGAACCGTCGGGATTGACCATAACGGAGATAGAGGACGCGAACCCCGCGAGAGCCTCGTCGAGAGAGTTGTCGACAACCTCGTTGACAAGGTGATGGAGTCCCATCGAGGTGACGTCGCCGATATACATGGACGGACGGGAGCGAACGTGTTCAAGGTCGCTCAGATGCTGCATATCCTCGGCGGTATAGGAGGAATTTGCGCGCGGAATCGAAGCGTCGGATACGTTTTGCGCGTCATTTGACGCCTCGGGAGCGGCGGCAGGCTGTCGAGCCTCGTTCTCCGGTCGGTTTTCTGTCAAATCATTGCGGTTATTAGAGGAGTCGCTCATATCGTATCTCTATCATCCAAAGAAGCCCCGATAGGGACAAAAAACAGACGGGGTCTGGACCGCCGTCACAATAAGGATTCGCCGCTACCGAACGGCGATCTTTAAACGCTCGATTTTTTCGTGAGGTAGGAGCCGACGCAACTCGGCGAGGAGCTCCGGGGTCGAATATTGCAATTCGCCAGCGAGGAGATTTGAGACGACCTCGACGCGCAAGACGCCGCCGCGAAAAGTCGCGGGACGCGCGTATTTGCGAAACGTTTCAAGTCGAGACGGCCCCTCTTCGCCGAAAGTATCGGAAGAAAACTCATTCTCCGCGACGCCGAAGACCTTCTCCAACGCGGCGTCCCACGCCTCGTGAAAACGTTCGACGCTAAGCTTTCGACCGAGCCCGTATTTGGCGATAATCGAGGGCAAAATCGCGCCAAATTGGGACGCGCGCACAGGTCGACGCTCCGCGAGGAATTGATATCCCAAAGGATTAGGCGGAGTCGCAAAAGGGTCGTTGAACTTCGCTTTTTTTCGACGTCCGTTATTCGAGCGTCCGTCCTTTCCGCCGCCGGTTTTCCTTCTTTCCGCCATCTCGTGTCTCCAACGCGTCAAAGCGCGGTAATCGAACGCTTGCCCACCGACGCGTATCGTGTATATTATACCCAAATAGAAATTGTCGGCAAGGCGAGGCGTCCCGTTAGCGGCCCTTTTCAACCGATTATAAACGTTTTTTTCGCGTCGCATTTCCTTTTCGCGCAATGCGCGCGCAGCACGTCGCCGTCATACGCGGAGGATCATATGACGCAAGCAATCCAGGATCACGTCGTCGCGTCGCCGTTCGCGCGCGCGTTTTTTCTCACCGGGGCGACCGCGAGCGGTAAAACCGCGCTTGGAATCGCCGCGGCGCGGGAGATCGGCGCCGAGATCGTTTCGCTCGACTCGATGGCGATATATCGCGGAATGGACGTCGGAACCGCCAAACCGACGCCGGAAGAACGTCAGGGCGTTCCGCATCACCTCTTCGACGTCGTCGATCCGGAAGAGGAGTATTCTCTTGTCGACTATCTGAAAGAAGCGGTGCGCGTCGTGGCGGATATCGAATCGCGCGGCAAAAAGGCGCTCTTTGTCGGCGGGACGCCTCTTTATCTGAAGGGGATTCTTTTTGGCGTCTTCGAGTCGCCAGGCGCGGATCCCGAGCTTAGAGCGCGCCTCAAGGAGCGCGAAGAAGAAGCGCCGGGAACCTTATGGCGCGAGTTGAGCGCCGTCGACCCTGACGCCGCGCAAAGACTCCATCCGAACGACGTTAAACGTCTGGTTCGCGCGCTTGAGGTTTACAAACTCACGGGGCGTCCGATTTCTTCCCAGCAAACGCAGTTTGACGCGCCTCCCCTCGTCGATCCAGGACGCGTCTTCATTCTCACGCGCCCTCGAGAAGAGCTGTACGCGCGAATCAACAAGCGCGTGAAAATCATGATGGAAGAAGGCTTTTTGGAAGAGGTTCGGCGTCTCGAAGAGCGCGGAGTCGAACTTGGGCCGACGTCGTCGAAGGCGGTCGGCTATAAGGAGACGTCGCGCGTTCTCCATGGAGAGCTTTCCCTCGACGAGGCGATAGAGCGGATCAGTCAAAGCACGCGCAACTTCGCGAAACGTCAAGAGACGTGGTTTCGTTCTCTGTGTCGAGACGGGGCCCGGCGTCTTGAGGCGTCGGATAAGAGTTTTGAGGAGCTTCGCGCGGAGTTTATCGAGGGGATACGTCGTTTCGACGAGAAGGACGCGTAGAAAACAAAAAAGGAGCGAATCGCGAGAAACGCTCCTTATTGATTTTAGCAAGGGGACGATCGTCGATCAACGAATGATTTCCTTGATTTCAATCTCGGTGTACTGCTGACGATGGCCGTTCTTGCGGCGGCTGTTCTTGCGGCGACGGAACCAGCGAATGACGACCTTGGGTCCCTTGACTTCGCCAAGGACGGTCGCGACCACTTTCGCGCCTTCGACGTTGGGCTGACCAACGGCGACGCCTTCTTCGGAACCGACGAGGAGAACTTCGTTGAATTCAATCGTGTCGCCGACGTTGGAGTCTTTACGGAGTTCGATGAACATCTTACGACCAACTTCAGCCTTGTGCTGGTGGCCGCCGTCTTTAAAAATAGCGTACATTGTAAAAGGTCCTTTGTCAGACCGGGACGAGCGCGACGCTCGTTCCGAGCTCGATATATATCGCATCCTGTCGTTTTCTTCCCAGCGCAGGATACAAAAGAACGCGACTTTCAAGAGAAAACCGCGCGCGCTCAACGCGCAGGACTTTTCAAGCGCGGAGCAGCAAGGCCGGAAACCCCGGTTCCATTCGCGCGTCGCGCGAAGGCAAAAAGGGAACGAATACAAACAGTCAAATTTTACAAGACGTTCCCCTTCTGACAAGGGGACGCCATGCGTTTTCTTTCGATTTTACCGTCCATTACCGGCGTTTTCTCCCCCGCGAGTAAAGGGGATGCGTTTGTTATTCTCGTCCAAAATCTCGACTTCGAGGGACTCGGGCCAGACGTTGGCGGCGGGTCGCACGACGATCGACGCGGAACATTCGTCTTCAAACTTCGCAAGTTGCTGACGTTTCCTGTTGTTTACGTAGCTCGCGACCTCTTCGGCGACGCTGACGGTAATCAACGCGGCGCGTTTTTCCTGGACGGCCAACGCCAAGACGCGCATAATTTCGAGCGTCATGCTTTCGAGCGTCTTGATCGCGCCGCCGCCGCGACAGCACGGGCACTCGCGGTATCCGGAGCGACGCACGCCGGGACGCACGCGTTGACGCGTCATTTCGATGAGCCCGAAAGGACTGGTGCGAAGGATTCTCGTCTTCGAGCGATCGCGTTTCATGGCGTCGCGCAAGGTGCGTTCGACGGCGCGACGATGCTGTTCGCTCGCCATGTCGATGAAGTCGTTGACGATTACGCCGCCGAGATCGCGGAGTCGAATCTGGCGCGCGATTTCTCTCGCCGCGCGCAGGTTTAGCTGGAACGCCGTCTCTTCAGGGGATTCCGTCATTCTAAAGCTTCCGCTATTGACGTCGATCGCGACGAGCGCTTCCGCCTGGTCGATCACAATCGAACCGCCGTCGCGAAGAGGAACGGTGCGGCAGTTGATCTTCGCGATCTCCGAATCCATTCCGTACTTCGTAAAGAGGGGCTCGACGTCGGGATAGTAGGAAATACGATCCTTATATCGTGGCATGACGCCTTCCATGAACTCCTTGGCGCGCTCGTAAGCGCCCTTTTCGTCAACGATGATTTCGTCGATATCGGAGGTGAAGACGTCGCGAATCGTTCGAATAACGACGTCGCTTTCTTCGTAAATCCCGACGGGACCGGGAAGATTCTTAACGCGGCGGACGATGGAACGCCACAAACGCATGAGGTACGCGAGGTCGAAGGCAAGGTCTTTCTTGGTGCGATCCGACCCGGCGGTGCGGACGATAAAGCCGAGTCCCTTTGGGGGATCAAGCTCGTCCATGAGAGAACGAAGCTTGCGACGCACAGACTCGTCGGTGATCTTGCGCGAGACGCCGACCCTTCCTAAGGAAGGCATGAGGACGAGATAGCGTCCGGGGATGCTGATGTAGGTGGAGAGGGTCGGCCCCTTGGAACCGATTCCTTCCTTGATGACTTGAACCAAAACTTCGTCGCCGCGCTGGAAGACGTCCTGTATCGGCGGTTTATGGCGCGGACGCCCGGAGTTGAGGTAATCGTCGTCGTCATGACGGCGACGCGAACCGGGGCGACGATCTTCCTCTTGAGGTTTGAAATTGGAAGCCTGCTTGAAATAGTGCGGTTCGACGTCGCTAATGTGAAGGAAGCCGTTTTGTCCGACGCCAAAATCGACGAAAACCGCTTGCAACCCTTGTTCGATATTGACGACGACGCCCTTGTAAATATTGCCGACATAGTTGTCGTTCGAGGTGCGTTCGACGTATAGTTCTTCGAGCGCGTCGTTTTCAACGACCGCAATCCGGAGTTCTTCCGGAAGCCGGGCGTTGATAAGCATTTTTTGAGACATAAAAAGTATTCCTGACGCAAAAAGGTGGAAGGCGACGCAAACGGCGCTCGTCCAGGAGTTTGCCGCGCGTCGACGCCGCGCGAGCGTCTATCGTCGCGCGACCTTCCGTCGTTCAAAAGTTCCGTCCGCGCGCTCTTCCTTTCAACGCCGATTGGACGTCTGATTTTCCACGCGAATGTGGGCGAAGTTGACGCAAAACGGAATAACAAGTATACGGTAAATTAAATCGAATCCCCCATGACGGCGCGGTATTCGCGTCTGAGGTAGGAGCGGACGTCCAGCGCCGTTTTGCAGTTGAGCGCCTCGCGCGCAATCTCCCTGCACTTTTCGATGGAGAAAGAGGCGCAGATATTTTTCATCTGCGGAATCATACCTGGCGAAACGCTAATCGACCGCAAGCCGAGCCCCAGGAGAAGGGGAACGCACGCGGGCATGCTCCCCATCTGACCGCAGAGGGAAACTTCCTTTTCGTAGCGATTGGCGACTTCGACGGTGTGCTGAATGAGTCGTAGGAGGGGGGGCGACTCTTGAGCGTAGAGACTCTGAACGCGCTCGTTGCTCCGGTCGACCGCCATCGTATATTGAAGGAGGTCGTTCGTTCCCAAGCTGAAAAATTGGACGTCTTCGGCGACAAATTGATCGAGCATCACAACCGTCGCGGGAGTCTCCACCATGACGCCGAGGGGAATATTGCGATCGAAGGGGATCCCCTCTTCGGCAAGATCGTCGCAGACTTCCTTTAAGATCGCCTTGGCGGAGAGCCATTCGGTGATTGTCGAAACCAAGGGAAACATCACTTTCACTTTTCCGTAGACGCTCGCACGTAAGATGGCGCGCAACTGCGTGCGGAACATCGGCGTATGACGCAACGAAAGACGGATGCTTCTCAGCCCCATGAACGGGTTGTCTTCGTGAATATTCTCAAAACCTGGATCCTTATCGGCGCCTAGATCGAAGGTGCGAATCACGGTCGGATATTCCTTCCCGACCGTTTCGAGAACGGTTTTATACGCTTCGAAATGCGCCTCTTCGTCGGGTAAAGTCCCCTTGGGCGCGGTCAAATAGAGAAACTCGGTACGATACAGACCGACGCCGCAAGCGCCGTTCTTAACGCACAACTCCGCCTCGTGCGGGAACTCGATATTCCCCTTAATCTCGACCTCGACCCCGTCGAGAGAAACGGCTTTGCCAATTTTACGAAAGGACTGAAGACGGCGTTGTCGCTCCTGCAACACCTTCTGCTTCTCTTCATAGCGCTGAACGGTCTCCAGATCAGGATCGATAATCAGGAGTCCTTCCGCTCCGTCGACGATCACCAGGGATTGTCGATTGAGCAGGTTGGATTCGGAGATAAAGGGGCCGACGCCAAGAACGGTAGGGACGCCTAGGGCGGCGGCGACGATAGCGGTATGGCTTCCTAAGCCGCCGGTTTCGGTGACGATAGCCGCAGTGCGCTCGGAGCTTAGTTTAGCGGCTCTACTGGGATTAATCGCGGAGCCGACCACGACGTATTGCCGATTGTCGTCGACGTCTTCTTCCGTCTCGTCGACGTCGTTGAGATAGCGCAAAACGCGATCGCGAACGTCGATAATATCGCTTGCGCGTTCGGCGAAAACGGGATTTTTGAGCGCGCGGATTTTCTTTGCGTTATCTTCAAAGACGGAGGCAACCGCGTACTCGGCGCAGACGAGTTCGATCTCGATGATTTTTTTAATCTTTTCGCGCGTCTTAGGATCCGAGAGGATGAGAGAGTGCGCTTCGAAGATTTGACCAAATTGTCGTCCCAACTGGGAAGAGACTTCCTCGCAACTTGCGGCAAGAGAATCGGACGCGCCTTTAAAAGCAAGATCAAGCCTTGAAAATTCGGCGGGTACGCTAGGCCTGGTGATCCCTTTCTTTGTGACGTCGAGGGCGTCGTTTGACACGATAGAAACGAGTCCAATTGCGATTCCAGGGGTGACGGAAATGCCGTGGTAATATTTCACAAGAGAACCTCTGAATAGTTATGCCGTAACAACAATTAGGGGTGACAAAAACGTCGCCCCTAATAAATTGCAAGAGAACCCAATCGTCTGAAAAACGCCGCGCGATTTTTCCGATCGTCGAAAATCGTCTTTATGAAAAAAGCGCGTCAACGATCATAAGGGCTTGCGCGAATCGTCTTCACTGAGCAAGGTTTTCACTTCGGCAAGCGTTTTACATTGCTTCAGGTATTGTTCTAGAGCCCTTTCGTCTTCCCTCAAACGCGAGGAAATATAGGTCAAGGTCTTCAAATGTTCAGAGGCGCAGTTCTTAGGAGAGAGAACCATGATGAAGAGGTTGACTTTTTCGCCGTCAAGGCTGTCAAAATCAACGCCGCTACCTTGGCTAATTGCGACGGAGCCGACAACTTTATCGACGCAATCAACTTTAGAGTGAGGCATAGCGAGTCCATGTCCAAGGCCCGTAGTACCAAGTTCTTCACGATTGAGAACGGCGTCGACGACAGTTCCGGCGTCTTCCTGTTTTAAAACACCAGCCTTAACAAAGGCGTCTACCATTTCCGCGATCACTTCGTTCTTCTTTTGAGCTTTGAGATCGGTGACAACGGCGTCAAATTGGATAAAATCGGCAAACGCCATAATCTTCTCCTGAAAAAAACTTGAATGAACAACAGTCAACGAGAGTGTGAAAACGGGCAAGACGCGCTATGAGCGAATTACTTGAGGGTTCTCAACGAGCAATCGAAGGGGATACGGAAGGGAAAAAGAGGACTGTCGCTAAGGCGTCACTCCTCGTCAAACTGACGTTCGAAGAGGTCGACGATGGAATCCATAACGGCCTGCTCATCCTCTCCGTCGACGGTAAGGACGAGGACGGAACCGGCGTGAGCCTCGAGGGCCAAAAGGTCGAGGACGTCGGTGCAATCGGTTTCAATTCCTCCGTTCGCGAGATAAACGGAGGAGGAAGATCCTCTAGCGACCTTGGCGATCATCGTCGCAGGACGTAAATGAAAACCTTGTTTATTTTTGACAGTAACTTCTTTTTTTAACATCGGAGCAACCTTGTAATATGAAGAACAGTCGAACTTCGGTCGTCATAAGAGACAAGGAGCCGTCGCGTTCATTTAAAATGGATAGCGAGCGTCGCGCGTCGACACAACGCGTCGATAATCGCTATTTTCTACTTTCGTCGGCTTCTCTAAGCAACTTAATGACGTCTTCTGGCGTTTTACACGCCTTCAAAGGCTCGACAAAATCTTTCCTCTTAAGCTGGTGAGTGATATACTCAAGAGCGCGAAGATGTTCGCCGGGAAGATCGGGAGGTGAAACAAGCATGAAGAACAACTTAACCTCCTCCGCGTCCAAAGAGTCGAAATCAACTCCTTCCCCTTGACAGATCGCGATTCCGCCGACAAGCTTGTCGACGCAGACGTGTTTGGTGTGGGGGACGGCGATTCCGTGGCCGATACCAGTCGACCCCAACTCTTCTCTTCTCAGAATTGAGTCGACAACGCCGCGAACGTCCGCTTTTTTAACGCCTTTGTCAGTCTTCGCCAAAGCTTCAACCATCTCATTAATGACTTCTTCTTTGGTCTGGGCGCGAAGATCGGTGATGATCGCCTCTTTCTGAATAAACTCGGAGAAATTCATCTCTATCTCCCTTATATCTACTGGTAAAGTCCGCCGTCTAAACAACGTCGCTCACGCGACATGGGGCGCTTTCTGCAAGACGCGTCGCCAAACGCGCGTCGTTCCTTCCGTACTCATTCTTGCCGATTGGAAGCGCAGATTGCAACCTTGATTTTACTCATAAATAAACGTTTGTACAGTCGCCAAACATGGGCAAACTTAGAAAGATAAAAGAAAATGAGGTGAAAAAATGGTTGGTAAAAACGCGGCAAGGAGACGAAATTCCGGTTCAAATCGATCTTTCGATCTCCTTGATAAAAAAAGCCGTCGTTATCTCGCACAAAACGAAGAACGACGGCTCTCAGTAAACGTCGCGCGCGTAGCGTACGTCAAGGACTTTCAGCGAAGCCTAAGTCGCAATCCAAGGGACTCGCTTCATAAGAATTAGACCTCGACTGCGGCGGCAGGCGCTTCTTTAATCGTATAATCCGTTAGCTTTTCTTTGAAGCGACGCATCTGTTGGGCCAGCTTGTCAATCGCTTGATCCATGGCGCCAAAGAGTTCGTTGGAAGAATAGTCGGCGCGGAAAACATGCTTGCCCTTAGTCGCAAGGACAATTTCAACGGCGGGACGATCTTCTTTCTCCAACTCGACGACGACGTCGACGTATGAAATCAGTTCTTCAAAACGTTCGAATTTACTCAGTTTGGCGGCGATCTTCTCTCGAGTAGCTTCCGACAGCGAACCATGACGAGCTTGAACTTGAATATTCATCTTCCATCTCCTTTCACCTCTCAGCGGCGTCGAAGAGCGTGTGGTTTAGGCGCTCCTCGCAGATCTGAGAGAGCTAACACAACGCGCGTCCTAAAACGCGTTTTAAAAGCCAACGAATCAATCTCAACTTTCGTCTCATTGTTCGTATAGTATATAGTACGCCTTTTTTTCTCTTTCGTTGCATAAATTCTTTCAAAAGACAAAAATTTTCACAGATTTTTTAAAAAATCGTTACTGTACCACACACTTTCACGTGAATATAAAAAAAGCCCGGCGATTACGCCAGGCCTATTTCTTAATTTTTCTCTCGATTTTCCGTTATTTCGAATAAAAGACTTCCGCGCTCAGCCCCGTCAAGGACTCGAAACGACGCGCGTAATCGTCAAGCTCCGCTTCGCTAAGAGGAACCGCCTCTTTTTCCGCGGGCTTTCGCGCCACCGTATAGAGCTGCGCTCCGACGAAACGCCCGCCCGCGTCGAGTATTTCGCGAACGCGCGCGCAATATTCGCCAAAATCCTCCTCGCTGGGCTTGCGACCGCGCCACTCAAAGAGCGCGGTCTGCAACTTCACGCGCCACCTCTTCGCGGCGAACAAAAGATTCTCCAAAATCGTCTCCAGCGGAACCGCCGTGCGATTGATCGCCTTGAGAAGCGCCGAATTCCCCGCGTCGAGCTTCGCCCAGATTTCCCCGTTCGCCGCGCAAAATTCGTCGAGCGCGGCGACGATCTCAGGACGCTGCAAACGCGTCGCGTTCGTGATGAGAATCAACTTCAACGGTTCGTATCCCGATTCTTGACGCGCGCGAACGACGCTCTTCACCGCCTCTGGAAAATACTTCGACGCCGTCGGCTCCCCGTCGCCGCTGAACGCGACGTCGCGAAGAACCCGTTGACGCGCGGGGACGTCGGCAAAGCGCGGAACTTTGAAAAGCTCGCCGCTGAGCGTCGCGTCGATCAGCTCGCGCAGCTCGCGATGAAAAACCTCCATGTCGATCTCGCGTCCCTCAGGGCGCCGAGCGCAGGCCGTCACGTCGCGCGACGACGCCTCGTCGGGTGAAATCGTCTCCAAAGCGCGCGCGATCTGCGCCTTCGTTTCGCCGCGATTCACTTCGCAATACACGCATCGAAAATTGCACGCTTGCGTCTGACTCAAATTCACCCCGAGGGAGACGCCCCCCGCGCGACGACTCACCACCGGATAGGCGTAGCGATATCGCGCGAAAGCGCTCGGATGAAACTGAGTCTGCGACCTGTCGGGGACGGAATCGACGTTGACTCCGTCAAACGCGCCGTTAAACTTTGGATTCTCCGTCATGCTTCACTCCGATCTGACGCTTGTCGCCTGCCCAAAGGGGTCTTGATCGTCCTGCGGCGGTTCGACCGAGAAAGGGGTGGACGCGGGGGCGCCGTCGGGCGCAGAGTCCTCGTTTTCTTCTTGAGGAGCGTCCTTCGCGAAGGTTGTTTCGTCGAGAGAATCATTCTCGTCGCCAGGGGCGGGACCTAAAATTTCGACCAATCTCTTGCGGTCGACCTCTTCTTCTTCAACGAGCGCCTCGACGAGGGCGTCGAATAGATCGCGCTTTTCGGTCAGAATTTGGCGCGCGGTTTCGTCCGCTTCTCGGATAATACGCTTAATTTCTTCGTCGATGATCTGAGCGGTCGCCTCGCTATAAGCGCGGGAATCGATCGTCATTTCGCGCCCAAGGAATGGGTGATTCTCCGAGTTCGGGAAGGCGACGGGGCCAAGCTTCTCGCTCATACCCCAGCGGGCGACCATATCGCGAGCGAGATCCGTCGCGCGCTGAAGGTCGTTTTCGACTCCCGACGTCGTGACGTTATAGACGAGGGCTTCCGCGGCGCGACCGGCGAGGAGATGCGCCAACGACGCGCGCGCTTCGCCGGCGTCGTAACTCACCTTGTCTTCCTCGGGAAGACTCCACGTGACGCCTAACGCGCGACCGCGCGGGATGATCGTCACTTTGTGAACCTTCGAACCGTTGGGAAGGAACCAGCCGACGACGGCGTGCCCCGCTTCGTGACAAGCGGTCTTTCGTTTATCGGCGGGCTTAATAATTTCGTCGCGCTTTAGTCCTAAGGCGATCTTTTCGAACGCAAAGTCAAAATCGCTCGCTTCGACCCTCGTTTTATCGTTGCGCGTCGCCCACAAGGTCGCTTCGTTCACGAAGTTGCGGATATCGGCGCCGGTGAAACCTGCGGTCAACTTCGCCAGCTTGTCGACGTCCACGTCGGACGCGTAGGGAATCTTCTTGAGATAAACCTTGAAGATATCGACGCGGCCCTTCATCGAAGGGCGTCCGACCGTGATATGGCGGTCGAATCGACCGGGGCGCATAAGCGCGGGGTCAAGAACGTCGGGTCGGTTCGTTGAGGCGATGACCATGATGGAATCGCCCTGAGAGAAGCCGTCCATTTCGCTGAGGATCTGGTTCAACGTTTGCTCGCGTTCGTCCTGTCCGCCGCCAACTCCGGCGCCGCGTTGCCGTCCGACGGCGTCGATTTCGTCGATGAAGAGGATCGACGGGGAGTTCTCGCGCGCTTTGGCGAAAAGATCGCGGACGCGGCTCGCGCCGACGCCGACGAACATCTGAATAAACTCCGATCCGTTGATCGAGAAGAAGGGAACGCCAGCTTCTCCCGCGACGGCGCGCGCCAACAGCGTTTTACCCGTGCCTGGAGGGCCAAAGAGCAACGTTCCGCGCGGGACTCTCGCGCCCATTCTTTCGTATTTCGAAGGATTCTTCAAGAAGTCGACGACTTCGACGAGTTCCGCCTTCACTTGATCCATTCCCGCGACGTCGGCGAAAGTCGCGCCTTTGCCGCTCTCCGGATCGTATTTCTTCGCCAGGCTGTTCGACTGACCGAAGCTAAAAGGATCGCGCGCGGCGCGAATCGAGCGGAAAATGAGGAGGAAGAAGAGGATCGTCACGCCGATCGAAAGAGCGGTGAACCACCAGGAGTTGTCGCGCTGCGGAATCGAAGAGTAGGAATCGAGTTTATCGCGCAGCTTCTCATCGAGGGTCGGATCCGCGAACGCGAAGGCGGGAGGTTCGCATGTGTATCGTTGGAAGAAGACTTTGCCAAACGCCTTGCGCGTCTCTTTGTCGACCATCTGCATCGCGTTGCGCAATCGGAGCCGTCCGGCGGAGAGAGGTTCTAAGTCCCAACGCTGTTCGACGGCGTAACGCAATCTCAGGTCTTCGAGGAGATCGCGCTGAACCGCCTTAATGCGCGCGTCGCTGGCGTCTCCTCTTTCTTCGACGGAAAGATAGACTTCTTTCGTCTCTTTATCGACAAGAGAAAGAAGGATCTTTTCGTCCTTGGAAGGAGTCGCGGGCTTCTCCACGTGGAACTCGGCCTTTTCGCAGTAGGCGTCAAGTTCTTCGTTGAGAGCCTTCGCCTTGTTGGGGCGAGAACGATCGTACTGTTCGACGGCGGAGCGGAACTGATTGCGTCCGTCGGGAATCGAGTCGATCCAGTCGGCGAGAGGGGGCACGGCGCGCAATTCACCGACGAGGGAAGCGCCGTGTTGAGTCGCCGAGGAGATCATCCCTTCGTCGAGCAAGCGATTGAACGCCGTCCAGGTGATTTCCGTAGACTTTGCGGAGAAGAAAGCGCGGTATCCGAAGATAAGGACGCCGCTCAACGCCAAGACGAAGATGAGTCCGGCCCATGGTCCGCGACGCGAGGATCCACCGTCGGGATCCTGCTGAGGCGGCGAGTGACGGGAATTCTTTTTATTATTTTCGTCTTTCGACTCGTTGTATTCCGGAGACTTTTGGTTCTTATATTTATCGGGAATCCGGTTATACGTATCGTCGCTTATCGTTGTGTTATCGTCGGACGAATCGTCTTTTCCGGCGTTCTTTCTCAAGTCAAAAGCGCGTCGCGAAACGTAGTGAAAGGCGTCTACAAGCCGATATTGTTTCATAACCAAGAATCCTTACTATGTTGACGACGAAGCCGGGCGCGTCGAACGCGCGGTTTTCGCGCCTCGTCATTAAGCGGCTATAAAAACAGCCGATTATTTATTATAACGTAAGTATGTAAAACGACTAGACTGAGGCGATTCATTTTTTCCAAACTACGCAAATCGCCAAGTCAAGCCGTTAAGTTTCTCTATACGCAAGTCTTATACGCTTGCTAACCCGAGAAATTTCATATATAATTAGCGAGGGGCCTTGTGAGAACAGAATAAGTTGAAAAGAAAACGGACGACTAATCATATCGCATAGTTTGTCGTCGTCTGACCGTGTGCGTAAACCAATTCAACCGTCTAGTTAAGGAAGGTTTCAAATGACGTCAAAACATGAGTCGCGCGTCGATTCAATCGAAGGAATCCAAGTTAGAGGCGCGCGCGTTCATAACCTGAAATCGGTGGACGTCGATATCCCCTATCGGAAATTGACGGTCTTTTGCGGGCCAAGCGGAAGCGGTAAAACAAGTCTCGCGATAGACACGTTATACGCCGATAGTCAGCGCCGCTTCCTCGAATGTTTGGCGCCGTACGCGCGGGCGTTTATCGAAACCTTCGAGAAGCCCGACGTCGACTCCGTCGAAGGGGCGCTCCCAAGCTCCGCCGTTATGGCGCGTCAAGGAACCCCTTACGAGACGACGACCGTCGGTTCCGCGACTGAAACGTTCGAACACCTGCGTACAATTTTCTCTCGCCTCGGCGTCCAAAGATGTCTTCAATGCGGACGCGTCGTCAAAAAACATGAGCCTGCGGAAGTCTGGGAAACCCTCAAAAAAATCGCGCCCCAACGCCGAATTCTCTTATGTTACAATCCCGGCGCCTTCGCCTTCGGCGGCAATCGCAAAGTTTCAACTCAAGAGCTAAAAGACCTCCTGAACGAATTTGAAAAGGACACGTTGGAAAGGGGTTTCCATCGCGTCATCCTCGAAGGAAACGTCTTCAATCTCGATAAGTCCGATCCGATCCCCTTGCAAGATTATCACAACGCGCGCCTGCTTTATCAGACGGCGGTCGACCCCTCCGCGGAAGAGGAAACCCTTTCCACCTACGGTCTTCGAAAGATCTCCAAGTCGCGGTCGAAAGAGAAGGAGGACGAATCGGACGAGCGCTCGGTAGCCGACGGCGTGCACGACGGAGTCCTGATGCTCGATCCCGATCGGGACTATTCCAAATTCAAAGGCTACCTCGCAAGCCGCCATAAGTCGCAAGCGGGAATCTACCCTTGGGTTTACGTCGTCGTCGCGCGACTCTCCGTCGGCGATTCGAACGATCAGCAGGGAATCCAAGCTATCGAGGCCGCGATGAACGCCGTCGACGACTGCTGCTGGGTATTCGTCGAGGGAGAAATCGAATCTTCCGAATTGCCGATTTCGGAAAACGCCAAGACGTACGTCGACTCGAAGGAATGGACGCGGCTATGCTTCAGCTCCCGGCGTCATTGCGCGTACTGCGCGATCGAATATCCGGAGCCGACGGCGAACCTCTTTAACTATTCGCGCTCGACCGGCGCGTGCGACGTCTGCGGGGGGGAAGGTTCTCTTGTGGCGTTCGACGAAGATTTGATCGTTCCGGATAAAAATAAGACGCTGGAAGGGGGCGCGATCGCGCCGTGGCTCAACGTCTCGTCGCGCTCGCGAACGACGCGGCGTCGTTCCACCAAGACGGGGGACGCCGACTCTCCTCATGAGAAGTATAAGAAGAACCTCGAAAAGTACGTTCCCGGCGCCGTCGGCGTGAATCAAGACGAAACCCTCGTCCCTCTCGACGTCGTCTACAGCGATTTGACGCGCGAACAGCGGCGTCTCCTCTTCAACGGCTCTTCCGCGTCGAATAAGAAGGGACTCAACGGCTACTTCACCGAGGTGATGGTCGAAAAATCGAAGATGAACGTGCGCCTTTTCCTGTCGCGTTATCAGAAGACGGCGCCGTGTCTTCAGTGTCAAGGCAAGCGTTTCCGCAAAGAAGCGCTGAGCGTAACCTTCGGCGGTAAAACAATCTACGAATGGCTCGTCACGCCGATTACAACGCTTATCGAACTTCTCGACGCGAATCCTCTTCCGGAACGCTACGTCGGATCGTATATCGAAGTCGCGTATCGACAACTCAAAACGCGTCTCGAATATCTGCGCGACGTCGGGCTCGGTTACCTGACGCTCGAACGCAAGTTGCGAACGCTCAGCTCCGGAGAACAACGCCGCGTTCAGTTGCCCCAGGCGCTCGGCTCCGATCTTGTCGATATGCTCTATATTCTCGACGAACCGTCGGCGGGTCTTCACCAGGCGGACGCCCAAAAGATCGCTTCGTGCGCGCGCAAACTCTGCGATCGCGGAGTCACCGTCGTCGCCGTCGATCACTCCCCCGAGCTGATTCGCTCGGCGGATAAAGTCGTGGAATTCGGGCCCGATTCGGGGGATTCAGGAGGAAACGTCGTCTTTTCGGGGACTCCGGAAGAGTTGGAAAAATCGGAGACGTCGCGCACGGGAATTTACCTGTCGGGGCGGCGTCAAGGATTGAAGTCGCGACTTCGCGCGGAGAAGGAGAAAAATCCGGAATATCTGACGCTCAAAGGCGCGACGGGACACAATCTCCATTCCGTCGACGTGAAATTCCCGCTACATTCTCTTTGCGTCGTCACGGGCGTGAGCGGCGCGGGAAAAACGTCCCTTATTTCGGGAGCGCTTTATCCGGCGTTGAGTCAGAAATTCAGAATTTCCAAGACGGAGGGAGAAAGCGCGCAATTTCCTACCTTGTCTTACGACAGTCTGGAGGGTTACGAAAAGCTTGAAGAGGTCATTTTCGTCGATCAAACGCCGATCGGTCGCACGCCGCGCTCGAACCCGGCGACGTATTTGCGCGTTTTCGACGAAATTCGAGCGCTCTTTGCCGAAACGGTGGAAGCGAAGGCAAACGGTTTCACGGCGGGTCACTTCAGCTTTAACGTCGACGTCGGGCGCGCGAACGGGAGCGCCGGCGAGAGCGTCGTCGGACGTTGCAATTTCTGCAAGGGAGAAGGCTACGTTCAATCCGGTCTCAAGCAGGATTTCCAGGGATATGTAAAGTGTCCCCTCTGTCATGGAAAACGGTATCAAGAACGTATTCTCGACGTCAAATACCGGTCTTACAGCATTGCGGATATTCTTGACATGACCGCCGCTAAAGCGTACGAAATATTCCGGGGTCGTCCTAAGATTCAGCAGCGCTTGCGCTATCTTCTCGACGTTGGACTCGGGTATCTGCCGATAGGTCAGCCAGGGAACACGTTGTCGACGGGAGAATCGCAGCGTCTGAAGTTGGCGCAAGGTCTCTCGACGACGCGGCGCAACGAGACGCTGTACATCATGGACGAGCCGACCGCGGGGCTTCATTTCTCCGACGTGGCGCGTCTCGTCGAGGTCTTTGACAAGTTGGTCTCCGCAGGGGCTTCCTTGATAGTAATCGACCACCACCCGCAGTTGATTCAAAGCGCGGATTACGTGGTGGATCTTGGACCTGGCGCGGGAGAAGAGGGAGGTTGCGTGGTCGCGACGGGCAATCCCTGGGAGATTGCGGCGTGTCCGGAATCTCTGACGGGGCAGATTCTCAAAGGAGTTCTCCCGCCGCGTTAGTAGTCGGGCGCGTTGCGGAAATTGTCGCGCATTTTGAGAAGGTTTCTCCTCTAGGGTTGTCAAAGGCTCCGCTTTTGTTATAATTATTAGAATGATTTTACAGAGGCGCGCCGCGAGGAGCGCTTCAGAGAGAAACTTAAAAGAGCGCATAGCGGCGAGAGCGTCTGTCCATAGTAGGACGAGCGACCGCGCGGGGTGAAGAAATGAGAAACGTGATTTCGATACGCGTACAAAACGTGCCCGGCGTGCTTTCTCACGTAGCGGGATTACTCGCGGCGCGAGGTTACAACGTCGATAGTTTGACAGTCGGCGCGACGGAAGACCCGACGATTTCGAGAATGACGATCGTTCTCGACGTCGCGGAGGATCTGGCGCGCCAGGTTTGCAGTCAACTTCAAAAGCTCGTAACGGTCGTAGAGACGGAAAATCTTTCGTGCGTTCCGCATGTCGAACGCGAGTTGGCGTTGATTCGCGTCGCGACGCCGCAAGGGAAGCGTTCCGAAATAGTCGAGCTCACGAACATCTTCCGCGCCGGTATCGTCGACGTGGGAGTCGATTCGGTGATGATTGAGATTTCCGGACGCGGAGACAAGCTTGACGCTTTCCTAAAGGCGCTTCGTCCTTATCGCATTTTGAATATGACACGTTCGGGTTGTATCGCCGCGGCGCGCCGTCAAGATTCTGCGATCGAAGAAGAAGACAATAAATAAGATAACGAACAGCGTCCGTCGCGACGCGCGTTGATAACTCGCGCGGCTTTAAGTTTAGCGTCCGCCTCGTAAGCGGGTTGCCCTTAAAGAATACAAATCGACGACGGATAGTAAACACTCTTTGAATAAGATTGGAGTTACGGTTATGGCAGCGACAGTTTATTATGATAACGACGCTGATCTTTCTCTTTTGAAGGACAAGACGATTGCTATTCTCGGTTACGGTTCTCAGGGTCACGCTCACGCGCAGAACCTTCGCGACAGCGGTTGCAATGTTATTGTCGCCCAGCGTCCTGGATCCGACAACTACAAGCTCGCCGTTGAAGCCGGTTTTTCACCTGTGTCCATCGAAGACGCCGTCAAACAAGCGGACTTAATCGTCATCACGCTTCCCGACGAAATCCAGGGCAAGATCTTCCGCGAACAGATCCGTCCGAACCTCAAGGCCGACGCGATCATCGTCGCGACGCACGGCTTCAACGTTCATTACGGCCAGTTCGATCTTCCCGAAGGCAATCGCGCGATCATGATCGCTCCTAAGGGTCCTGGTCACCTCGTTCGCGCCGAATACGTCAAAGGCGGCGGCGTCCCCTGCCTCATCGCTCTCGACGACAAATGCGGCGATCGCGAAAAGTCGATCGGTCTTGCCTATGCGAAGGGAATCGGCGGAACCCGCGGCGGCGTCATCCAGACGACCTTCAAAGAAGAAACCGAAACCGACCTCTTCGGCGAACAGGCCGTTCTTTGCGGCGGCGTCAGCCACCTCATCCAGGCGGGTTTCGAAACCCTCGTCGAAGCGGGTTATCAGCCCGAAATGGCTTATTTCGAATGCATGCACGAAATGAAGCTCATCGTCGACCTCTTCTATCAGGGCGGCCTCAGCTACATGCGTTACTCCGTCTCCAATACGGCGGAATTCGGCGATTACACCCGCGGTCCTCGCGTCATCAATGAAGAATCCAAGAAGCAGATGCGCGAAATCCTTAAGGAAATCCAGAACGGTCAGTTCGCTCGCGAATTTCTCCTTGAGAACCAAATCAACGCGCCCGCGTTCAAACGCGAACGCGCTATCCATCACGAACACCTCATCGAAAAGGTCGGCAAGCGCCTCCGAAAGATGATGAAGTGGATCGACGCGAAGGAATTCTGATCCTTGGACGGAGTCTTTGATCGATAATCTTTCGATTTGAACGCATTAAAGGGGAGCGTCGCCGACGTTTCCCCTTTTTTTATTTCACGCTCTCGCTGCAATCCACTCCACGAGGAAGATATGAAACCTACGCCTCCCCCTGAGTCTGGCAAGATCGCCGGAATCGATTTTGGCACGGTGCGCATCGGCGTCGCGATCTGCGACTCGGAACGAATGATCGCCTTTCCCCACGAAATTTGGCGCCGACGCAACGAAAAGCTCGACCTTCAGCATTTCCAAGACCTCGTCAAGCAAGAACAGATCGTTCATTTCGTCGTCGGGCTCCCTTTGCACTGTAGCGGCGACATGAGCGACAAAGCGCTCCAGGCGCTGGCTTTCGCCGAAAAGCTTGCGGAAGCCACCGGTTGTTCGATCGACTTCCTCGACGAGCGCTTCACGAGCGTTATCGCGGAAGGCATGCTGCGCGACGCGGGACTGAAGGCGAAGAAGAGAAAGGAAAAGCTTGACGCCGTCGCCGCGCAAATCATTCTGTCGACGTATCTTGAACGCGGTTGCGTCGGAACAAAGGATTTAGAATCTCTCGAATGACGCAGGTCAAGAAACAAGTAAAGGGGCGATTCTCGCAAGGAAAATCGTCCCTTTACTTTTTACTTTTTGTCTTAGCTCAAGAATCTCGATCACATGCTCGTGGATTCGCCGCCGGAAATCGAACCGAGAGCGCCCCAAACGCCAAAGGGAGACTTGCCCGTCGGATCGGCGTCGACCCAGTTTTCGCCAAGGCGCGAACCGCAGTCGACGGTTTCGGAGTAGAAACCGACGGAACCGTCGGCGCGCAGACCGTTCACGCCGCCGGAATGGTAGCTCGACGCGCTCATGTAACCGCAACCCCATCCAGGATTGCTAACGTTGGTGCGGCACGAAGGAGAGTTCGGGGGAAGAACGGTGTTGACGCCAAGGACGCCGGGACGACCGTCGGTGTGAAGTTGCCCGCCGGTTTCGTTAAGAAGGTTGGTCGAGTTGTAAATGTTGCGATCGTTGACGTCGGCCATCGCGATGCATCCGTTCGGAGAACCGCTATACAAAACGACGCCGCCCTTGATCTTCTGGGTCATATGTTTGTCGGAGCACCCTTTTTCAATAACCGCAAGGGTATTGGAGGTACCGTCGGAGATCGACGCCATCGTATTCGTCTTGATTCCCTTATTTCCAACCCAGGTCATGCCCGCCGCGCCGGGGAAGAAACCGCGAGTGTTGACGTCCGCTTCGCCCGTCATGCGCGTGGCGTCTCCAAGAGAACCGGCGTAACTTCCGCGCTGTCCGTTATTCGCGTGAGAGGGCGTGCTCGCAACGGGATCGCTCGGACATCCCATACCGGCGATCAGGCCCTGGAACTCGCTCGTACGGCACATCCAAACGTTGTCCCAACCTCTGAAGCTATGCGCCGCGTCACCCTCGGCCATGACGGCTTCCCAACGCGCGTTCTGTTCAATGAACGGATAGAGCGCGACGTAGAAGCTAACGCATCCCCACGCGCCGGGCATATCCAGTTCAGAAGGAGAAGTACGCATCGGGGGGAAGCTGTTGTGCGTGTCGTGATAATTGTGGAGGGCGATACCAATCTGCTTGAGATTGTTCGTGCACTGCATACGACGCGCGGCCTCGCGCGCGGCTTGAACCGCGGGAAGCAACAATCCGATGAGGATACCGATAATCGCGATCACGACGAGAAGCTCGACGAGCGTGAAACCGCGAGTTTTGAGATTTGAAATTGTCATTGGGCAAAATCCTTAAAAAAATAAAATCAACCGCTAAAATCCAGTCCAGCAAATAAGTATACGCAACGCAAAGATTTGACAATTACCAGGAACGTCAAAAAGCATTAAAGATTATTCGGATCCTCCGCCGACGCGCCTTGAGTCAATTCTCGCGCTTTCTTTTCATCGTCTTCGACGATCTCGTCGACGATTTGGTTCGCTTCATCGGCGGTCGCCCAGTCGTACTCGCGTTCCGGCAAATCTTCGATTCGCATCAGTCCGAACGCTTGTAAAAAGCGTTTCGTCGTTCCATAAAGAAACGGACGTCCGAGTTCCTCCGAACGTCCGACAATTTTAATAAAGTTCTGTTCGAGAAGTTGGCGCAAGACGTCGCCGCAATGGACGCCGCGAATACGTTCGATCGCGGCGCGAACGACCGGCTGTTCGTACGCGATAATGGCGAGAGTCTCCATCGCGGAGGGAGTGAGCCGCGTTTCGACGGGAGCGGCTTGGAGCCGGAAGAGCCAGGGAGCAAACTGGGGAAACGTCCTGAGTTGAAAGCCGCCGGCGACCTCGACGGCGCAAAACGCGCTTCCGTCGCGGCGATAGCGTTCGTTGAGTTTGCGCACCAGGGCGCGCGCGCGCGAACCGTCTTCGAGATCGGCTAATTGAGCAAGGCGACGACTCGGGCACGGTTCTCTCATCGCAAAGAGAACGGCTTCGACGCGCGCGATTTCTTCTCGTTCGTTCATGCCTCGAGCCTCGTTCAATAGGCGGCGGAACGGATCGGCGCGCTCTTAGGTTCGCCGACGCGGGCGCGTTCGATATATCCGACGAGGAACGTCTGCGAACTCGACGTCTCGAGCAACTCCGACTCAGGCGTCGACGCGGGCGCGTTCACGGGCGTCGGTAGCGCGTCTTGTTCCGCGTCAGGTTGGGGAGCGTCGATTTGCGCGGTCGGAAGGAATCGTGAAAGGGTCTCGGGGGACCATGAGTC
>CAKVCP010000003.1 GCA_934725735.1 uncultured Thermoguttaceae bacterium
CGCGGCTTCACCAACGCGGCGGGCAGCGTTCTGATCTCTTCAGGAAATACGACGGCGCTTTGCACTGCGAGCGTCGTTGAGGACGTTCCCGAGTGGATGAAACGCGGGGGCGCGGCGCCGACGCGAGGATGGCTCACCGCCGAATATCGGATGTTGCCGTCGAGCACGGCGACGCGGAAACCGCGCATGGATCGTCCCGACGGTCGGGCGACGGAGATTCAACGCTTGATCGGTCGCTCGCTCCGCGCCGTCTTCGACGCGGAAGCGCTCGGGCCGCGCACCGTCTATCTCGACTGCGATATTCTCCAGGCTGACGGGGGCACGCGCACCCTTTGCGTGACGGGCGCGTGCGTGGCGTTGATAGACGCGCTCGCGTCGATTCGCGATCGCCTTCCGGATCCGACGCGCTTTCCGCTGAGGGATTCCGTCTCCGCAGTGAGCGTGGGGCTCGTGGAAGGTCGCGCGCTCCTCGATTTGTGCTACGTGGAGGATTCTGCGGCGGAGGTCGATATGAACGTCGTCGCGACGCGCGGGGGACGTTTCGTCGAGATTCAGGGCACGGGAGAAGAGGCGACCTTCGACGACGAAGAACTAGCCGCGCTTTTGTCGCTTGCGAAGAAGGGGACTCGAGAGCTTGCCGCGCTTCAGCGCGAAGCGTTGGGGGACGTTTGGCCTTTTTAATCGCTTCCCTTGATTTTTGAGATTGTTTATGGAAGAATTATCGTTAGTTGCGCTCAGCGACCGCGTTTTGCGTCAAGTTTTTGGCGCGAGCGACGAACACTTGCGTAAGGTTCGCAAGGCGCTGGGCGTGCGCGTCTCCCTCGACGAAGAACGAGGGAAAATCATCGTCCGTTCGGAGAATCAGGAAAACGCGCGACGCTGCGCGTATCTTCTCGAACAGTTGCAGCGCTGGGTCGATTGCGACGGCGCGCGCCTTTCTCCCGACGACGTCGCGCGGGCTCTTGACGAGGTGGTTCGCGGGGAACGGATCTCTGCGGCGGTTCCTTTCGAGGTTTACGGGGGTAAGACGATCCGCGCGAAGACGGCGGGTCAGGCGAAATATTGCGAGGCGCTCCGGAAGAGGGAGATTCTCTTCTGCGCGGGGCCTGCGGGAACGGGCAAGACGTATCTTGCGGCGGCGCGCGCTGTCGAAGCGCTTCGCACGGGGGAATCGCGTCGCATTGTGCTCGTTCGTCCGGCGGTGGAGGCGGGCGAGAATCTCGGGTTCCTGCCGGGCGATTTGGCGGAAAAGATCAACCCTTATCTTCGTCCGCTCTTCGATTCGCTAGCGGATATGACGCAGGCGGATCTTCTTCGCCAGTTCATAGAGGATTCTCGCGTCGAGATAGCGCCGTTGGCGTATATGCGCGGTAGAACGCTCAACGACGCGTATATCATCCTTGACGAAGCGCAAAATACGACGATTGCGCAGATGAAGATGTTCCTTACCCGTATGGGTTACAATTCGCGCGTCGTTGTTTGCGGCGACGCGACGCAATCCGATCTATCGAGATCGGTGCGCAACGGTTTCGTCGACGCGTTTGAAAGACTGCGCGGCGTTTCCGAAATAGGATTTATGACGTTAGGACGCGAGGATATTGTTCGCCACGCGCTCGTTCAAAAGATTGTCGACGCTTACGAAAAGGATTTTGACGAAAGCGAGTATGTCGGCGGTCGAACGCGCGGCGAGCGTCGATCGCGCGTCATGAGCGCCGCAGACGCTTTTGCGGAATCGGACGTTCCCGAACGTCGACAAAACGGCGAAGCGTCGGAAGAGACCGTCGGTCTCGACGCGCCCGCCGATGAAGTAAGCGACGCGGAAAATTCGAACGCGAGCAAGGAAGACGTTCGAGATCCGCGACGCGGTTTTTAGGAGATCGTCCTTATATGGCTTCTACCGAACGCGTGAGAACGCGGGCGCAGCGCGTCGCCTCGCGCATCGAATACGAGGGGTTTACGCAGAGATGCAAGCGCATGATCCTCGAAGACAACGGCTTGAAAAAGCTCGGATTGATCCTCTTGACGGCGTTTCTTATCACCGCGATTAGCGGCGCCTGGGATCCGCCTCTCCGCTTCAGACTCTTTTCCGTTCCCGATCGCGACGTCGTATGCAACACGCCCTTTAGCGCCGTGAACGCATGGCAGACAAGCGAGAATAAAAGTCTCGCTCTCAAGAGAACGCCCCATTATTACGCTAACGATCTCTCGAAGCTCGACTCCTACAAGCAGACGATGCGTCAGGAACTGCGCGCGATTTTGGGGATCGTTGATCTGCGACGCGCTCGGAACGACGAACATCGTATTCTAAGGCAATATCTACCCGCGCATCCGACCTTTGAGGACGAAGCCCGCGCGCTCAAAAAACTTCAAGAGTATTTTGAAGAGGACGTCGATCTCGCTAATTTCAGCTCTATTCTGGATAAAACGTTCGCTCCCTTCGAGCAATACGGCGTCCTGAAGACTCTCCATTCCGTCAATTCGGGAAATCAAGAAGTCATCAAAGTGTATAACGTCGGGCCCTCGGCTAATCGCAGCGCGGAGCCTCCCGCGCAAGAGGATCCGACGCATAACGCCGCACTTCAGGCTAAGACGGATTCCCAAGCCCAGCAAGCGGTTCCACATTCCGACGGAAAACATTTGGCCGTCGATATTGACCGCAAACTCCACACCGTCTTAGTTCGCACCCCCGAGGCGCTCTTCGGAAACGGGCTCGTCGTCAAAAATCAGCTCAACACCCTCTTCAACCACGACCACGAACTCGTCGATCTCTTCTTTGAAAGGATTCGAAAGTCCCCCCCGGAGACGCTTACTGAGGATTTGGTCAACACAAAATACGCGCAGCTTGAAGAGATGGGAAAGGTCGGCGACGTGCGCCAATACTTCGTCGTCGGAGACCCTATCGTTCACGCCAACGATCGCATTTCGATGAACGAATACGACTGGCTCAAAGCGGAACGGAGAAGCTACCTCAAGTCGCGCCCCGCGATCGCTCGCGTGATTCGCTTTACGTCGACCTTCGCGCTCAATTTTCTTCTTTTGCTTAGTTGCTACTTCATCCTCACGCGCCGTCGACTCATGCAGGGCGTCAATCAGTACCGGATGACGTTCAAGCGCGAAGTCGCGTTTTTGGCGCTTCTTGTCGTCTTCTTTTTGATCGGGCGCCTCTTCCAACTTATCTGGCCGAATCCGGGGTTCATGATCGAGCTCGTGCCGATCGTGATTCTCGTCGAACTCACGACTTTCGCCACAACCTGGAGCGTCGCTTTGACGGTCGGCGTTCTCCTTTCCTTCATGCTCACCATGTCCGGCGCGGGGGGGATGGAGATGTTCACGACCCTCTGCGGGGTCGCGATCTTCGTCGCGTTCTTAGCGCGAAGCGTCCGCACGCGGCTCCAACTTGTCTTCTTAGCGTTCGACGCGGGGTGTTTCGCCTTCTTCCTATCGATCGCGGCGGAACTCATCGTCAACGATTATATGCGTCCGGATCCGGAAACAAACGGATGGGGCTTCTTGCTAGACGACTTGCGCTATGCCGTCGTTATCTCCCTTTATCACGCGTTGTGGGGGTTCATGGGGGGCGTTTTCACAACGTGCCTTCTCCCGATGGTGGAGTTGTACTTCCACGTCGTCACGCCGATGCAGCTTCTTGAATACGCGAATCCTTCGCACCCGTTGATGATCGAATTGAATCAGCGCGCCCCGGCGACGTATAATCACTCGATCCAAACGTCGACCCTTGCGGAAGCCGCTGCGGAGGCGATCGGAGCGCGTTCGTATCTCGTCAAGGTCGGCGCGTACTTCCACGACGTCGGCAAGATGATGAATCCGGAGTATTTCACGGAGAATCAGAGCGGCTACAACATCCACAACGATCTTGAACCGCGCATGAGCGCGTTGGTCATCGTCGCCCACGTTAAGGACGGCGTCAACTTGGCGCAGAAATATCGCATACCGCGAGAAATTATCGACTTAATCGAACAACATCACGGCACGATGCTCGTGAGCTTCTTCTATCGCAACGCCCTCAAGGCGGCGCAGGAGCAAGATCCCGACGCGCGACTCGACGAAGCCCCGTTCCGCTATCCCGGCCCTATTCCTCAGACGAAGGAGGCGGGGATCCTCATGCTCGCCGACGCCGTCGAGAGCGCGAGCCGCTCCCTCTCCGACTGGTCTCCGCGCCGCGTCGAGAGCTTGGTGCGAAAGATCACCGACATGAGAATCGAAGACGGACAATTCCAGGAATCTGGTTTATCCTTTGGCGAAATAAAGACGATTCAGCAAAGTCTCGTCACCTCGTTGTTGGCAAGTCGACATTCGCGCGTTCAGTATCCCGACCAGCCGAAGGCGTCGAATGAACCTAAGGAATCGAAAGAGCCGAAAGAGACGCGCGACGAGAGCAAGGGCGAGAAGGCTTCCGACAAATCGTCTTACGTCGCAGGCGGCGACAGCGCGCTGAGCGACGCTTCTTCAATCATTCGAATGCACACTTGATACCTTTAGGGTTTAAGATATGGTTAAGTCTAGGGAAGAAATCGTTTATGACTTTGCCGACGAACAAACGACGCTCAAAGTCGACTTCGAGAGGATGCGGCGCGCCGTGGCGGCGATCCTTGAGGACGCCGACGTGACGCACGGCTCCATTGAGATCGCCGTGATCGCTTCGGAGCCGATGCACGAAATGAACGTCCAGTTTCTCGGACACGATTATCCCACCGACGTCCTCGCGTTTCCCCTCGAGGACGATCCGGAGGCGGGGCTCTTGGAAGGAAGTATCGTCGTCTGTTCCGACGTCGCGGTCGAACGCGCCGCAGATTACGGATGGCCCCCCGAGGACGAGCTCCTCTTGTACGTCGTTCACGGCGCGCTTCATTTAGTCGGATACGACGACCATTCGCCGGAAGACGCGCCGATCATGCACGCTAAGGAACGCGAATATCTTCAGCTCGTCGGAGTCGACGCCAGTCATTCCCGCGACGGGGAATGAGCGGCTTCAGCCCAAGAAATGGGAAACGCCTCGAGGTTAAGCTTCGAGGCGTTTTTCTTTTTTTCATTTTTCTTTTAACTTGCCTGCGCGAGAGTCGCGACGGGGACAAGGTCGAAGGGTTTGTTCGTCTCGCGATAGGAGACGGTGATTTCTCCAAACGCGACTTCTTGTTCGACGGACGCGTAGCCGTGACGCGCCAACTCTAGAATCGCTAAGAAAATTCCGACGAGGGTCGCCTTCCGATCCGCTTCGGTGAAGAGCGAGGAGAACTCGACGCGACGCTCCTTTTTGAGGCGCGTGTAAACGCGCTGCGCGTGCACCGCCGTCGGCGTGTCGTCCCCCTTCATCGAGTGATGGAAAATCGGCGTCTTTTCGCGCAAGATGCGACCGAACGCGCCGACTAAGTCCCAGAGCTCGACGTCTTGAATCGGCTCTTCCGCCAAATTGCGTTCGCGCGCGGGGACGTCGTTCGAGAGACGCGGGTAGCGCTTCTGCCAGTTGCGCCCGCGTTCTTCGAGGAGCCCGGCGTTTTCGCTGAATTTTCGGTAGGCCAAAAGCTGCTTCACGAGGTCGCGACGCGGGTCTTCGATTTCTTCGTTCGACTTTTCGTCCTCCGTCGGGAGCGCCTGAAAGGATTTGATTTCGATAAGCGCGCTCGCCGTCGTGACGAAGTCCCCGATCGTTTCAAGGTTGAGTTCTTCCAAAGTTTCGAGGAAGAGTAGAAACTGATCGGCGATCTCCGCGATCGGTATGTCGAAAACGTCGAGCTCCCTCTTTCGCACCAGGTACAAAAGGAGATCGAGCGGCCCGTTGAACGCGTCTAAAGAAACGGAAAACATCGATTAACCTCGACTTCCGCGAGCGCGTTCCTGAGAGAATTCACGAAACTCAAATGGAGCGGCTGGGGCGAGCGTATTTTCGACGCGACGATTGCGCGTCGCGCGAGGGGACGAGGATTCGAGCGCCGCGTTGAGAGATTGAGCCGCTTGGACGGCGCGATTTGTGAGGACGTCGAGTTCGCGCCGCTGTTCGTCGAGGCGAGCCTGCGCGTTTTCGCAGTAACGTTTGAACGCTTCTTCACGTCTTAACAGACGATCCGCTTCGACGGGTTGGGGACGAGGGGTCGAAAAAAAGAGACGACACAGGGCGCTCAAGAGGATTGAGCCGCCTAACGCTGTCACTCCGCCAGCCAGAATGAGCAATGCTTGCATCTCTACGTTAAGCCTCCAAAAATAAGAAACGGCGCGTCCTTGCGCCGCGAAACGCTTCCATACGTTCAGAAACGCACGACGACCCAGCGCGTCGCTAGGCCTTGCGAGATCATAAATCATAATAGGCGCGTCCATGCGCCGAAATCGCATCCTTGCGAAATCATGACCGGCGCGTCCATGCGTCAAAATCGCTTCCCTGCCGATCGATAACGGCGCGTCCATGCGCCGTCAATCGCGTCATGCGTTATGCAGGAAGAGTAGGTTTTTTCGAAAAAAAAATCAATCCCACTTTTTTCCGATAAAATGCAATTCTAAAATTTGAGCCGCATTACAATCTTAAAATTTAGTAAATGTATCGGATTTACGGGGGAGGGGAGGGAGTTTATTCACCGCTAAAAGACGCGCGAAGCTCTGGATTTTTATACCGTCATGAGTACAATCTACGTCACCGCTTAAAGTCGTACGGTTTTTATTCGCTTGTCTGAGGTCTATATCATGGGCTATTTTTCAAAGAGAAAAGGGTTCACGCTTGTTGAACTATTGGTCGTTATTGCAATCATCGGTATCCTCATCGGTTTGCTTCTCCCTGCGGTTCAGGCGGCGCGCGAAGCGGCGCGGCGTATGGAGTGTTCCAACAAGCTTCGCCAGCTCGCGCTCGCGGTGCAGAACTATTCCGACGTGAACGGCACGATGCCTGCGGCGGCGGTCATGCGCGATAATGGGCATAGCACGGCGAGTTTGTGGCGCTGGTTTTCCGTGTGGGGCGTTTCGCTCATGCCATTCCTTGAACAGGAGAACGCGTACGATATGTATTTTGGCGCGGCGGGTTTGGAGAATCAGACTCCCGGAGCCGTCAACGCGATGAATCAGGGGAAGAATCGCGAACTCGCCAAACTCCGTATGCAGATTTACGAATGTCCGAGCGATCCGGGCGTCGGTCAGCAGATGCAGCCCGCGACGGACGACGGTCACAGCAATTATACGAAGTTCGATATTTGGACGACTTCCTATCGCGCGATCGGCGGTTCGAACACCGGCGGCACGTGGTGGTGGGACGATTATGGCGCGTCGAATCGTCAAATTCTGCGCGGAGCCATCCATACCGTCCATCTTGGATCTGTGACGGGAGCCGACGGCGGAAAGCTTTCTTTAAGGTTTGAAACGATGGCGTCCGTGACCGACGGAACCTCTAACACCGCGATCTTTACCGAACATCATCAACCGAAGGAAATGCCGCGACGCGGCACCTTCTGGGCGTCCGTTCCGGCGAATCACGTCTACACCTGTTCCCCGAAGGCCGCGACTCTTTACGCTCAGGATTGGACGACATGCTTGAACACGTGCGGACTCGGTTCCCCTCAAAATACGTACTTCTGCGGTCGTTCCGCCGGTTCGTATCACTCGGGCGGAAATAACGCCGCGCTCCTCGACGGTTCCGTTCGTTTCATCTCCCAGACGATCAACGTCGGAACGGGATGGGTCGGTTCCGGTTCTCCTCCTTATGATATCGGCGTGTGGGGATGCATGTGCGCCGTCGCCGACGGAGAAACGCGTTCGAGTCTGTGAGACAAATAGTTAGCGAAAAAGTTGGAGATAATAAGAATGAAGATTGCAAAGTTCGCGACGGCTTCGATCGCCGTCGTCCTATTAGCGCTCGGCGCGTGCGGATGCGGCCCGCATACCGTCCCCGTTTCGGGTAAGATTGTCGTCGACGGAGAGCCTGCGGAGAATATCCGCGTCGTTTTCCAATCCGCCGCAGGGGGAGATCAAGTCGCCCCCGTCGCGACGGGATTGACCGACAAGAACGGCGAATATTCCTTGCGCCTCGCTCAGACGAATAAGAAGGGCGTCGTCCCCGGTCCCTACGCCGTTTTCCTCTCATGGAGCGATCCCGAAGCGACGGACAATCCGATCGAAGGGGAAACCGAGGCCGCGGAATGTCCGTACAACCTTCCTCCGCGCGCCAATAGCGGCGAATTGCGTTTTGAAGTCGGCGACAAAGGCGAATCCGCCGCGGACTTCACCTTCGATTCTTCCGAAGAGCCCGCGAACGTCCCCGTTGGAATCTGACGCGGGTCGGCGATAATTAATGAAAGCGCTCCTCTTGACTATTGCGGTCGACGGAGCGCGTTTTTATAACTGGCATAACTTTCTGGAGCTCTACAAGATGAAAAGCCTTGTTCGCAAGACTTGCTTCGCGTTGGCGTGCGTCGCCGCAACTTTCGGGACGCGCCTTTTTGCGCAGGAGGAGGCGCAGGAGCCGCGCGACTTTGGGGGGATTTATCCAACCTTAGCGTATTACAATAACGAAGGGGAATGTGGGACGGGCGCTGTCGTTCCTTGGGCGGATCGCCTGTGGGTGATTACGTACGGCCCTCACCTTCCCAACGGCTCTTCCGATAAACTGTATGAGATCGACGCGGCGCTCCATCGGACGATTCGTCCCGAGAGCGTAGGGGGAACGAACGCCAATCGAATGATTCATCGCGAATCGAACCAACTTTTTATCGGTTTTCATGCGATCGACGCGCAAGGGAACGTGCGGACGATTCAGCCTAAAGACATGCCGGGACGCATGACCGCCGTAGCGCGTTCGTGGATCGATCCGGAGCATAAAGTCTACTTCATGACGATGGAAGAAGGACTGTACGAAGTAGACGTCGACACTCTCGAGGCGCGCGTTATCTGCAAAGACGGAAACAGCAGTTCGAAGACGGCGGCGGAGGACGTCCTCCCCGGCTATCACGGCAAGGGCGGATACATGTCTCAACGTCGTCTCGTCTACACGAACAACGGCGAGAATTCGGCGGCGGCGCGCAAGGATCCTACGACTCCTTCCGGATGCTTGGCGCAGTGGACGGGGGAAGGCCCCGATCAAGGCTGGGAGGTCGTGCGGCGTTCTCAGTTCACCGAGGCGACCGGTCCGGACGGAATTTACGGGGGGAAGACGGGGGAGGAAACGTTGTGGTCTCTGGGTTGGGACGTTCGCTCCGTGCTCCTTTACGTTCTTGACGAGGGAAAGTGGACGACGTATCGTCTTCCGAAAGCGTCGCACTGCTACGACGGCGCGCACGGTTGGAATACGGAGTGGCCGCGTATTCGCGAGATCGGCGACGCGGAGAATTATCTTGCGACGATGCACGGTCAGTTCTGGAGCTTCCCGAGCGATTTCCGAACGGGGCAAGCGCGCGGAATTCGCCCGCGTTCGACGTATTTGAAGGTGATCGGCGACTTCGCGTATTGGAACGGTCGCGTCGTCTTTGGATGCGACGATTCGGCCAAGAACGAATTTTTGAATTCGAGCCCCTTCAAGGGAGGCGTTAAGGGCCCCGGTCGGAGCAACTCGAACCTTTGGTTTGTGGAGCCGTCTGAAATCGATTCCTTTGGTCCGGCGCTTGGTCGCGGCGCGGTGTGGTTCAACGACGCGACGGACGCCGACGCGCCCTCCGATCCGTATCTCTTCGCCGGTTACGACGTTCGCAACGCGTTCTTCAAGTTCGACGCTGCGGAAGGTTCCCCGGAGGAAGTGACGCTCGTCTTTGAAGTCGACGAGAACGGGGACGGAAATTGGCGCGAATTGAAGCGCGAAAGCGTCGCGTCGCGCGCCGACGGCGGGTACGCTTTCATTTCCTTCTCTCCCGAGGATAAGGGAGAATGGATCCGCGTTCGCTGTAGCGCGAAATTGAGCGGCGCAACCTGTTTCTTCCACTATAACAATACGGACGAACGTCTCGCCGCCGACCGCGCTCCGATCTTCGACGGACTCGCCGCGCCTTCCGACGCGTCCTCCTTCCTGAACGCGCGGATGTGGGCTCGCGCCGACGTCGATCGTTTGGCCGTCGTCGCCCAGAATATTCAAGACGGAAAGGTCGTGAGAGAACGATACTACGAGCTCGACGAGTCGGGCGCGAAGCTCGAACGCGTCGAATGTAAATTCGAAGGAGGCGAGCAGGGGACGATCTCCCGTATTAAGGCGATGGTCGACGCGAAGCCCGTCGATCCGTCCCTTTGCGCGATCGACGATCTGAGCGTCCTGGCGCATTACGGCGGCAAGCGTTATCGATTGCCGATCGGCTCGGAAGAAGCGTCGCGCGTCGAACTCCCGGTCGCGAGTCGTTTGGATCGCGAAATCGCGACCGAACGCGACCTCTTCCACGTCGCGGGTACCTTCTACGAACTCCCCGCGGAAAATGCCGGCGGGTTCCCGAAACTGCGACCGATCGCCACCGACTCGTCCTTGATCGTCGACTACGCCTCCTATCGCGGACTTCTCGTTCTCGCGGGCGTGAAGAAGGACGCGAGCGGCGATTCGAGTCGCGTCGTTCGCTCTGAAGACGGAGAGTGCGCCCTTTGGCTCGGCGCGATCGACGAGTTGTGGCGCCTCGGCAAGCCGACGGGAAAAGGCTACGTCTGGCGTGAAACGAAGGTCGTTAAGGACGAACCGTCCGACCCGATCCTTGCCGTTGGATTCGATAAGAAACGCGTCGAAATTACCAACCATTCCGACTCTGCCGTCGTTGTGCGCGTCGAAGCCGATCCGACATGCTTGGAAGATTGGCGCGAGTTCGCTTCCGTCGAGATCCCTGCGGGCGCGACGAAAACGGTCGCGCTTGATTCCGCCCCCGCGTATTGGTACCGCGCGGTCGCCGATCGCGACGCCAACCTGTCCGCGCTCTTCATTTACGAATAATCGTCCAACGCGCTAAACGCGCGTTTCATCCACCTAGAACGGAGACTCCTATTCATGAATAAGTTGAAGTCCTTTCTATTTCTAGCCGCGTGCTTCGCGCTTCCGTGCGTCGGCGCGAGAGCCCAAACTCTAGAGTCGATCCCCGACTCCGTCTATCTCGAAGCGGAAAGCTTCTCCGAAAAGGGCGGATGGGGAATCGACACGCAGTCCGTCGGACGCGTCGGCTCCCCCTACTTGATCGCGCACGGATGGGGTAATCCCGTCGCGGACGCTTCCGTTCAAGTCGCCTTTCCCTCGAAGGGAAGCTACCGCGTCTACGCCCGTACGAGAAACTGGGTCGCCCCGTGGACGACCGACTACGCGCCCGGTCGTTTTCAAGTCGTCGTCGACGGAACAGCGCTCAAAACGGAGTTCGGAACGGAATCTCTCGAATGGGCGTGGCAAAAGGGGGACGTCGTTAATATTGACGATAATCTTTCGGTCGAGGTCGCGCTCCGCGATCTCACGGGCTTTGACGGACGCGTGGACGCGCTGATTTTCGTTCCGGTCGAATCGACGTACGAGCCGACGAACGATCTCGCGGAGCTTGCGAAGCTGCGTCGCGAAGCGTTGAAACTTCCCGCCGAGCCGGAAGCGGCGGGTAACGGCAAGACGTACGATCTCGTCGTGGTCGGCGGCGGACTCGCGGGAACTTGCGCGGCGATTAGCGCGGCGCGTCTTGGCGCGTCCGTCGCGCTCGTGCAAGATCGCCCTGTTTTAGGGGGAAACGGCAGTACGGAAATTCGCGTGCACCTCAACGGCGACGTCAACCAACTTCCGTATCCGAATTTGGGGAATCTAACGTACCTTATGGGGCCTCACGGGGGCGGAAACGCGCGTGAAGCGGCGCATTATAAGGACGGGCAGCGTCGGGAACTTGTTGAGAAGGAGTCGAATATCGACCTGTATCTCGGCGTTCAAGTCGACGAAGTTAAAACGACGACCGTCGACGGCGCGCTTCATATTGAAAGCGTGAAGGGTTTCAATATCGAGACGGGTCGCGAGACGCGTTTCTTCGGGAAGACCTTCGCGGACTGCACGGGGGACGGAGTCGTCGGCTTTTTAGCGGGGGCGGATTGGTCGATGGGTCGCGAAGCGAAGTCGGAATACGACGAGCCGAGCGCGCCGGAGAAACGGGACGCGTTGACGATGGGCTCTTCGGTTCAGTGGAATACGGCGGACGCGGGGCATGAGACGAGTTTTCCTGAACTTCCTTGGGCGATTCAGTTCAACGAACGGACGATCAAACCTTCCGT
Source organism: uncultured Thermoguttaceae bacterium (assembly GCA_934725735.1). Lineage (GTDB taxonomy): Bacteria > Planctomycetota > Planctomycetia > Pirellulales > Thermoguttaceae > RUG369. The sequence goes on from CAKVCP010000003.1 coordinate 12,181, forward strand.
TCACGGCGACTGGGACTGGGAAGCGGGGATGACGTACAACCAGATTACGGATATGGAACGCATCCGCGATATCGGTTTGCGCGCCGCTTACGGACATTGGTCGTATATGAAGAATCATATGCAAGGCGAATGGGCGAAGAAGGTTAAGAATCTCCAGCTTAACTGGGTCGCGTACGTCGCGGGCAAGCGCGAATCGCGTCGACTTCTCGGCGACTTTGTTTTGCGCGAACAAGACATTGTCGGCGCGAAAGAGTATCCCGACGCGTCGGTGACGACGACCTGGTCGATCGACTTGCATTATCCCGAACCGTCGAATCTCAAGGATTTCCCGGAAGAGCAGTTCCGCGCGATTTGCAAACAGGTCGAGATTTGCCCCTACGCGATTCCGTATCGCTGCCTCTATTCGCGCAACGTTGACAACCTCTTCATGGCGGGCCGCGATATCAGCGTGACACACATCGCGCTGGGAACGATCCGCGTCATGCGCACCGGCGGAATGATGGGCGAAGTCGTCGGCATGGCGGCGTCGATTTGCAAAAATCACGATTGTCTTCCGCGCGACGTCTACGAGTCGCATTTAGACGAGCTGAAAGCGTTGATGGAGAAGGGCGTCGCGCCTCCCACCCCGCGCGCGCTTTCCCTCTCTTATAAGGCTCCTACCGCGAAGAACATGGCTCTTGACGCGCAAGTCGAGGTCTCAAGCCTCTATAAGAACGCCAACTACCCGAAGAAATATATCAACGACGGCAAGTTCGATCTGAGCGACAACGCCTGTCGTTGGGTGAGCGATAAGGGAGATAAGCACTGGATCGACTTCGTCTTCGACGCGCCGACGACGATCAACGCCGCCGTCGTCGTTTCCGGTCAAGCGACGGGTAAGACCCCGTTGAGCGACTTCCGACTCTTAGTCGAAAAGGACGGCGCGTTTCAGCCGATTCCCCAGGCGGAGGTTGTCGGGAACGAATCCCCGATCGCGGCGATGAGGTTCGACCGCGTTAGCGCGAAGCGTTTCCGACTAGAGATCACGAAGACTCCGGAAGATTTGGCGCGCGTCTGGGACGTCGCCTTCTACTCCTTGGAAGGAGAAGAAACGAAATGACGCGGCGCCGCGCTGCGGAATAAAAAAGAAGCGCTCGGAAGAGAACTCGTCTCTACCGGGCGCTTTTCTATTATCGTATTAGAGGTCGGAGATCATCGCCGCGCGGAGTCGAAGGAGGCGCTGACAATCGGAACGTTCGAGTCGGCTTTGGCGTCGACGTCGAAGAGACCGAGAGATTCGCGTTTCTTTTCGTTCTCTTCTTCTTCCGCTCGAGCGCGACTGAGGAGAATCTGCTCGTCGCGAGCGGCGAACGCGTCTTCCGCGTACTGCTCGAAGGTCTGCGCGCGCTGGTAGCCGCCGTTGGGGGCGGGGATCGTCGCGGCGCCGCTTTCCGCGAAGCCTTCGGAACCGTTTTGCGCGACGTCGGAGACTCCCATTTCTTCCAGCGCTTCACGAGTATAGCCGGCGGAGAGCTGCTCGTACGTCGGGAGTCGATCGACTCCCGAGAGCGCGTCCTGCGACTGCGACGCGGAGATTCCCGCGACGTAGCTGCGAAGGAGGTTCGAATCGATATTTCCCGGATCGATCCATCGACCGGTTTCGTCCAGATCGAAGATTCCCATGAGGAGCATGAGGTTCATGCGGCGCGACTGGTATTGGAGCCACGTCGTCATGATCTGGTTTTGCGAACTCAAGAGGGATTCGAGGGCGTTCGTCAACGCTTCCGCGCTCGTGTTAATCGAACCGATGCGGGAAGAACCGGTAGGCGGTTTGGTAAGGTCAAGCTGGGCCGAGTGGACTCGCTTGATCGACGTCAAAACGCTGTCGCGCTGGAGCTCGAAGTTGATTTGCGCCAATTCGATCGCGCGAATCGAACTGCGAAGCTGCTGATGCACGTTGTCGACGTAGGCGTAATAGCTGCGGCGCGCTTGATCGTATGAAATCAACGCTTGACGATAGCTGTTGCGCTCGATGAAGCGATCAAGGGGCGCGTCAAACTGGAGTCCTGTGGTGAATTGCGCGTTGTTGCCGTTGAACTTCACCGGGTTGCTGCCCGTGTTGGAGATTGAACCGCCGACGTTGACGCTCATTTCGGAGCGGAGCTGATCGGCGACGATCTCGATATTACGCCACTGGTCGACGAGACTCGAACGGACGTTCATCCAGTCGAGACGACGTTCCTGCGCGACGCGGAAGGCGTCGTTGGAGTCGACGTCGACGATCGCGAGTTCGACCGATTCAAGACGCGCGCGCGCTTGGACAAGGCGCAGCGTCATGATCTCTTCGGAAAGCTTGGTGAGGCATGAGCTGAACCAGAAGCGGTAGATGTCGTCGCGCATGAGACTTCCGGAGCGAAGCTGAGCGACGCTTTCGGCGAGTTGTTGACGACGCGTCAACAGTTCGGCGCGGTTTTCTTCCGTCGCGTTCGCTATATCGCGTTCGAGTTCTTTGATCGCGTTTTCGATCTCGTCCGCGTTAAACTGGATCGGGTCGTTGAGTTCCGATTCCATGTGCAGATCGGAGACGAGCGAGGTCACCGTCGACGGGAAGGGAGTCGCCGCCGGATTTTCGCGACCGGCGATAATCATCGCCGCGAGATCGCTCGGGGAATAGGCGAGCGCCGTCTGATTGATGAGTTCGAGCGTCTTCGCAACGTCGTATTTGACGCCGCGCGCCTTCACGACGACGCCGAATTCGTTGATCGTCTCTTGAGGACGATCGAGGTCGTTGCGAATTCCGGCGACGCGTTCGTCAAAGAGACGATAGTCGGCGAAGGAGCTGTCGAGCTCGGGATTTTCTTTTTCGAAGCGTTCGCGCATCGCTTCAAGAGCGGCGACGCGTCGCGGACGCACGTTGCGTTCGAGATTGTCGACGTCGGCGTTCGTCTCGTTGAGACCCGCCGCGAAGAGTTGATCGAATTCCGAGAAGATCGCGCGAAGATCCGCCGTCGTTAGACGCGTGACCGGACGCGCAGGATTGCGCAACTCGTCGATCGAGCGAATATAGCGTTCGCGCGTCGTGCCGACGATCTCGTTGTCCTTGTTGCGGAGCCACGCCAAGAAGACGGTGACGTCGTTCTGGAGCTTTTCGAGCGTTTCCGGCATCAAGACAAATTGTTCCAACAACGGGTCGCGAATCACGACGTTCTCAATATCGGGGGGGAGCCCGAGGGAGATGAGATACGTTTCGACGGAGTCGCGATAGGAGTCTTTCAACTCGATGAGATTTTGCTGCGAGGAGAGCCAGTTCTGACGCATACGATCGACGTCGGTGCGGTCGGTGATGCGGCTCGTCGCGAAGTACTCTTCGTAACGCTGGTAGTTGTCTTCCGACGACGCGACGTTCGCTTCCTGGTTCAAGATGCGGATTTGGCTCGACAGAAGTCCGTAGAATCCGCCGACCTGCGCGTTTCCGACCCCGCTGCTAGGATAGCCGCCGCTCGACGGGGCGGAGACGGGGGAGGAACCGGTGAGCACGCCGACGTAAAAGCCTTGTTGATAGAAGGCGAGTTGACGAACGTTGGCGAGGAGCTGACGTTCGCTTCGCGTCAAGGACTCGAGAACGATCGCGCGTCCCGCGCCGCGTAGGAACGGCTGCGTGATCGAATAGCTCAAGTTCGTCGTCGGCGTCATCGTGTTGGAACCCGGACTGAAGGTCCAAACCATCGAGTTGGCCAAGTCGGCGACGACGGTCGCGCCCGTCGCAAGGGTCTTCGAACCGCGAAGACTGACCGTTTCCGCTTTGAGCGTACTGACGCTTTTGCCCTTCTTGAAGGCTCCGCGATTATTATAGAAAAGGGACGAGCCGCCGTAAAAACGCGTGTCGAACGCGTAACGCTGCGCCGTTACGTTAAGAGCCGACAAGTAGACGTTTTCAAGCGCCGTTCTATACTGAGGGGAATGGAGCAACGCCAAATCGAACGCGACTTTCTGGTCGAGGACGATTTCCCCCTTCTCATTGGGCGCGGGAAGGGTGTTGCGCCAGTTTTCGTTTTCTATCGTGCGCGTAAAGCCGTTTTGCGTCCATTTCTTCAAACCCTTCGGACCCTCGACGTTCGCTAAAAGGCGCCCCGCCGTCGGATCGTCGATCGGAGAGGGTTGGGCGTCGGGATTGTAACGATTCGCATAACGCGACCCCGAGGATTCTTGGAGCGTAAAGTTGTCTAATTCCCAGTATTTCTCGTCGGCGCTCTTGTCCACCGTATTGAGCAATTTGTAGACGTCGGAGTCGGCGTCGCTACGATAGTGGGCTCTAGAACATCCTCCTAGAGCGGCGGCGCAGGCGGTTCCAAGAACCGCAAGAAAGAATCCTCGACTAAACCGCGAAGAATTATGCGTCTTTCGTAAAGTGTCTTTTCGCTCGCGTCGGGTCGCGGTCTTGGCGAACAATTTGTATCTCATTCTGAAACTCATTCCTTTCACGTAGACGTCCGTGTCTACGATCGCGCGTCCGTGTGTTGCAAACGCCTGATTTTCAAACGCTATGACCTCGCGAATCCATTCGCGTCGACGGTCACTCGCCGTCTATGTGCCTACTTTGTTCCTTCTGACGCAATAAAAATAACGAAAAACCCGAAATCTAGAGGAACCGTGAGACCGGTCATTGTTGTCTATCGGCTCTTAAATCTGTTTTCTTTTATGGAATCTTCGGATTATTGTGATTTTGTCAATTTTTGTCGAAAGAGTTGTCGCGCTATCTTTGACTACTTATAGCGTTTTTCAGCGAAGCGCCGACGACCTCTTGACGACAGATAATTCCGGTTGTGTTGATAACGCAAAAAAAAGAAAAAAGAAAAGACTCGTTTTTTTGGTAATGCGGGGAAAAAACTTGACATTTTTGACAAGTGACGGTACTATCAATAGGGTAAAGTTTTAATGTCAAAGAGCGTCTGTTTTCAATTTGATGTTAAAACGGATAATTTAAAGAAAGCAGCTAATTGTAATTGGCTTTTTGGACGATACGCAAAGCATAAGCATAGCAGATAGCGACGAGCGGCGTCGCTTGCATAGATTGCGCCCAGGATCCTCTCGGGACGTGGAGACGGAAAAATGAACGTTTGGAACAAAGTTTTGATGGCGTTGATAACGATCGAGTGCGTCGTTTTCGGTATTTTCGCCGCCAATAGATACAATCTGACGAAGACGGAAACGGCGAAGATCGAGAAACTCGAATCGGATCTCGCGCAGACGCTTGAAGCCGTTCAGAAGCTTCGTTGCGAACTTTACGGCGGATTTGAATCCGTCGAATCCTGGACCGACCAGGGTTTAATTGGACAATTAGAATATATGCGTCGTCTTCAGAATGGCGAAGCGTTTATGAATTGCCAGCCGACGTCGGCGAACGTCGACGCGCAGACGCAGCAGGCGTCCGTCGCGTTCTCCGTCTCCGAGCAGGACAAAACGACGGCTTTCCGTCCCGGCTCCATCGCTTTCGTCTTTGACGCGGGCGCTCCCGTCGCCGCGGCTCCTGCCGCCGATGCCGCCGCCGACGAAACCGCTCAAGCGTCCGTCGCCGCTCCTTATACCTTCCTCGGCGCCTTTGCCGTCGCCAGCGCGACCGCGACTCAGGTTAATCTGACCTCCGTCGGCTCCGCCTCCGCTGAAGAAATCAAAGCGCTTCAGGATTCTGCGCGTAGCGGAAACTCCTGGGTCGTCTACGCCGATCGTCTTCCGATCGACTCGCCGGACGACGTCGCGCTCTTCGCTAGCGAAAACGATGAACTCGTCGCCGCCATTTCCGACGAATCGCGCGCCTTCTGCTTCAAGACGCTGACCGTCGACGAAGCGGCTCTCGCGACCGACGATACCGTTCGTCTTCCCGTCGATTTCCAAGGCTCCCTCGATTATCAGTGGAGCGTTCGCGATCGCGAGAATATTGTCAACGCGCGTCGCACCGCTGCGGTCGCCACTCTCTCCAACGTCATCGCCGACCAAGTTGTCGCGATTGGGGACGAACCGACCGATCAGAAAATTCTTGACCTCGACAACTGGGACGCGATTTACGCCGCCGCCGTCGCTCGCAAAAGAGTCGACTCTTGGCGCGAAAACATCGAGACGACCCGCGCGGCTCTCGCTCGTATGAACGGTTATTGCAACCTCGCGAAGAAGATTCTTGACGCCGCCGAGGATGGCGTCGCCGCCTGTGAAAAGGCGATCGAACAGAAGTTGGCGGAGAACGCCGAACTCGCCGCCAAGATCGCTTGGGCTCAGTTCGCCGCTTACGAAAAGCTTAACGCTCAGTCGCAAACCGCCGCTAACAACTGACCTGAACCTCTGCGTCCCGAATATGACAATAAAAAACGCCTGCGAGTTGATCGTAGGCGTTTTTTTATTGTCGATTTTGCGAGAGTAAGACGCGCTCCCCGTCCGAAACGCGTCCCTTAATCTTCGATCCCGCCGTATTCGTAATCGGACGTCTCCATCGCGTCAAACTCTTTTTCGAGTTCTTCGACGGTGGGGACTCTCGCGTCGCCGAGTTCTCCGCAAGAAGCGGAGGCGCCGCTCTTGGTAGAACCTTTGCCCCCGTTCTTCTCCTTTTCTTTCTTGTACGCTTCTTGACGAAGCTTTTCGCGCTGGAGTTCTTCCTGTTCGAGCTCTTCTTCGATTTCGTCGAAACCTTCGTCCGGAAGTTCGTCAAAATCCACGTTAAACTCGTCGTCGAAGTCGTCTTCTTCCGGATTCGGCGCGCGACTGACCCCGTTTTGGAACGCGTAGGGATCGAGGTAAAAGCGCTCGTTCGGATCAAGGGCCGGTCTTTCGGCTTGCCCATCCTCTTGGAGAGAATATGTTTCCAAACGGCGACGTTCTTCAAACCTTACGCTCTCAAACGAGTTGCCGGAGCGCCAATCGACTCGAATGTCGACCGACTCTTCTTTGACTCGCGTCGTTTTCTTGGATTTACAAACCTCTTTCATGCATTCTGTCCTTTACGGTTGCGTCGATTAAGACTAATCGCGCCGCATTATAATACGCTATTGTTGGCGTGAAAAGAGTTAGAAAAGAACTTTTCACTTTTTTCTTAATAATATTCGTCGTTTTTCTTCAAATCCTTCATTGCCTTTCGCCACTTTTCTCAAATCATTACAATAGACCTTTCTTAGAAAAAGGAAACGTCCCCGTGTTATTTTTCATAACGCCTATTATAATCAGGAGGAAGCGTTCTGTTGTAAACGCTTGGCGAGGTCGGCGCGCGCGTCTCCTCGCCAATAGTCGACATTTTTTAAGGGAATTTAACGGTGTATCGAACAAATACCTGCGGCGAACTGGGCCGCAACAACGTGGGCGAGGTCGTGACGATCGCGGGATGGGTGGATTCTGCGCGCGACCACAGCGGCGTCTTCTTTGTCAATCTGCGCGATCGCTACGGGAAGACTCAAACGGTCTTTGACGCGGCCGCCGATCACGATCTCTTCCAACTCGTTAAGACGCTCCATAACGAAGACGTCGTTCAAATTACCGGAGAGGTTTTGGCAAGACCCGAGGGACTCGTCAATCCCGAAATGAAGACCGGCGAGATCGAAATTCGCGCCACGAAACTCGTCGTTCTCAATCGTTCGGAGCCCGTCCCCTTCCTCCCGTCCGCCCCCGAGGTTCCCTCCGAGGAAATGCGACTCAAACACCGCTATATCGACCTGCGCCGTCCCGAAATGCAGCGCGTTCTCACGCTCCGTCACCGCATCACGAAGACGCTGCGCGACTATTTCGACGAAAACGGCTTCCTCGAAGTTGAAACGCCGATCCTCGGTAAAAGCACCCCCGAAGGCGCGCGCGACTACCTCGTCCCCAGCCGCGTCACTCAAGGCGCGTTCTACGCCCTCCCGCAGTCTCCGCAGCTCTATAAGCAGCTCCTTATGATCGCCGGTTACGACCGCTACGTTCAGGTCGCGCGCTGCTTCCGCGACGAAGACCTCCGCGCCGACCGACAGCCCGAATTCACACAACTCGACCTCGAAATGTCGTTCGTCGAGATGGAAGACGTTATCAATCTCGTCAGCAAGCTCGTTCAGCGCCTCATGAAGGAGATCAAGGGCGTCGATATTCCTCTTCCGCTCCCGCGCATCACCTACGACGAAGCGATGGAGCGTTTCGGTCACGACGCTCCCGATCTGCGCTTTGGCATGGAGCTCAAAGACGTCACCGATATCGCGAAGACCGTCGATTTCAAGGTCTTCCGCTCCGTCGCGGAAAACGGCGGACGCGTCCGCGGTATCAACGTCAAGAACGCCGCCGACAAGTATAGCCGCAAAGATATCGACAACCTCACCTCCTGGACTGCGGAACAGTTTGGCGCGAAGGGGATCGTCTGGTTCAAGGTCGACGCCGAAGGCAAATTGACCGGTTCCAGCGCGAAGAACTTCTCTGCGGAAGCGCTCGAAGCGATCGGGAAGAAACTCGAAGTCGAAGCGAACGACTTGCTCCTCTTCTCCTGCGGCGACTTCAACCTGACTTGCCGCGTCTTGAACGGGTTGCGTCGTCGTCTCGCCGCCGAACTCAAACTTTACGATCCCGAAGAGATGAACTTCTGTTGGGTCGTGAAGTTCCCGATGTTCCACTGGGACGAAGAAGAGAATCGTTGGGTCGCGGAGCACCATCCTTTCACGGCGCCCCTCGTCGAAGACCTCGCGAAACTCGACGGCGACGACGAAGCGATCAGCTCGATCCGCGCTCAGGCGTACGACCTCGTTCTCAACGGCTTTGAAGCGGGCGGCGGCACGATTCGTATCCACGACCCCGAGATTCAGAACAAAGTGTTCGGTTTGCTCGGAATGACGCGCGAACAGGCGCGGGAGCAGTTCGGCTTCCTCGTCGACGCGTTGCAGTTCGGCGCTCCTCCTCACGGAGGCCTCGCGCTCGGTTTGGATCGCGTCGTCATGCTCTTTGCGGGCGTTGACAATATCCGCGACTGCATCGCGTTCCCGAAGACGACAAAGGCGAGCGACTTGATGACGGGCGCGCCGGCGGAAGTCGCGCAGAAGCAGCTCGACGAACTCGCGATTAAGTCGACGCTTCCTCCGAAGAAGGAAGATTGAGAGCGGCTTGAGATCTAGGCTCCGCGCTGCGCGGAGCCCTTTCCTAGAACGGACGACGTTATGACGGAATATGATATGATTCAAGAGGCGGTCGCGACGATTCGCGCGCGGTGGTCCAAGCAAGCGGACGTCGGGATTATTCTCGGCACCGGGCTCGGCGCTCTCGCGGATCGAATATCCGCCGACGCGACGATTCCTTACGAAGAAATTCCCCACTTTGCTCGATCGACGGTCGAGTTTCACGCGGGCCGACTGATTCTCGGCTCCCTCGAAGGAAAGACCGTCGTCGCGATGCAGGGACGTTTTCACTACTACGAGGGATTTTCGCCCAAACAAATCGTCTTCCCCGTGAGGGTGATGCGCGCGCTCGGCGCCGAGACGCTGATCGTTTCGAACGCGTGCGGGGGCTTGAATCCCCAGTTTCGCGCGGGCGATTTGATGCTGATAGAGGATCATATCAATCTTCAGGGCGCGAATCCTCTGATCGGACCGAACGACGATCGCCTCGGGCCGCGTTTTCCGGATATGATCGAGCCGTATTCGCGGCGTCTTTTGGAGCTTGCGCAAGATACGGCGCTCTCTAAGGGGATTGCGACGCATACGGGCGTTTACGTCGCGGTCGCTGGCCCGAACCTCGAGACGCGCGCGGAATATCGCTTCCTGCGCGCGATCGGCGCCGACGCGGTCGGAATGTCGACCGTTCCCGAAGTTCTCGCCGCCGTCCACATGAGCATGCGCGTCTTGGGGATCTCCTGCGTCACCGACATGGGACTTCCCGACGCGTTGGAGCCCGCGAATCTTCAGCGCATCCTCGAGAACGCGGCGAAGGCCGAGCCGAAGATGAATGAAATTATATGCGGCGTATTGAAGAGAATTTAGAAAGCTTTCCCCTCTTCTCGACGCGGCGGCGATCTTTGCGCCTGCGCCGGACTTCGAACGCGAGGCGGCGGCGATCAAAATATTGGCAGTTTTATTAAGGATCACCATATGGCGAACGAACAACCTAATTCTGACGTTTCGAGCGAATCGCTCCTCTCAACGAGCGCAAACTTTCCGCAGAACGAAGAATTGATTATCAAACGATGGCGTGAACTTGGCGTCTATCAGGAATCTTTAAAGAGACGTCGAGAATCGAACAAAGGCTCTTTTGTCTTCTATGAAGGCCCTCCCACCGCCAACGGAATCCCGCACCCCGGCCACTGCCTCACGCGCGCAATGAAAGACCTCTATCCACGTTACAAGACGATGAAAGGGTATTTCTGCGAACGAAAAGCCGGTTGGGACACTCACGGACTTCCCGTCGAAGTCGAAGTCGGTAAGGAGCTCGTGAAAGAAGGGTTGATTAAGGAGAATTCGAAGGAAGAAATCGAGCGTTTCGGCCTCGAACCCTTCGTCCATCGTTGCATCGCCAACGTCTTCCGCTACACGTCGCAGTGGGAAGAATTGACCGAGCGCATCGGCTTCTGGGTCGATTTGCGCAACGCGTACGTCACCTATCACCGTTCTTTCGTCGAAAGCGTTTGGTTTGCGCTGAAAAACTTCTTCGATCGCGGGCTCCTCTATCAGGGACACAAGATCGTTTGGTGGTGGGCGCAAGGGGGCACGGCGCTTTCTTCCGGCGAAGTGGGGCAGGGGTATCGTCAAGTCGGCGATCCTAGCGTCTTTGTGCGCTGTCCGATCGTCAACGAATCGGGCGATTCCAAGTGGGACGCCGTCGACCTCCTCGTCTGGACGACCACGCCGTGGACTCTCCCCAGCAACCAGTTCGTCGCGGTTCATCCCGATCTCGAATACTCCGTAATCAAGCTGACGACGAAAGAGGGCGTCGAGGATACGCGCGCGATGATCGTCGCGTCCGCGCTCGTCGATACCGTCGCGTCGAAGATCAAGGCGACGACGAACGTCCTTTTCACCTGCAAAGGCTCCGAACTTCTCGACAAACGTTATCAACCGCCCTTCGACTGCTTCTACAAGGAACAGGGCTCCCTCAAAGGCCGACTCAAAGACGGGGGCGAGATTTACCGCGCGTGGCGCGTCGTTCCCGCGACTTACGTCACGATCGATTCCGGAACGGGCCTCGTGCACCAAGCGGGCGCGTTCGGCGAAGACGACTTCAACGTCCTAGTGGAACAGCAGGAGCGTTTCGTTGAAGGGGACGCGCCGGAACTTCTTTGCGCCGTCGCGCCCAACGGTAAATTCACGAGCGTCTTTCCCGAATTCGAAGGCCGCTGGGTCAAAGAAGCGGACAAGGATATTATTCGCGCGATGAAGGAACGCGGCGTCCTCTACTGGCAAGAACAGTATCTGCACGACTACCCCTTCTGCTGGCGCGCTCCGAACGACCCGCTTATCCAGTATCCGCGTCGCAGCTGGTTCGTGCGTACGACGGACTTCACCGAACAGATGCTCGAGAACAACTCGCACATCAACTGGATTCCCGAGCACATTCGCGACGGTCGTTTCGGCCACTTCCTTGCCGGAAAGGTCGACTGGGCGCTCTCGCGCGAACGCTATTGGGGCACTCCTCTTCCCGTGTGGGAATGTGAAGAGACGGGCTATCAGGAAGCGATCGGCTCTTACGACGAGCTCCTCTCGAAACCCGGCGCCTCGGGCGTCGAGGTCTGGCAAGCGGCGCGCGACGCGGCTAAGAAGGAGAAGGGGGACGCTTGGACCGAGAAGGACGAAGACCTGTGGAATCACCTGCGCGTTCACAAGCCGTATATCGACGCGGTGACGTATGATTCCCCCAAGGCGCCTGGAAAGAAGATGCGCCGCGTTCCCGAAGTCATCGACTGCTGGTTCGACTCCGGATCGATGCCCTTCGCGCAGTTCGGGTTCCCGCACGCCGAAGGTTCCAAGGAACTCTTCGAAGAGCGTTTCCCCGCCGACTTCATCAGCGAAGCGATCGATCAGACGCGCGGTTGGTTCTACTCGCAAGTCGCGATTTCGACCCTCCTCTTTGGCGACAAAGAGTCGCGCAAGGCGATCGGTATCGACAAGGACTTCCCGCACCCCTTCAAGAATTGCATCGTTCTTGGACTTATGCTCGCCGAATGGTACGAAAACAACGCCGACAAACTCGACATTCGCCTCACCGAAAAAGAGGCGCTCGAAGCGTTCGGAAAGGGTAAGTTCACGAAGCGCGTCGGCAAGATGTCCAAGTCCCTCAAGAACTACCGACTTCCCAAAGAGATCTTCGACAAATACGGCGCCGACGCCCTTCGGTGGTACTTCTTCGCCAACCAGGCCCCGTGGAACTCGATCGTCTACAGCGAGAATTCGATCAAGGATAGCCTCCCCGAATTCATGATTCGCCTCATGAACGTCGTCTCCTTCTTCAAGGTTTACCAGAAGATCGACGGCTTTGCTCCTGAGCGCGAGTTGGATCTCGCCGCGATCAAAAACGCGGGCTCCATGCTCACGCCGGATGATTTGGCGACGGCGAGTTCGTATCGTCCCGTCTCCGAACGCGCGGAGTTGGATCGCTGGCTCTTGAGCGAACTCCATTCGACGGTCAAATTCGTCGACGAACGCCTCGACGCGTACGATCACTTTACCGCGTGCGGCAAGATCACCGCGTTTGTCGATTCCTTGTCGAACTGGTACGTGCGTCGTAGTCGCGACCGATTTTGGTCCGGCGAACAGTCGCAGGCGAAGAAGGACGCTTACTGGACCCTTTACGAGGCGTTAATTACCCTCGCGAAGTTGATCGCTCCTTTCACTCCCTTCATTTCCGAGCGCATTTGGCTCCTCATGACGGAGAACTTTGGCGACGCGGCGCTTGCGAGCGTGCACTGGTGCGACTATCCCGTCGCGAACGAGAGCGTCGTCGATCCGGTCTTGGCGCGTAAAATGGCGCACGTGCGCGAAATCGTCTCCTTGGGACACAACGCGCGAACTTGCGCCAAACTCAAGGTGCGACAGCCTCTGTCGGGTATCGAAGTCGTTTTCGTGGACAAAAACGCCAGTTCCGAACTCGTCGACTATATCCCCTTGATCGAAGAAGAATTGAACGTGAAGTCGGTCAACTTCATCGACCGCGCCGACCACTACGTTTCGTACGCGATCGTTCCCGATCTCAAGAAGCTCGGTCCGAAACTCGGACGCGCGTTGCCTCTCGTAAAGAAGGCGTTGAACGACCTCGACGGGGCCGCGGCGAACGCGGAAATGACCGCGAACGGCAAATTGACGTTGGCCTTGTCGGACGGTTCGAGCGTCGAGTTGAGTTCCGACGAAGTTCAAGTGCGTCTCGTTGCGAAGGAAGGTTTCGCCGCGTCTCAAGGCGCGAGCTGCGTCGTCGTTATCTCGACGGAACTTACTCCCGAGCTTATCGCCGAAGGATTGGCGCGCGAGTTGGTTCGCGCGATCCAAGATCGTCGTAAGGAGCTTAAATGCGATTACGTCGACCGCATCGCCGTGGGGCTCCAAGGCGCGTCCGACGCGCTTGTCTCCGCCGTTAAGGACTTCGAGGATTACGTCAAAAACGAGACTCTCGCGTTGGAACTGAGCTTGGAGGCGCTTTCCGACGTCGAAGGCGCGACCGTTAAGATCGACGGCGCCGAAGTTTCCTTGTTCGTTAAGACGCTCAGAGCTTAGCGTTCCTAATACGCGCGTCGCGCGAGTTCTTCGCGTCGACGCGCTTCGCCTTTATTAAGCCGATATGTCGTTTACTAAATAGGAGTGTGTGCAGAATGACTCTTCATCTCGCCGTTTTGATTTCCGGGCAGGGACGCACCTTGAAGAATCTTCTTGACGTGATTGATCGCGGCGAACTCGACGCGACCGTCGATATTGTCATTGCGAGTAAGAAAGACTGCAAAGGTTTGCAGTACGCCGATCAAAAGAAGATCCCGATTGCAGTTGTCGAAAGCCATATTTACGAGACGAAGGAGGAGTTTAGCGCCGCCGTCTTCAGGGAATGTCGCTCCAGGGCGGTCGACTATGTCGTCATGGCTGGTTATCTCAAATTTTTGCTCGTTCCGAACGACTTTAACGATCGCGTTCTCAACATTCACCCGTCCCTCATTCCTTCCTTCTGCGGCGCGGGAATGTACGGTCGTCGCGTTCACGAGCAAGTTCTCGCGCGCGGCGTGAAGGTTTCCGGCGCGACGGTTCATTTTGTCGACAATATCTACGACAACGGACCGATCATCCTTCAGAAAGTGGTTCCCGTTCTTAGCGACGACACCGTCGACTCCCTTAGTGACCGCGTGCTCTTGGAGGCGGAATTCCCCGCTTATCCCGAAGCCCTGCGTCTTATCTCCGAAGGACGCGTCAAGATCGTCAACCATCCGACGACGGGGGCGCGCACGGTGAAAATTTTGAACGATGCGCAATGACGAAGACATTACGCAAAGAGTAGACGTTTTGACGGGAGCGCGCTCTTGTAGCGACGCTCCCTTTTTTATATTCTTTCGCTCTTATTAAACAGAATTGAATTCATGGACTCCCTCTTATTTGCCGCCCAGGAAACTCAGAGAAGTCTTTTCCCTCTGATTGCCACTGGAATCTTTGTTTTAGTCATTTTATCGATCGCCGCGTGGGGGATGAAAAAGACGTCGAATACGAACGACTTTTTCCTCGCAGGGAGCGCGCTTGGCCCGTGGATCTTGGCGCTCTCTTACGGGGCCGCGTATTTTAGCGCCGTCGTCTTCATCGGATTTGCGGGCGTTTACGGATGGAGCGTTTCTTTTCGCTCGTTGTGGATTGGGCTTATGAACGGCGTCGTGGGAAGCCTTGCGGCGTGGCTCGTGCTCGGGCCCGCCACGCGGCGGATGACGCGTCGACTCAACGCCGCGACGACCCCCGCGTTCTTCCTCGAACGTTACGGTTCAAAGGGGATGAAAATCGTCGGCGCCGTCGTCGTCTTCCTCTTCCTTCTCCCGTATTCCGCGTCGGTCTTCGCCGGGTTGACGTATCTCTTCAAAGAGGTCTTTAACGTCTCGATGCCGACCGCGCTCACGATGATAACCGTGACGACGGGCGTCTACCTCGTGATGGGCGGTTATAAGGCCGCCGCGCGAATCGACTTCATCCAAGGAACGATCATGTTTTTCGGCGCGTTGAGCATGGTCTGGTTCGTCTTCTCATACTTCGCGAAAGACCTGGGCTCTTACGCCGCCGTCGTCGAAAACGCCGTCAATCTCTATCGCGGAAGATTGGAAGGCGTCGTCGATCCGATTCAATCGACTCCGATTAAACCAATGCCCGACTGGCTCTTCTGGTCCGTCGTCTTCATGACGTCCATCGCCCCTTGGGGCCTTCCGCAGATGGTTCACAAGTTCTACGCGATCAAAGACGAAAAGCAGATCGTCAAGGGCGCGATCGTCTGCTGCGTCTTCGCCGCGTTGGTCGGCGTCGCCGCGTATACGAACGGCTCCCTCTCTCACCTCCTTCCTCCCGAAGTCTTGCAGACGACCCTCAACGCCGACGGAACGGCGATCGACTTCAACAAGCTCGTGCCGACGATGCTCGTCAAATGCCTTCCTTCGTGGTTCCTCGCGATCGTTCTGCTCCTCGTCCTTTCCGCGTCGACGTCGACCCTCTGCTCTTTGGCGTTGACGTCCTCCGCCGCGATTAGTCTCGACCTTGTTAAAGGGTTCGTTCTGCCGAACGCTTCGGAGAAGACGCACCTGACGATCTTCCGAATCTGCTGCGCCGTCTTTCTCGTCTGCTCGTACTTCATCGCGCTCTTCAATCCGAGCTGGATCGTCGCGCTCACCGCGCTGAGTTGGGGCGCGATTTGCGGCGGCTTCCTCGCTCCTTACGTCTACGGGCTCTTCTGGAGAGGAACGACGAAATGCGGCGCCGCTGCGGGTATGGCGTCGGGTATTATCGTCGCGAACGCGATATACTGGGGAATCTTTATCTGCCAAGGTCCCGCCGCCGCGAAGAGCTTCTCTCCCGTCACGGCGTCGATCGCGATGGTCTTCCCCTTCCTCGTCGTTCCGATCGTGAGCGCGGCGACGAAAAAACTCGAGCCGGAGCGCGTCAAACGCGCCTTTGGAGACGCTTCCGACGAAGCGAACTCTTGAGTTTCGCGCTCTTTTTGCGAAATCGCTCTTGCGCGTTACGCGTCTAAACGGGTATAGTAACGCAACTGTCCGCGTCGCGTCGGCATGGCGCGGCATATTGACAAAATTTGAGAAAAAGACGCAAGAGGGCGCGCCGAGCGGATACTATCCAATTGGCGCCGCCCGCGTTGTTTGCAGCGCGGTATCGCGCGTATTTTATTATGAACGTAAAGGACGACGAATGACAAAATGCTACGACGGACGAAGCGCGCGCTGGGCTTCGTTCTCTCTTGTCCTGATTTTGACGATTTCTTCTTGTTGCGCGGCATGCGGCGCGGCGTATGAAACGACAAACGAGGATAATACGGCGTTGGTTCCGACAACGCGCGACAAACAGATCGCGATCAATTTTACGCGACTCCTCAAGGCGCGTCACGTCTCGAAAATGCCTCTCGACGAAAAGATCTCGCAACGCGGCTTCGAACTCTTTCTCAAAGCGATCGACCCGACTAAGCTCTATTTCAATCAGCAAGACGTCGACGAATTTACCAAAGAATACGCGACCTCTATCGCGCAGCAGGCGAGCAAGGGCGTTTTGACCCCCGCGTTTGTTATTTATAACCGCTATTTAACGCGCGTCGACGAGCGCTGCGCTATCGCCGACGAGTTGCTCGCCGCAAATAAGTTCGACTTCACCGTCGACGAAGAATTCCTTCGCGACAACGACGCCGCGACCTATCCGAAGACGCCGGAAGAAGTCCGCGACCGTATGCGTAAGCGCGTTAAGTTTGAACTCCTCGCGCTCGAGGCGGAAGAGCGCGACAAGAAGAAGGAAGCCCAGGAGAAAGCCGAAGGGAACGCTCAGACCGAAGCTCCCGCCGCTCCCGTCGCCTCCGATCGTCCCGACGACCCCGTCTCGAAGTTGACGCGTCGTTATCACACCCTCCAGAAGCGTCTTCACCAAACTTCGAACGACGACCTCCTCGAAATCTACCTCACCGCGATTTCCAACGCCTTCGATCCGCACTCCACCTACATGTCCCCGAAATCCTTCGAGAACTTCATGATTCAGATCGGTCTGAACCTCGAAGGAATCGGCGCGACGCTCCAGTGGGACGACGGCTACACCGTCGTGAAGCGCATCGTGAAGGGAAGTCCCGCAGAGAAGCAGGGCGAACTTAAAGAGGAAGACAAGATCGTCGCGGTCGGCCAAGGCGTCGACGGCCCGATGGAAGACGTCGTCGATATGAAATTGACGGACGTCGTCGATAAAATCCGCGGCAAGGGTGGCACAATCGTTCGTCTTGACGTCGTCTCTCCCGACGGAAAGAAGAAGCAAATCTCCATCGTTCGCGAAAAGGTCGACCTTGAGGACAGCGCCGCTCAGTCCGCGATCTTCGACGTCAAAGGCAAGGGCGAATTCGTCGACGTCCCCAAGAACGAAGGCGCTAAGAAAGAAGGATTGCGCGTCGGCGTGATCGATCTGCCTAGCTTCTATCTCGACATGAAGGCGAAGGACGGCGAAGGGGGACGCAGCGTCAGCGCCGACGTGCGCCAGATCCTGGCTGAATTCAAAGCGAACGACGTCGACGCGTGCGTCGTCGACCTGCGTTACAACGGCGGCGGGTCGCTCCCCGAAGCGGTCGCGCTGACGGGCCTCTTCATTAAGACGGGAGCCGTCGTTCAGACGAAACCCTCCGAGTTCGGCGATCGTCCGCGATCCTTGAACGATCCTGATCCGTCGATCCAGTGGACGAAGCCCCTCGTCGTCTTGACGAGCCGCTTGAGCGCGAGCGCGAGCGAAATTTTCGCGGGCGCGATCAAAGATTATCGTCGCGGCGTCATCGTCGGCGACGAAACGACGCACGGTAAAGGCTCCGTTCAGTCGATGATGGAGATTTCCGACGCGATCTTTGGCAAGCTCCTCTCGCGCGGAAGCGACAATCTCGGTTCTCTGAAGATCACCATCCAGGGATACTACCTCCCCGGCGGCGAATCTCCTCAGCTCCAAGGCGTTCGTTCCGACGTCGTCCTCCCGCAGTTCACGAGCGTCCTCGAAGATATCGCCGAATCGGATCTCGACTATCCTCTCGTCTTCGAAAAAGTCGAGCCCGCGAAGTACCCCGTCTTCGATTTCGTGACGCCTGAAATCGTCAAGGCTATTTCGGCGAAATCTGCGGCGCGCGTCGCGAATTCGAAAGATTTTGCCGAAGAGCTAGATAAGATGAAGATCTACAAAGAGAGCAAGCTCCGCAAGGCGACGCCTTTGAATCGCGAAAAGTACTTCGCCGAACTCGATAAGCTCGACACGAACAAAGAAGAGACGGAGAAGATGGAAGAGAGCGTTTTGGGCGGCGAAGGCGTCAAGAGAGACTACTACCTCGACGAATGTCTCGAAATCGCGAAGGATTACTGCGAAGCTCTTATGGCGAAATCCGCGATCTGACGCTTGACCGTCTATGACGACTCGACGATAATGACAACTGCGACGCGCTTTCTCGACGCGCCGCAGTTCTTTTTTAACGTGACTTCTTTGCAAAGGGGTTTGCAATGAGATATACGGTGGAACTTGAATCCCCCGATTATTCTTTCCGCGCGAAACATTTCGTCGCGTTTCCTCAAGAGGCCGGACCCGACGCGCCGTGGATCGGCGAACTTCTCCATGAGCATTGCTTCACGGCGAGCGTCAAGGCGTCGGGCCCTCTCGACGAATCGGACTGCGTCTTTGATTTTGTCGCGGCGCGCGACGCGTTGCTGGAAATCCTCGCGGAGTTTGACGGACAGACCCTCGTCGGAACGAAAACGCCGTGCGTCGAGTACGAGATCGAGCCGCTTCGCGACGAGCTCAAGATCGCGTGGAAGGGACTCCCGGCGGAGCGCGTCGACGTCGTTTCTCTTTCTTCCGCGCGGTGGATCGAAGGAAAGAACGCTTCCGCAGAGAAGATCGCCGAAACGATTCTCCTAGAATGGATCAAACGCCTGCGCCTCGCCTTTCCGCAAGAAGAGTATCTCTTCACGCTTCGACTTCAAGAGGAGCCGGGGTCTTTCGCGGAAGTCTCGATCTGACGCGGAGTCGCGAGCGCGGGAGGCGTCGACGATCTCTCTTTCTTAGCAGACAAAAAACGCCCGAGCATCTTTGGCTCGGGCGTTTTTAATGTCGCGGACGGGTAGGCCGTTTTTCAGAAGAATTCGGCGACGTCGATCGCTTTTTCTTTATCGGCGGGAACGGAAACGGATACAGGGGTCGTTTGGGCGCTGGTCAGATCAGCCGGGACGACTTTGGGGAGACTTTTAATCTCGGCGTCGCGTAGGGCGTTATATTTGTCGATTTCACTGCGATCCATACTCGCCATATCGTCGGCGGTGAGTTCAGGCTTGGTGGGTTCGGGGTCTTTGCGGAGCTGAACTTTGAAGGTTCCTTCGGGAGAACCGGGGGCGGAGAAGTTTGCGTAGGTGGTTTTGACGACGCAAACGCCGGACGCGTCGGTCTTTCCGCCGACGATGACGCCGCTGATCGGCGTGTCGGGAATAAGGGCGACGTCGACGCCTTCAATCGGATCGGAACCGTTTGTGACGGTGATAGTGCATGGAGAAACTTTGGGGAATCCGGAAGGTTTTTCGGAACAACCCAGAATCAACGCGGACGCCATGACGACGACGAGGGAGAGAAGAGATACTTTTTTCATAATGAGTTACCGTCGGAATGGAAAAAGTTGAACCGCGATTGCGACGCGGTGAAACAGGCGATATGAAAAGAAGACGCTTTGCTCGAAGGTAAAGCGTCTTCTTAGAATGATGCGTTAGACGCGTCGATCAAAGCGAAGTGGTCTCGCCGGCGTTGACGGTTCCAAGAGCGCCCCAAACGCCGAAGGGCGACTTGCTCGAGAATTCGCGACCGTGCGACGCGGCGGTGGTGGAGTATTTCGACCCGTTCGGATCGGCGTCCATATCGCCGCAGTCGATCGTTTCGGAGATGAAACGGACGCTGCCGTCGACCATCGCGGCGTTGACGCCGCCGGAGTGGTTCGACTGCGCGGAGCAGATACCGAATCCCCAACCTGTTTGACCGCTGTCGCCGCCGTAGATGCTCGCGTTAGGAGAGTTCGGAGGGAGAATCGTCTGGAAGCCGGTCGCGCGGACGTTGCCGTCGGCGAAGCAGTTTCCGCGGCTATAGTTGCACGCGCTCTTGGTGAAGACGGTGCGGTCGTTCGAATCGACGATATTGAGGACGTTGCGCGGAACTTGAACTTCGCCATTTCCCATGAGCGCGACGCCGCCCTTAACCTTGTTGGTGTTCTGGGTTGTGCCGGCGATCATTTCGGCGTAGGCGATCGTGTTGGAGGTGCCGTCGGTGATGGCGCTGATGTTGCGCGTCACGACGTGGCGGGCATCGGCGGTGTTTTTCATGTAGAGACCGCCGGGGAAGAAACCGCGAGAGGTCATTGCGGATTCGTCGGTTTGGCAGATCGAGTCGCCCCACGAACCTGCGTAGTTCGTCTTAGCGGCGTCGTTGATCCACGAGGAATTTTGAGACGAATTCCCGTCGGAGGGGCAGAGAAGGTAGGATACCGACTTATTGTACAAACGGTCGGTGTTCCGTTGGCAGTTGGTGAAGTTGCCTTTACGCATTTCGTCGTAATAGGCTCCCTGTTCCGCGTAAGGCATGATCCAGACGAGGTGTCCGATGTAGTGATAACCGGACTCGGGGACGCCGCCGCGCGCGGGCTGGAAGGAGTTGTGCGCGTCATGATACATCTGCGACGCGAGCAGGATCTGCTTGAGATTGTTCGTGCATTGCATACGACGAGCCGCTTCACGCGCCGCTTGCACTGCGGGAAGTAGTAATCCGATCAAGATACCGATGATTGCAATGACGACCAGTAATTCGACTAGCGTAAAGCCCCTGGTTCGCTTACTCATATGTGTGTCTCCAGAAAAAAGAATACAGGAACGAAAAAGGTAGCGTTCTACTTTTGAAGAAACGCATTTCTCATAGACGACCTTAATTATCTATAATCAAAAAACTAGGTCAACGGTTTCGTTATATTTTCTTTTTTACGATGCTTAGTAGTAGGAAGGGTCTTCTCTTGTCGTGAAGGTTGGAGCGCGCCTAGACGAGCCGGAAATTTGCGATTTTTTTTGATTCGTGAAGGGTGTAGTTAAAAGAGTCGATGATTGCTGCAAAGACGAACGTAAAGTTAGTTTGAACTAATAAAATTTTCAAAAAAACCGCTATTTTACCCCCTTGTAGTCGTTCTTGCCTATTGTCAATGCAAGAAACACGCGCATAATATTGGCTGTCTCATGAAAAATTGTTTATATTTTGACAAAATTATTAGCATGGCCTAACTTTTGAGACTTTTCAACAAACGTTTTCACAACGTCCCTGTTAGGCTCCTTAGAATACGTTTAAGGGAATTAAAGAAGAAATGTACGATTCAGTTGCCGTCGTTGGCGCTACCGGCGCCGTGGGAACCTTGATTATTCGAATGTTACAGGAACGAAAGTTCCCCTATAAGAAGATGAAGTTCCTCGCCTCTAAGCGAAGCGTTGGCAGGGTTATCCCTTTTAACGGCGGTTCCGTCACGGTGGAAGAACTCTGCCCGGACGCCTTCAACGACGTCGATCTCGTCATCGCCAGCACCCCTGACGACGTGGCCCGCGATTTCGTACCCGAGGCGCGCAAACGCGTGAAGGTCATCGTCGACGAAAGCGGATATTGGCGAATGTATCCAGACGTTCCCCTCGTCATTCCGGAAGTCAACGCTAAGGATATCCTCAAGCACAAGGGCTTGATTTCGAGCCCGAACTGCTCCACTACGCAGATGGTCGTCGCGCTCAAGCCGCTCCATGACTTCGGACGCATCCGTCGCGTCGTCGTGAGCACCTATCAGGCGACGAGCGGCGCCGGACTCGCCGGAACCCGCGATCTCGTCTCCAGCTCCAACGCGTGGCTGGCCAATAATAATCAATACGCTCCGTGCGAATGCGAGACCTTCCCCTATCCAATCGGGTTCAACTGCCTCCCGCAGATCGGTAGCGAAAAAGAACGCGGCTATACCTCCGAAGAGCTCAAGCTCCTCCACGAAACGCGCAAGATCCTCGGCGATTCCTCCATCCAGGTTTGCCCGACCGCCGTTCGCGTTCCCGTCGCTAACTGCCATTCCGAGAGCGTCGTCGTCGAAACGGAACGCAAAATCACCGTCGAGAAAGCCCGCGAGCTCTTCTCGTCAATGCCCGGCGTCGTTCTCATGGACGATCTCTCCAAGAAAGTCTATCCGACTCCTTACCACTGCCACGACACCGACGAAGTTTACGTCGGTCGAATCCGCGAAGATATCTCCGCGTCGAACTCCCTCGCCTTCTGGTGCGTGAGCGACAACCTTCGCAAGGGCGCGGCTACGAACGCCGTCCAAATCGCCGAGTGGATTCAGCAAAATATGTAATCCGACTTGTAAGCGCCGCGATTTTAGCGCGACGATCCTTCTCTTAGCCGAAGAGGACTTACAAGCAAAGTGCAACGCAGGGTTTTTCTCCCCTCTGCGTTGTATTTTTTTCTAGCGTTTGATAAAATAAACGTTCTAAGAATAATATAACGAACGTAACGACTCCTTTTTTCACTTTGAGTTTAACCCCCGACTCTCCTCCCCTTTTTCACCTGGCGTTCGAACCGTCAATATTCTACAATGAAGGCGAGTCTGCGCGCGCGGGGCGACGCGGACTCTTTTCCCTATTATTTAGCCGTTGTTTCACTCATGCCGCGAATCGTCTTCAATCCCCTTGGGGGGAGCTGGCTTTTCGTCGCGATTCTCATGGTCGCGACTGTTGCCGTGATATGCTTTGTCAGACCGCAACTGCGGGGACTCTCCGCGACGCGGCGACGCGTTCTCATGGCGATTCGACTCCTTATGACCCCGATCGTCGCGATCCTATTGACGCGCCCCGAGATGATTCGGCTCGAAAAGGAAGAGCTCCCCGTCGCGACGGCGATCCTCTGCGACTTGTCCGAAAGTATGACGATCCCCGACGGCGACGGCTTGACGCGTTACGAATCGATGCGCGCGATTTTGGAGAGGTCGCGCGGCTCGTTGAAAAAGCTCGGGGAGAATATCGAAACGCTCTGTTATGGCTTTGGCGAGTCGACCGCGGAACTTGGCGTGAACGACGGCGCCGTGGTGTTGCCCGACGCTCCGACGGAACGCGAAACGCGACTCGGCGCGGCGCTCGAAGACGTCGCGCGACGCAACGCCGGCAAGAGACTCTTGAGCGTACTCGTCCTTTCCGACGGCGCGCAGCGCGTCGCCGATCTCTCCGATCCGACCCCGCAAGAAGCGGCGCTGCGTCTTCGCGGCGCCGAACGACGCGTCGACGTCTTGCCTATCGGCGCGACCGACTCCTCAAAAGGCGCGCTCGACGTCTCCGTCGCAGAACTAAGAGCGAACGACCGCGTCTTTATCGGTAACGAACTCGCCGTCTCAGGGCGACTCCGCGCCATCGGACTCAAAGGACGCGAAATTCCGCTCTCCCTTGAACTCGAGACGCAGCCCGGCGTCATGACCGTCGTCGCGCAAACGACTCTCGTCCCTTCTTCCGACGACGCGACGATTCCGTGGCGCTTGCTCTGTAAGCCCGCGAACCCCGGCGAATGGAAGCTCCGCGTCTCGTCGCCTGTGATTCAAGGGGAGCTCCTCGACTCCAACAATGAAATGAGCGCCTTCGTCCAAGCGATCGACGGGGGAGTCAGAACTCTTTATGTGGAAGGAACGCGCCGCTACGAACAGAAGTACCTTCGCGCGGCGCTCGACGCCTCCTCCGACGTTCTCGTGCAATATTGGCGGCCCCCCGTTTCGTCCCTTGTGACGAAATTTCCCGAAAAGACGGAAGCGCAACTCGTCGAAATCCTCACGAAATCGCGCAAATCTCTCGGCAACGTCTTCTTCAAAGAGGGAAAATACGCGACCTACATCCTCGGGGACGCCGACTCCACGACCTTTCAGCCCGAGGAGTTGATGGAGCTCGCCAAGCGCGTCGAAGAGGGCGCGGGGCTTGTCGTCGTCGCGGGAGAACGCGCCCTCGGATTGGGCGGCTATGCGGACACGCCCCTCGCGGACGTTTTCCCTGCGGAGATCTTCTCGAGCGACCGCGTTCCGCTCGACGTCGACCTTTCGCATTATGAAAGCGCGGGGGAAGAACAGCGGCGTTATTTTGGGGATTATCTAGCGGCTCCGACGCAAGAGGCGCTCGATTCGCGCGACGCGTTCGCGATCTCCCTCAACGTCGACCGTCAGAAGAACCTTGACGCGTGGCGCGCGCTCCCGCCCCTCTCGAGCGTCTACCGCCTTGGGCGCGTCAAACGCGGCGCTACGACGCTTCTAAGCGCTTCCCCCGTCGACGCGAAGGGAGAAGCGCTTCCACTCCTTGTCGCCGGGCGCTACGGACTCGGGCGCGTGGCGATCGTCGCGACCGATTCGACGTGGCGTTGGCGGATGCGCGGACACGAAGAGGAACACGCGAAATTTTGGCGACAGCTGATCTTGTGGACGGCGAAAACCGACGAACTCCTCGAAGGGGAACTCGCGATTGAAATGGAGTCGACGCGTCTCGCTCCCGGCGAGCGTCCTTCCTTCGATATCTCGTATCGTCCTAAAGAAGGGGAGACCCTCGAAGAGACGACGGTCGTCGCGCAGATCGTCGCCCCCGACGGCGCGCGCCGCGACGCGGATTTGACGCGCATGGAAGAGACGTGGCATGGAGAGGGCGCGGGGGGATCGGACGTCGGCGATTATCAGATTGAGGCGTCGCTCCTCTCTTCTTCGGGCGCGGTTTTGCAGACGGCGCGCGCGCGTTTCCTCGTTAGGGATAGGAATTTGGAACTTGAAGATCCCGGCGCGGATCCCGATTCGTTGACGAACCTCGCCGCGACGACCGAAGGGAGCGTCTTAACCCCCGACGCGCTCGAAGAATACTTCCTCAAGCTTGCGGAAAAGCGCGAAACGATCGTCGATTATCACGAAAAAAAGACGTCTCTCTACGACGTTTGGCCGGTCTTTATCGCGTTCGTCCTCCTGACGACGATCGAGTGGATTCTGCGTCGGCGTTGGAATTTGGCGTGATCGAAAGGCGCGACTTGCCGCCGATCCCTTAGAGGCGGATGGAGAAATAAGAAATAATAGAGCCCTTGGGCAATCGCTCAAGGGCTTGCGTTTTTTATCAGCGCGAAAGGGTGAAGCTGTCGAGGATATAGGGCTTCATCTTTTCGAGATCCGGTTCGGCGCCGATTCCCGGTTCGTCCCAAAGTTCGGCGTACTGGAAGGATCGCGGCGGACGTTTCTTCTCTTCGTCGCCGGGTTCTTCGACAAGGACGGGCGAGATCGGCTCGACGAGATCGTAATCGAAGAGCTCGGGGAAACGCGCGTAGTCGGTCGGGAGGGCGAATCCGCCTGCGGAGGCTAACGCGAGGGCGTAACGCCACGAGAGGGAGGTTCCGAGTTCGAAGCCGGAGTAGCATTGAACGTCGTTGTTCTTCGCGAGTTTCGCGATACTCAGCGCGTTGGAGAGTCCGCCGACGCGGCCCGCCTTGAGACAGATGAACTTGCACGCTTCAAGGTCGAGAGCGATTTTGGCGTCTTCGATAGATTCGATCGATTCGTCGAGGCAGATCGGGGTGCGGAGATTGTCTTTGAGCATGGCGTGAACGACGAAGTCGCGCGGATTGAACGGCTGTTCGACGAAGTTGAGGAAGAAGTCGTCCATGCGATAGAGGGTGTCGGAGTGCTTGTCGAAGTCGAGTCCCCCTTCAATATCGACCTGGAGCTGCACCCATGCGGGGGAGTCGATACGCGCGAAATTGAGGACTTGTACGTCCCAACCCGGTCTCATTTTAAGGGTGATGCGTCCGAATTGATCGGCGACGGCGCGCGCAAGTTCGGTAAAGAAGGTTTCGCGTTCGACGGAACGATCGAAGATCAGACCGAGTTTGACGGGCTTCTTTTCTCCGCCGAGCGCCTTCCAGAGGGGCTTGTTCTGGAGTTTGGCGGAAAGATCTTGCCATGCGAGTTCAACCGCCGCTTTCGCGTGATTATTTCCCTTGATCGGCGCGAAGGCTTCTTCGAGGTGTTCGACCGTCGCGATTGAACCGAGTTCCGCCGCTTTGGGGGCGACGCAGTCGCGAAGCGTAAGATACGCGGAGCCTGACCATTCCGACGTCAGAAGCGGAGAGCCGCCGGGGTTCACTTCGGACCAGCCGACCGCTCCTTCGCCTTCGAGTCTCAAAACGACGGACTCGCAAAACGTTGCGGGCGCGTCGGCGAAACGTACTTCTTTTTTAAGCGGGATTCGCACGAGATAACCGTCAATACGTTCAATACGCATACCAATGCTCCAAGGGTTGAATCTATATGAAGCGCGTCGATAACCGCGCATGTTCCCCTCATTCTATCCAAACGCGCCTCAGATGCAAGTTTTCCCCCTTTTTTAGCAATCGCGTCTCGATTCGTCTTCTTTTATTCCGTTATTTTGCGCAATATGGGACGGAGAGTGGAGGCTCGCGCACTTTGTTCGGCACTTTATTGACGGATACTGAAGAAAAACGGAAAAATTTCGTCAAAAAGATTAAGGCTGTTTGATAAAATATGACGATTCTATCAAAGCTAATGAGTTTAATTGTTTTGTCGAACGTCATGATTGCGCATGGGGTCGACATACGCGAGTTTCGCCAGCGCGTCGCGACGACGCTTGCCGCTGGCGTTTGATATCAGGGGATCATCATGAAACGGTTACATTTTACGACGCTCGGCGCGACTTTACTCGCCGTCGCTCTCGGCGCGTCCGTCGACGCGAACGCGCAAAACGCCGCGCCGAACCTCGAAAAAGGCGTCGGAACGACGAACGCTTTACGCTCTGGGCCCGCGTATAGGACGGTCGGACCCGTCTTTGTCGCGCCTTCCGTCGGCGTTGCGGACGAACCTGCGCACGTCGACTCTTACGAACGCTCTCTCACCGAAACGAGCGTCGCCGAGGACGTCGCGCCCGTCGATATGGACGCGCAGAAACAAAGAGCGCTCGAAATTCTCGAAGAATCGCAGCGTCGCGCCAAAGAAGCAAAAAATCGACCTCACGTTAGAAAACTCGACGTTCCCGACACCCTTGGCGTCCTCAATCGTCCGATTCAATCGGCGCCGAAACAGACCGTTCCGAATCCTCGATACCAACAGTACGCGCCAAGCGCCCCCGCTCCGGCGGTCGCCGCCGAGCAGTCCTTCGGCGTCTCAAGACCGCCCGTCGCGACCTCGAATAGACAAGTCGTCGCTATCGTCGACGATTTCGACGCCCCCGTACCTGGCGTCGCGCCATTCCCCGAGGCGTTGGAAGAGGCTCCTGCTCAGGCCTTGACGACGACCTTCATGCCTCAAATTCCCACCGTCCCTCAGACGACTACGATCGAATCCGACGGCCTTGAGATTGGAACCAACGACTCCGATCCTACCGTCGACTCCGACGAATACGACTCCAATTTCTCTCAAAGCGTCCTCGAAGAATTGCGGCCTGAATTGTCAAACGCCGAACTCGACCCCGAACCTCTCGTAGAGGCCAACGTTCCCGACGACGCCGGCGAAAGCGCGCCCAGCGCGCCAAGCGCTACCTTTGTCGAACCGAATTTCGTTCCTCAAAGCAACGCTCTTCTCGACGATGATTCGAACCCCGTTCTTGACGCCGAGCCCCTCGACGATCCGGTCCCGGCTCTCGACCCTGAACCTCTCGTCGAAATCGCGCCGACTCCCGTTCCCGCGCTCGATTCCGAGCCTGCGAAAGAAGACGCGTCGGCGCCTTCCTCCGACGTCGCTCCCCCCGTAGTTCCCGAGAAGAAGCCCGCGCAAAAGGCGAAAAACGCCTATCCTGCGCCGACGTACGGCCCCGTCTATCAGCCCCTTGCGCCGTATGCCTTGCGTCCGCGTTCGCGTTCGGCGTATGTCTCCGTCGCGCCTTCCGTCTTGGCGGGCGTCGCCGCGACTCCCCAGCCCTACGTCGCCCCCGAAGCGTCGCGTCCCGCTTATCCGGCGCTCCCGCGAACCTCGGGCGTTCCAAATCATTTTGTTCCGCGCCCGACTCCGGTCTTCGCCGACTCTGGCTACGGAGTCCCCGAAGCGAGCCTTTGGGGCTTGAACGCGGCTCCTAGCGCGCCTAAAAACGCCGGACTCATCGGCGGCGCGGAATGGCTTTACTGGACGACGGATTCCGACAAAGCGTTCCTTTCCGACGCTGGCGTCCTCGGCGCCGATTCGGGAACCGATCTCCAGAGCGAAGGAACCGGTTTGCGCGGTCGCGTCGGCTTCCGCTCCATGACCGGATGGGATTTCATCGGAACCTTCACGTGGTTTAACGAAGGAGACGAAGCGTTCGCAACTCCCGATCAGTTTGCCGACGGACTGAAAGATATCGACGGTTTGGACGTCGCCGACGTCGAAGGAAAGTTGAAGACTGATTTGCAGGCGATCGATCTCGAAATCGGACGATGGACGAAGTTGGGAACCCTGGACGTTCGCGTCTTTGGCGGCTTCAGATGGACTCAGCTCAACGAAGAATACTCCTTCGGAGCGAACCGCTTCGAGGCGGGGACAGATTCCGAGCTTCTCGGCGAATTGGCGGTCATGGAAGGGCTCGGCTCCGATCCTGACGACGAAGCGCTCTTGTGGTCCGAAGGAACGAAAGCGAGCGAGTCGACGTGGAGCGGTTCCTTCTCCCGATCGCGCCTCAACGCGTACGGCGTTCGTCTCGGAATCGAAACGCGCATTGAGCTTGGTTACGGGCTCGGCGTCTACGGAAAAGGCGCGGGCGCTCTCGCCGCCGGTCGCGTGAAGTCGACGACGTACGATGGAGAAGGGCTGGTAGTCCTCGATGAGACGACGAAAACGTACCTGACGCCTTCGGTCGACGCGAGCTTAGGTTTGTCGTGGAAAACGAACGCCTTCGAAGCGCGCGCGGGCTACGAATTCAACGGTTGGTACAACTCCGGTCTCGTCGCCGGAAAAAAGACGGATTTCCTTGCGCACGGCGTCGTCGCGGGAGTCGGTTACAACTACTAACGCGCTCCTTTCCTAAAAGAGAAAAGCTCCAGTCGTCCCCTGCGACCGGAGCTTTTTTCTTATTTTGACGCAGACGTCGAGTCACGCGCGACGATATTTGTCGCGTCCGCAGAAAATGAATTTGAAGGACGATGCGAGCGTTTTTTGGACGTACTCGCGCGGAACGTAGACGCGCGACGCGATTTCGTCGATCGAGAGGATTGGCGCTTCGCCCCAGGCCGCGGCGATCGACCGTTCGACTTTTTCGCGGAATCGGAGTGTCGATTCCACGCCTTCGCAGTAGATCTGATAGAAGACGCGCTCGGGAAGCTCATGGGCGAGCCGAGAACAAAGCGCGTTCTCCGAATCTATTTTGATCTCTTGCAGCCAATCCGCGTTGCGTTGGAAATACGTCGAGTAGAAGACGACGTTTCCTTCGACGTCGAGGAGTTCGTTGATCTCCCGACGAAGGCGTTCTTGCAGCTTGTCGGTTTTCTCCTGGAGGCGTCGTCCTTCTTCGCGTCCTTCCGCCTTGATCGAGTAACGCGCCTTGCCGCAGAATTCGAAAAATTGCGGCTTGTCCTTGAGAACGCGTTCGAGAAGGGATGCGGGGATATAAAATCCCCGGACAAGCTTGTCGAATTTCAGGCGGTCGACCGCCCCCCATCGCGTGAGGAGTTCGGCGAGGAGTTTGTCGTCTTCCGAACCGGAAGATTTTGCGGGTTCGAAGAATTTGGCGCCGTATTCATATTTCGGGAACGCCTCCTCGAGTTCGGCGCGAAGGACGTTTGCGTCGCGGTACGCGCTTTGCAGTTTCGAATCCCGTTCCAAGAGGGTCGAATAATAGACTATTTTCGCTCCGGATTCAAGGAGCGCGTTTACCGTCTTGACGAGTCGTTCGCGCGGCGTTTCTTTCGGCGCGGGGGCGACGGCCCTCTCTTGCGCGGCGTCTTCGTTCGTCGCGTCCTCCTCGGGGGCCGCGTTGGCGCTTTCCGACGCGTCCTCTTCCGTCGCGTTCGCGTCGACCGTTTCCGTCGCGGGCTCTTGCGTAGTCGCGTCTTGAGAGGCGGAACTCTCGGAAGGCGCGTTTTCGTCCTCTGAAGGCGCGCTCTCCGTTTCGGTTCCGGGGTCGGGCGTTTTTTGCGGCGGAGCGACTTGCGGCTCGACTTCTTCCGACTTCGCCGTCGCGCTTTCGGAGCTCAAGGAACCGTCGTGTCCTCGGAAGATGATCCTCACCGCGTCGAGATGGGTCGCAGGGGTTCCCTTTTCGTTGAGAAGGGCGAAGAGTTGCGTCGTTTCGTCGAATTGAAAGAGATGCGGCGAGTTGCGAATCGTGGTCTCAACGAGCGCGGCGGGGAGTAAGAGTCGACTGCGGAGAGTCGAAAGGCGCTGTCTCAAGATCGACTTCATCGTTAATTTGGACATGACGACGGAGGACGTCATCCTTTTGACGGACGCTTCCGGGAGATGGGATCGTTCTTCGCAATATTCGTTGATGTGCGCGTTGAGAGACGCGAGCTCCTTCTTATTGAAGGGGAGGCGCGCCCAGCGCGCTTGCAAGGCGCGGCGCGTCTTTTCTTCCAGCGTCGCGCCGTTGAACTCGACGAGGTCGACATAGTCGTCGTGAAGCGTCAGCTCGCGCGGCTTTTCTCCGTCTTCGCGCTCCTTGGGAATATTCCCCAGCATCTTTTTGAGCGTTTCAACGTCGCTAACCCCGCACGCTTTAAGCCAAGGGGTCGCCTCCAGTATTTTATCGTAATACGCGAGAAGATGGTTCTTGTCGATCAGTTCGTCGACGCGTTTGGCGAGTTGGCTTTCCGCGAAGCGTCTGCGACTATCCTGCGCCTGAAGTTTGCGCGATTCCTGCGCCGCATGCTTGCACGTGAATTTTTTCGAACCTGCGGGAGAAAATTCTTCGCCTGCGGTAAGCGTTCTTTTGATAATGCTTAACGGAATGTAGAGATCCTTAGAGAGCTCGTCGGGAGTCGTCGCGCGAGCGTTCCCCCAGCGCAGAACGATCTGGAAGCAGAGAAGATCGAAGTCTTCCAACTCGGCGTCGGTTGAGAGGACGACGAACTGATCTCCCGCGCGCAGTTCCGGAAAGACGGTTTGCGCTACTTGTCGCACCGCGTCGCGGACTCCCTGCAACGTCTTCGCCCCAAAGGGACGGAACAGGTCGGGACGTCGCTCCAGGAGTTTCGAGTAATAGAGAACGACGTACGATTGATCGAAGAGTGAACGAAGGAACGCCCCAAGCTCTTTGACGCCTGCGGGAAGTTCTTCGATCTCTGTGGGGTCTTCCATTTCTTCAGACATTTCTGCCTCAACGGGGTTTGTAATTTCGCAATCTACGAAGACGTGTTTGGCCTTTGCGTTCTTTTCGCGCGCTTGAGCGATACGGACGGAATCGAGGGGGACTCCTTTTATTGAAATGCCGGAAGCGTCGGTTGTTTCGGACGCGGTCGATTCTATGTTCATTTCCTCGACGGACGTCTCGGCGTTGAAAGCGGGCTCTTTTCGCACTGCCGTCGTATAATCTCGAGACCTTTGACGCTCGGTCGTTAAATGAAATTCCACGGGCGCGAGAAAGAATCTACGTTTGATCGGCTCCCCGTTGAAAGTCATTACGCCTTCCCATTCTTTGCATTGAAGAGACGAAAGGGTCGGATCGAATTCTCTATGGAGTTCAAGCCTTATAAAGAGTCTAGGCCAGTCGTACCATAATTCATTTTCACTGTAATGAAACTTTAACTTGCTTCTATAGAATAACATTGGCGCTTCGAGATTCTTATAAAGGTTGTTAGGTAAGAAGCGAACTCGCGGATGGATGAGGGACTGAACTAATTTATCGGGAACTTCTCGGAGGGACGTTGTGTCTTGTATGGGGGAGAAGTCGAATTTGGGCTGCGGAATACGGTCCTTTTCCTCCGAGTGCCAATAGTACGTATGCGTCGCGAACAAGTGACCGGAGTCTTTGTAAGCGTCTTTTAAAAGCTCCAAATCCAATTCGGCGTCTTCAGGGAGATTGTCGTATTGTAGCGGCGAGCCGAAAAGGTGAAAGCCATACGTCTTGACGAGCATTTCGAGGGACGCTGAAATTCCATCGGTAGGGGAGGCTTTTCCAAAAAGGACGTTTGGGGGCGTTGAGTCGATTCTGTCGACAATTTTGAAGACCGTCGTGCGGCACGCTTCTTTTCCTCCTGGAAAATGGTCTGAGAAGTTGTAGCCCCATTTATCCCATTTTTTGTCGCCAGGCTCGGGATCGAAGCTCTTCGGTTCTTGCGGAACCTCTTTCGTTGGGAAGAGAGGCTCTCCTCGTAAGTTCGTCGGGGCGTAGCGGTCGCGCTCGTATCGTATGAAATGCGAATTAGGATGGTTTAGGACGATTCGCGCGAGCTTGGCGGGAATGTAGAGCCTAGTAAGGAGCGTTTCAAAAGGAATCGGAGTGAATAGCGTAGCGGAGGGATCCTTGGCGATTTCCTCCATATGAGCGGCGATCGCCCTGCGTCGTAACGAAATTTCGATCAGAACCGGCGGTGGAGCTTCAATGGAGCTCAGGAGGACGTTCCCGAGACGATATTTGAAAACGCGGGAGATCGTTCGTCTTTCCGCTGAGCGATTTTTACGCGGCGAGGGATCCTCCAGAAGCGACGGCATATATTTGTGGCGAGCGTCAAAGATACTGCGATAGACGCAAACCTGATGCCTAAAAACCTCGCACTCGAGAAAGAGGCAGTTGCCGAGCTCCGTACCGCCGTAGAGCAAGGAACCGAAGGCATTCTCATGTTCGGGCTCCTTCTGAGACTTAAACATGAGCGCCGCCGTTAAAGGCGTAAAGGAATGATAAGGATAAAAAGAGCCGCCGCACCAGACCCCGATGATGCTGAGAAAGGTTTTAATTTCCTTTAATCCCATCCCCTCAAAGAAGGCGTCGACGTCGTATCCGCGTTTTTTGGCTTCGTCGCGACACGCGTCTAAAAAGACGTTCAGCTCGTCGTTCCATGACGAAACGCCATATCGGTAACGAAATCTAAGCGTGTGATATACGACGTTTAGAATTTCTATAACTCGCCTATTATACTCCATGACGCCCTCCGAACTTGCTCTAATCTCTTCCTATTCTACACGAGAAGGAGTCGCGATTCAAGGAAAGCCGCGCCGTCGGAACCCCGTCCCGACGCGTCGCGTGGAGATAAACGCGACATGGACGCCACGATTGACGCGATTTTTACATACTTGATAATAGCCATAGACGCTTTGCGCGTTCCTATAGATATCGCATATTGACGTTGGAGGACTGCGTCATGACCTTAGATAATTCCCCCTTCCAAAACGACAGATCTTCGTCTCCCTTCGACGACGAAAAGACTCCGCGGGATCGGCATACCGGTTTCGATTCGGTTCCCGATTGGAACGAAGAGCTTTCTGACGCCGCGACGCCTCGTACAAGCCGGTACGCGTGGCGCCGCCAAAGGAGCGCCGCGTCGCGCGGCGACGATCTTGAAGAGGGCGAGATTCCCACGATTTTTCTTGTCCTCCCCTCCGGCGAACGCATCGAGGTCGCTCCCAACGACCTAAGAAAAATGCTTAAAGAGAACTCGCTCGTCAAAAAATATTCCGTCGAGTTTGAGACCTTTGTTCCAACCGGTTTAAAAGCGCGCGATTTTATCCCGCAACTCAAAAGACGGCGCGATTCCTTTTTCATTCCGGAAAAGAGCTTCGCGTCCCCTGAAATGATCGTCGCGGGGTCTCTCGTCGCGCTCGTTCTCATCCTGGCTCTCTTCTTCGTCGCGAAGGAATTGCGCAAGGAGCCCGCGCCGAAATCGAACGCGGCGCCTACCGCGGAGGCAGGAACCGACGCGCCCGCCCCAACGGAGTCCGAACCGACCGAGGCGGCCCCCGACGTCCCCGCGTTCGACCCAGAGGCGGACGATCCCTTCGCGACGCCTACCGTTGCGACAGAATCCGTCTCCACGACGGACGATTCTGCGGTCGATTCTACTGCGACGACAGAACCTATCGCCGTCGCTCCTGAGACGGACGATCCCGCCGTTAGCTCTACCGATTCGATCGAGACTGCCGACGCCGAGACTGTTGAAGACGGACTTGGGAATGAAGCAATCGAACCGGTCGATTTTGATAATTCCGATCCCAGCGAGTTATTCCCCGTCGATTCCAACGAAACCGATTCTGAAGGCGAATCTGAAACAGATTCCGTCGTCGAGCCCAACGATGAAACGAAGCCGACGTCTCCCAGCGCGTCTACCGACGGCGCAAAGGGGCGTCGGCGCGGGCAGACGACCCCCTCGTCGCCTTCGTATGGAAGAGCGGAGATCGACGGCGGAGGGTGGCTCGTCGCGCCTTTTGACGTTACTCTAAATCGTATTCCAGAAGGGTTTAAAGGTCATAATTTTGACCGAATCTGCGCGGAACTCGCGCGCGAGAGAGAGCCGGGAGAACCTCTCTTTGGAACGATTGCCCCAACGGCTAAGTTAGCGTTCGTGATTCCGAATAAGGCGAGCGTCGCGAAGGGCGTTCCCTTCTTCGGCGGCGCGTGCGATTACGTGACCGTCTCATACCTCCCCGCGCCGAAGGAGATGAGCGTGAAGAAGAATCTCTCCCATTATTCCGTCTCCTTCTTTGACGGCACGAAAGTCGCGCCCCTCCTGTTAGGGGAAGGCGCGAAAGGGCTCGCTTTGGAGTCTCCCTTCGAAGAAGATTTTAAATGGGCAAATTCCGACGCCTATTGCTGGAAGATACGCGGCGTGCGACGCGACGAATTCGATAAGATCAAAGATAAAGTCGCCGTCCTCTGCGTTCTAAACGTCGACTATCGCTCTGCCGAGGAATCGGGGCTCCTCGCGTCAAAAGGCAACTACGCCCTCTATTCGCGCAAGGCGGAATTCTGGGTCTACAACTCCGAGACGGGGGTGATCTACGGTAAATTCGACCTTGCGGAGACGCTTCAGGAGAATCCGCATCCGCACGACGTCTCCTCCGTCGAACGCGGTAGCGTCGGGAAGGAGACCCCTCGACGTTCGATCGGCGCGAATTAACGCTTTTTTTCAATAAATTAGACGCGCGACTTTTGACGCCAAAAAGTCGCGCGTCTCCCTATATTTACGGAGCATGAACGTGTTATATGGCTCTTTTGTTAAATATAGATCGGAAACACTCTGTCCTATCGGCGGTTGCGTCGCCCTTGATTTAACGTGGGTTCTTTATAAAATAAAGGCGGTATTTTACTAAGATTACTTTTGCGATGGGTAGATGTTAGCGAAATGAATGGTTTTTCTTTCTGGCGTTACGTTCACGTCCTCCTTTTCCTGTCTTTTGTTCTTTTTAACGCAACGCCTTCCCGAGGCGAGGACGAGGGTTTTTGGGGCGACGAACTTTGGGACGCTGATTTTTGGAGCTTTGAGCCCTTTGACGATACCGTTGAAAGAATCGATCCCGAGTATCACGGCCATGCTCTTATCTTATTGGACAAAGCCATTCAGGCGAATCCCAAATTCGATTTTCCTGTTCCCGCGAAGTTTCCGAAGGTTGCGTCGTATCGAAACGCGCTTGAGGCGCGTCAGAAAAATGCGCTAAACGCGGAGATTTTCCAAGGCCTTCGTTTCAAATCGCGTTTTGCTTTCGTCCTTCCCAATGATGGAGATTCTTGGTTTTCGTCCTTTTGCGATGAAATTAAATGTTCCTACCGGGAAGAAGAGAAGGTGATGGTCGTCGCTCTGAAGAGCTATGACGATAGAGTTCTTCACCTTAAAAAACACGACAGAACGAACGACTTCAATCCGCTGGGGTTTGAATTTCCCAATACCCCGTATTTGCCCCTTGTAACCCAGGGCATGGGGTATGACGTCAATTATGAAATGGGACTCGTCGTCGATTATGTTTTCGATCAAAAAACAGAGCCTCAAAGCAACGGCGTCTGGCTCATATCAGACGTTTCTAGAGAAAAGTTCGATTATTATAGGGACTGCGTTCGCGTCCTCTGCGTTTTTTCTTTGGACGTTATAGGGAACGCGCAGATCGGGAGATATGAGTATAGGCGTCCCTATGCCCAAGTCGTCCATGAGCTCGTAGGTAAAGACGTTGAGTTTTGGGTTTACGACGGTTATTCGGGAAAAATCCTAGCGAAGTTTTCGCCGGAAGAGATGTACAAAGGCGTTAAGAAACCTCTCGGAACGCTGACGACGACGAAGGATAAGAAGGAAGAGAAGGTAGAAGAAGCGCCGAAGCAGGTCAGCGCGAAGGATGCGTGGGAATCGATCATGTCGGCGGCGGAGTTGCCGAAGAATCCTCGGGGATCGCGCGTTCCCGACGTCGCGATCCCCGACGACGCGGCGTCCCTTGCCGAGGCGCTCGAGAAATGCCCCGACGGCGGAACGATCCTTGTGCGTCAAGGAAAGCGCCTGACGCTAGGGAGCTCCGCCGCGCAGATTTGTCCCGGCGCTGCGGTCGAAAAACGCGTTCTTATCGTCGGCGAGACGGGAAATCCCGACGACGTACTCTTCGCGCTTGGCGAGAACGAATCCCTGTGGGTTACTGGAACGGGCTCCAACGCCGTCTTTTACGGGGTCGGTTTTGAATACGACGCGGATAAGAGATCGAAAGGCATGGTTAAGCTATACCGCCCGTTGGCGAGCGTAACCGACGGCGGAAAGGCGCGGTTTATCAATTGCGCTTTTCACGGTTCGAAGACTCCGACGATTCCGGAGGCGCTGGCGCTTTGCAAAGGGGGAACGGCGCGATTCGAACGCTGCTTCTTCACCGGAGCGGTCGAGAATGCCGCGCTCGTCGATCGCGACGGGATCGGACGCTTTGACCTGTGCGAATTTTACGGCGGAAATCTCGTCGGACTGACGTCGAC
>CAKVCP010000004.1 GCA_934725735.1 uncultured Thermoguttaceae bacterium
TACATATTATTTAACAACTTTTCGGGTTTTTCTGACAGAGGCGTCTTCTATCGTAAAAAATCGGGTCTTTCAGAAGAAAAAAGGAGAAAAAGGGCGCAAGGTGAAAAGTATAATTGAGGTCGTCTTACGAGCGAGGAGCGTTCCTGACAATATATTATCGACACGTTCCTTTGGCGCTGCATATAGCGTTGATTCATCGAGCTGAAACGCGAGAAAAGACGTATCTAGCGGATCGAAAAAAACGAACGCTACGATGTTAAGAGACGTTGTTTTTAACGGTTCGCTTGAATTGAATCAAAATACATGCGTCCCTTAGGAAAGACGGTTCTTTTACCGTGAAAAATAGGAATCTTTTCAGGAGACGGGACGATATTGAGTCCTAGCGAATCACTCGCGAGCGCCTTGCGCCGGAAGGTCGTTTACGCCCGGTCGTGCGCATGACGTGAAGATAGCCGATTCGGAGCGTTTTTCACAAGATGACGGTTGTGTCGCCTTGGTTGATTGTGCAGAGCTCCAAGTTCTGTAAGTCTATTAAACGTAAAGAAAACGGTCTTGTAAACTGTGCTTGGCGGTTTATACTCGACTTCGACCACGTTAAAGGCTGCGCCTGGCGTAGGTGAACCAAGCGTCGGTCTCGCGGGGTCGTCTTCTTATGAACTGGAGAAGTTCGAGAGGATGCTAAAGCGAGAAAAAATATGGGATCTGGCTAAGGAAGAAAAAGCAAAAAGAGCTAAAGATTCTTTCACAGATCGCCGATACCATAAGAGAATTACATGGCGAAATGCCAACTTAACAACTCATGTTTTAGGAGTCTTAAAGATGACCTATCGTAACCTTCTTCTTTCCGTCGCCGCTCTCTTCGTCGCCGCTTCCAGCGCTTTCGCTGGCGATTGCGTCGCTCCTTGCACGCCCGTCACTCCTTCCTGTGACGCGACTCCGGCCGCTTGCGCGCCCGCTTGCGCGCCCGTTTGCGCTCCCGCCGCTTGCAAGACGATCACCGTTCCTTGCATCCGCCCGCTCGCCACGCTGAAGGCCGCCGCGTCTTGCGCTGTCGCCGACGTCAACTGCGCCGCCGCCAACATTAAGGCTCGTCTTGCCGCTCTTAAGCCCTGCTGCAGCATCGCTCCTTGCGCTCCCGCTTGCGTCGCTCCTTGCGCGCCTGCCGCTCCTACCTGCGAAGCCGCTCCGGCTCCTTGCGCTCCCGCCGCTCCTACCTGCGAAGCCGCTCCGGCTCCTTGCGCTCCCGCCGCTCCTTCTTGCGAAGCCGCTCCGGCTCCTTGCGCTCCCGCCGCTCCTTCCTGCGCTCCCGCGACCTGCGCTCTTCCTTGCGTCAAGTTCTCCTGCAACATTAAGCCCTTCCAGGCTCTGAAGGTTCGTTTCGCGCGTCCCTGCATCGCCGCTCCCGCGTGCGTCGCTCCTTGCGCTCCCGCCGCTCCCGCCTGCGAAGCCGCTCCGGCTCCTGCTTGCGCGCCCGTCGCTCCTTGCGCTCCCGCGTGCTGATTACAGCTTGGACTTCGAGACCTTTTCCTGATCTGTCAACCCAATTCGTCAGGAAGCTTCTCTAAGCTCTAAATTAAGAGACCGCAGAATATCTGTTCTGCGGCTCTTTTTTTATTTTGTCAGCGCGTTGCGAATCTTCAGAACGTCTCTGAGAACTTCAGGAAGTTCCGATAACGAAAGCATGTTGGATCCGTCGCTAGGAGATTGACTCGGATCGAAATGCGTTTCCAAAAAGAGCGCGTCGATCCCCACTGCGGCGGCGGCTCGCGCTAAAGGCGCGACAAATTCTCGCGCGCCCCCCGATTTACCACCCTCGGCGCTCGGCTTCTGCACGCTGTGCGTCGCGTCGAAGAGTACCGGAACACCGAACCCCCTCATGATCGGAAGGGAGCGAAAATCGTTCACCAATGCCCCGTATCCGAAAAATGTCCCGCGATCTCCCAAAAGAATATTGGGACAACCGAACGCGCAAAGTTTGTCGACGACAAAGCGCATATCCGTCGGGGCCATAAATTGCCCTTTTTTTACGTGCGTCGGTTTTCCCGTTCGCGCGGCGGCGGCGAGCAAATCGGTTTGACGCGCAAGAAACGCCGGTATTTGAATCAGGTCGACAACCTCGCCAACCGGCCCCGCTTGGTAAGATTCATGGACGTCCGTCGTGACCGGAACCTGAAGTTCGCGCCGCACTCGAGCCAGAATTTCAAGTCCCTTCTCAAGTCCCGGTCCGCGCTGCGAGTCGACGCTCGTGCGGTTCGCCTTGTCGAAGGAGCCCTTGAATACGAATCCCAAATCAAATCCCTCGCTCTTAAGGGCGGCGACGATGCGACAAAGTTCTTCCGCTATTTGAAAGGACGTTTCTTCTTCTAAAACGCAAGGCCCCGCGACCAAAAGAAGGGGCGCCCCTTCGCCGCACTCGCATGAACCGACCGTTATTCTCTTATTTGGACGCGACTTCATTGATATTCTCCAAAATCTTAAACAATATCTCAATTCGATAGGAAAGAATAGTTTTTTTATTAAGAAATGTCAAGACTCTTTCGAAATCCTTTATCCTTGACGATTCAAGTATAGTCTGTAAAATGAGATAGCATAAAATTTGCGTAAACCTACTATGGGTCGCAAATTATCTAGCTGTCGCTTTTATAGTTGCAGGTTAAATTATGAAAAAAAACTATCAAAAGAAGCGTTGGGGTTATAGATACGCCTATGCGTTATCCATGCTTCTTGTCGTTTTCTTTGGAACTTCGTGCGATCGCCAAAAGGAGGTTCCCGCGACGGGAACGCAAGTAGGTTCGAGCGAGCGCATTGTTCGTTCATATATTGTGGAAAAGGGAGCGTTGACGGAGACGCGTACTTTTCCCGTCGTCCTTAAAGAGGGCGTCGCTGCGAAATTGTCCTTCCGGGTTGCGGGTAAACTAGACGGCTTTAGCGTGGTACCCGGTCGCCGCTTTGAGAAGGGCGATCTTGTCGCGAGTCTTGACCCGCGCGATTATCAGCTGATCGTAGATCGCGCGAAGGAAGCTCTCAAAGAAGCGAATGCGGCGCTTCGCGCGATGGAAACAGGGGCGCGTCCCGAGGATCTTGCGACGGCGGAAGCGGCGTACGCGGCAGCGAAATCGCAGCGTGAGACGGCGGAAAAACAGTTTAAGCGAATGGAGAGTCTCCGCCAAGACGAGGCCGTTTCCGTGATGCAGTACGATTTGGCGAAGTCGACGTACGACGCAGCGGTCGCGGCGGAACGCGCAGCGGAGAAGACGGTCGAAAAGTCGAAGGTTGGCGCGCGCGAAGAAGAGATCGAAATGATCAAAGCGAAGATCGCCGGCTTGGAAATCGAGCTTCAACTTGCGGAGAATAAGCTTGCCGATACGAAGCTTTACGCGCCCTTCGCGGGTATCGTTTCGGAAAAGTTTTACGAAGATCACGAGACCGTCGCGCCCGGAATGGCGGTTTTGACGTTAGTCGACGACAAGTCCTTCGAAGGGGAGATCGGCATAACGGAAGAATTGGCGCTGCGCCTTAAAGACGTGGAGAAGATCGAATGTCAGTTCGAGGCGATTCCCGACAGGAAGTTTGAGGCGACGATCAAAGAGACGTCGACGACCGTTCAGAAAGACACGCGCGCGTATTTAATGACGATTGGCGTGAACGCGACGGAAGAGGACGGAGCGCTTCTTGGGATGGTCGGAACGGCGCGCATCGTTTTTAAGATACCTAGCGGAGCGATTTACGTGCCGACGTCGTCATTGGTCGTCGGGACGGACGAGTCGGGCGCGCCGTCGCAATCGTCGACGCACGTGTGGATCATCGACGCGTCGAGCCAGACGTTGTCGCGTCGCGCCGTGGAAGTGGGCGATTCGGCGGACGATCGCACGCGGATTCTCTCGGGTTTGGAAGGGGGCGAAATGATCGTCGGAGCCGGCGCGCGTTTCCTTTCGGACGGGCAGAAAATTAGTTTGCAGGAAGCGCAGTGACGCTCGAAAACGGTAGGAATTATGTTGCCAAAATATGCGATTAACAATCGCTTTGTCGTCGGGTTCTGCGTCTTCCTGATCGTAGCGGGGGGGATTTGGTCGTACTCCACCCTTGGGCGACTCGAAGACCCGGAATTTTCGATTAAGACGGCGGTTGTCGTAACTCTCTGTCCGGACGCGTCCTCGGAAGAGATCGAAGAGCGCGTGACGAACGTCGTCGAACGCGCCGCTCAACAGATCAAAGATTTAAAACAAATACGTTCGATTTCGAAACCGGGAATCTCCTTTGTCTTCGTCGATTTGAACGAAAGTCTCGATCCTAAGAAGACCTCCGAACGGTGGTCCGACCTTAGAAATAAACTCTCGACCGTGAAGGCGGAACTTCCCGTCTTCGCTCTTCCGCCGATCGTGAACGACGACTTCGGCGACGTCTATGGTTGCGTCTTCGCGTTGACTGCGGACGGGTTTAGCAACGAGGAACTGATCAAAGAAGCGCGCGCGCTCCAGAAGGAGCTTCTTCTCGTCGATCAAGTGCGCCGCGTCGAGTTATGGGGGCTTCCGGAGGAGCGAATCGAAGTCGAGATGTCCCGCGCGAGGATGGCGGAGTTAAACGTTCGCCCTGCGGAGATCGTCTTTATCCTCCAGCGTCAGAACCTCTCGCTCGACGTCGGGACGATGAGTATCGACGGTTCGAAAATCCGCATTGCGCCCGAGGGGCAGTTTGAATCCCTCGAGGAAATCGAGAATCTTCTCCTTCCCGACGGGGACAGCGAGATTTCGATGAGCGCTCTTTCTTCGGCGCTCTCAGAAACGCAGCTTGCGTCCGCGGCGTCGCGCATGAGCGAATCGGTCGGCGCCGGTCGTCGTCAGATTCGCCTGAAGGACGTCGCGACGGTGCGTCGAATCGCGAACGACGAACCGACGAAGCTTATGCGCTCCAACGGCGAACGCGCGGTCGCGATTGCTCTTTCGCTGGTTCCGAACGGGAACGTCTTCAAGATGGGCGACGGGGTGCGCAAGACGCTTGACGAAGCGCTCGCGAGAATGCCCGTCGGGTTCCGTATAGAAGACGTGAGTTATCAGCCCGACAGCGTTAAGGTTTCGATTCACGCCTTTACGAAGAATCTTTACGAAGCGATTATCATCGTGACGATCGTCGTCATGCTCGCCATGGGATGGAAGAGCGGCATATTGATCACGAGCAGTCTTTTGATCGTGATCTTGGGGACGTTTTGCGTTCTTCGAACGCTAGGGGTCGACCTTCAGCGCACGTCTCTGGGAGCGCTCATCGTCGCGCTGGGAATTTTGGTAGACGACGCGGTCGTCGTCGGCGATATGATCCTGGTGCGCATGCAGCGCGGGATGGAGCGCAAAGAAGCGTGCGTGGAAGGCGCGAGTCGCGCGTCGATGCAACTCCTAGGCGCGACGATCGTCGGCGCGTTGGCGTTCTGGCCCGTCTTCCTCTCTCCGAATATGACCGGCGAGTACGCGGGCTCTCTCTTCATCGTCGTCGGCGTCTCTCTCATCATCAGCTGGTTCATCGCGATGTTGCAAACGCCGGTGGTCTACTACTGGTTCGTGAAGCCTAAGCCGACCAAAGACGGCGCCGATCCTCACGCGGGGCCCGTCTATCGTTTCTATCGCCGCACCCTTGAAGCGGCGCTACGATTCCGATATTTAACGATGTTGGGTCTATTTGTCGCTCTCTTTTTCGCGGGGGTGGAATTTACGCATATTCCGCAAATCTTCTTCCCGCGGGCGCAACGCGCACAGTTCATGATCGACTATTGGCAACCCGAAGGAACGTCGATTTCGCGCGTGTCGGAAGATTTGCGCAAAGTCGAGGACTATTTAGCGTCGCAAGAGGGGGTGACGAACGTCGCGAGCTTCATTGGCGCGGGCCCTCCGCGATTCTACCTTCCGTACGAGCCGGAGTTGATGAATTCGAGCTACGCGCAGATCGTAGTGAACGTCGACTCTCTTGATCGAATCGACGAGATTCTCGAACCGTGCGAAGAGTGGATGACGATTCATTGTCCGGAAGCGGAAGTTCGCGCTCAGCGTTTTGCGCTCGGTCCGACGACGAAATCGGAGGTCGAAGTGCGCGTTAGCGGCCCGGATCATAAGAAATTGCGAATTATCGCCGACCAGATCAAAGAGATCTTCCGCGCGGAAGAGGACGCTAAGTTCGTTCGCGACGACTGGCGTCAATACGTCGCGGATTGGCGTCCGAATTATTCGCAAACGAAGGGACAGCAAGCGTTGATTTCACGAAGCGAGACGCTCCTCGCGCTCCGATGGGCGACGAAGGGTATTCCTTGCGGGTACTACGCCCAGGACGAGGAGCAACTTCCGATCATATTACGCGCCGCGCGCGAGGATCGAAACGATCTCGAAACGCTCCGCAATATCCCTGTGTGGGGAATCGGTTCCAAGAGCGTTCCTCTTTCGCAGGTTTGCGAAGGGATCCG
This sequence comes from uncultured Thermoguttaceae bacterium, assembly GCA_934725735.1. GTDB lineage: Bacteria > Planctomycetota > Planctomycetia > Pirellulales > Thermoguttaceae > RUG369. The sequence continues at coordinate 6,443 of CAKVCP010000004.1, forward strand.
CTTTGATTGGGAACCGGGCGTCATCTGTCGCCGCGATCGTATTCCGACGATCACCGTCGGCGCGGATCCGATTCGCGGCTCATGGTCGGATCTGGTCAAGTCCGCGCGTCCGAAGATCGAGGCGCTGGAGTTGCCCGAAGGGTACTCTATCGAATATGGCGGACAGCTGGAACGTTCGATCGAAGCCACCAAAGCGCTCGTGATCATGACCCCGATCGCCTTCCTCTTCATGGCGATCATCGTCGTCGCGCTCTTCAACGGGATCGTCCAACCGCTGATTATCATTTTGACTTTCCCCCTCGCCCTCATCGGAATCACGCTGGGAATGTTCCTTCTGAACAAACCCTTCGGGTTCATGGCGCTTATCGGCGTCATGAGTTTGCTCGGGATGATGGTTCGCAACGGGGTCGTCCTGATGGATCAGATCGAGGAAGATTTGAGCAAGGGATTGAGTCCTTACGAATCAATCGTGGACTCGTGCGTGGAGAGAATGAGGCCGGTGACGGTCGCCGCGCTGACGGTGATCGTCGGCATGATCCCGCTCTTAAAGGATCCGCTTTTCGATTCGATGGCGACCGTGATCATGTTCGGGCTTATCTTCGGAACCGCGTTGACCCTGTACGTCGTGCCGATCTTCTACTCGATTCTCTTCCGCGTGAAGACGGACAAAAAGTCTCGCGCGCTCGCGCTGGGAGCGAAGAATGACGCGGCCAAATAAACGTGGCCGCGAAAGCGCTAAAAAAGAACGCGCGTCTTGGATTCAAGGCGCGCGTTTGTCGTTTAATAGGTGGACGAAGCGGTTCCGTTCGGGGACAAGGAAATCGGCGCGCCCTCGGGAAGGGGACGAAACGCCGTCATGTATCCGAGCGTGAAGAGATATTTTTTGACGTCGTTGAGGTATCCGAATGAATCGGGATAGACGAAAACCGTGATTGTCGTGTCGTCGCGAACGTATTTCAGCAAACGGTTGCGGAAGACGGAATCGTGGTTCGCGAGCGCCTCGTCGACCGGTTCGCCGATCGCGTCGGACGTCGGGACGCACTCTCCGTATTTGAAGTCGAAATGATAGGATAGTCCGTCGCCGTTGCGGTGCGTTCCCAGCTCGACGTAGTATTTGAAGACGTAGTTTTCGACCGGTCCGATCTTCTCTTCGAATTCTCGGGGCGTGAGTTCTCCGCGATAATTCTTGAAGTTGAGCATGACGCGCTCTTGAAATTCGACGATGGGAACGTGCGAAAGCCTGCCGTGTTTCAGGCAGAAGAACCCCTCGCGTCCGTCCGCGACGCGTTTGGAGAGGGGCGTGGGGATGTTCTCTAAGACGGTCGCTTTAGGACGCGCCGCGACGAGCGCCTCTTTTTCTTTTCGGAGCCTGTCGAGCTTCTGCTCTTTGTCGACGAGGGCGCTCTTCAAGTCGAAGCTTTCCTTTTCCTCGGCGCTCTTCTTCAACGATTCGCTTTGAAAAAGCGCGTCGAGTTCCGACATAAGGGATACGAGACGACGATGTTCGGCGTCGACGCTTTCCGTCTGTCGTTCGAGCGCAAGCAGCTGTTCGCTCGTCGTTTGCGCCTCCGCGCGGCTCGAATTGAGTTCTTCTTCGAGGTTTTCGAGCTCCGTCACTGCGGCGACGTACTCTTCGCGCGCGCGTTCCTCCTCCGCGCTTAACGTCGAGTCCGACTCTGCTCGCGCTTCCGAAAGGCACGACAATTCCGTCGACGCGTTTCGCACGCGCGCTCCAGCAACCATAATCAAGATGATTAACACCCCGACAAGGTTCGAGACGACGTCCAAAAAGGAATCCTGCCCATCCTCTAGTCGATCTTCCGTCCTCGCGCGTCGCGCGAGCTCTTTTCGTCTTCTTTTCATTTCTTCCATTTCCGATCGGGGGCGCGTCGTTCTCACTCCCTTGAGAAACGAACTTTCCCGCGCCGTATCTTAACGAAGAAGAGACGCTCGCGCAAGACCGACGCCTCACCTTTGACGCGCGACTCCACGCGCGTTACAATGAAACGCGTCTCGTTATCCCTTAAATTTAGGAGGTCTTTTGTATGCGAAGTCTTACGCGGTTATGGATTGGTCTTTGCGCGGTCGCCGCAGTTCTTACGGCTTTTTCGAACGACGCGTCGCGCGCGCAGGAAAAGAGCGCCGACGAACTGGTCGCGCTTCTCAAGAGCAAACTTATGACGGAGCGCGACGTCGACGCCGCTCCGCGCTTCAACGTGATAACCTGCGATCAGTCGGGGCCGCGTCTTACGATCTACAAAGGGGGCGCGGACTGGAACGACCCCGATTCCGTCGTGTGGAATTGGGAACCCTCCGACTCTCTCCCTGCGGCGGAAGCGAAACGCTTCTCCGCGATCGACGAATGTAAACCGGCGTTGAACGACTCCGCCGTCTTGACGAACGCTTCCGCGGGGGCGGTCGCCTTGATCCGATTGAGCGATAAGAAAGTCCTGTTTTACGGTTTCGCGGGAGGAAATACTCATTCTGTCGCGCTTTTGCCGGATGGGAACGTCGTTTCCGCGTCGAGTACGGGCCGATTTCTTGCGCTTTTTGCGACGCCGGAGGGGGAACGAGAAGCGGACGCGGAAGCGACGCCGATTTATAAGACTTTTGAACTCGACCAGGCGCACGGAGTGGTTTGGGACGCGAAAAGAAAGACCCTTTGGGCGTTAGGTTACGGAGCGCTTGTCGGTTACGAGTACGTCGGGACGAAGAGCGAGCCGGATCTGCGCGAAATATTTCGTTTACCGCTGGAAGGAAAGTATCGGTCGGGGCACGATCTGTATCCCGCGTCCGGTTACGACGCGCTCGTGACGACGGACGGGACTGGGATCAACGTATTCGATCCGGAGAAAAGGACGCTTACGCGCGTTGCGGATTATCGAAATATCAAGAGCGTCTCCGTTTCCCCCGACGGAGAAACCCTTGTGTTGCAGCCTACGGAAGAATGGTGGTCGGAAAGCGTGTTATACGGAGACTCGTCGGAACGCGCGGCGGGAACGAAGAACGGCGCGCGCTTTTATAAGGCGCGTTGGTTCGTTCCCAACCGCTTTAGCGAACCGGAATGATCCTCGGTCACTTCCTTGAAGAGGGAGTGGGAGGCAAGGCGTATTCGTAACCCGATTGCGCCGCGTTTGAGACGTAATAGGGCGTCGTCGACGTGTCGCCGGGGTACGGCGATACGAGCGGATTGTAAGACGACTGGGGATTCGTTCCCGTCGTCGTGGGCGCGCTCTGCGGGGCTCCTTCCGGCTGCGAGGAATACCGGTTGTTAATCGGGGACGAACCGGGAGAGGAGGCGTTGGGATACTCCGTGTTGTTGAAGATCGCGGCGCCTGATCGCGCGCTGGAGTCGTAGAGTTCCGCGTCGCGGGGCATATACAAGCTCTGGTCGGGGGCGGTCGAACCGTTTTGAGGGTCGACGCGAGTCCACCCCATCGCGGCCATGTTGGCTTCGTTGAAGTTTAGCGCTTCCTGCATCTCGGGAGGAGGCGTCGTCGTGATATTGCCGTTCGCGTCTTGGTAGAACATGCGTCCTTCCATCAACTCGGGCTGTTTTTCGAACATGTCCATCTCGCGCTCGCGATTATACCGAGCGCGCTCTTCGTAGGCGCGACGTTCTTGCGCGATTCGAGCGGCTTCGCGCTGATACGCGCTGGGGCGATGTTCCGCCGGTCGGACGGAGGAAGTGTTGTAGCCGCGAGAAGGGGGCGTGAAGATCGAACGTTTCGCCGTCGTCGGTTCCGGCCGCGTTTGCGCGGACTGGAAGAGGACGGAGAACCCTTGCGTGAAGAGCGGGTTGAGTTGGAATTCGTTCGGATTCGTCGGCGCGGGGATATACGGTCTGGGCGCGGGGGGGGCGGCGCGTTCGACGTTCGAGACGAGGCGCACGTCGCTTTTGGAGTCGCGTAGATCGCTCGCGGGGTCGAGCGCGGCGGCGCCCTTCTTCGCGGTCGAGCTTTCGTCCGCTTCCTTGTTATCGGCTTCGTCGAGAGATTCCGAGGTTTCCGACGCCGTATGACGGATGAGCTGAGCGGAATCTTGATCGGTCTTGTCTTTTGAATCTTTCGAATCGTCCTCCTCGGGCTCGGTAAAGGGCGCGGGGGTCTTGACGGGGCCGAGAGCGGAACGAACCGCCTTGTTGTTGACGTCCATCGGTGAAGTCGTGACGTCGCGCCAGACGTTCCCCTCCGAGTCGCGCGCGACGGTGCGAACGTAGAAGGGCTTCATTTCTTCAGGCGTCGCCGTCCATGAATATCCGTTTTCTTCGACGTTTAGGTCTTCCGCGACGATCGTCCACGGGCCGTTTTCGGAGGGGCCGCGTTCAACGCTTAACGATTTGATCGAGCGTCGGTCGGCGGGGTTGAGCTCCTCGGGAGTGAACCATCGAACGGTCGCCATGAGCGCGCCGGACGCTTTGCCGACGCCGAAGGAGAGGTTTTTGAGTTTTCCAGGCCACGCGGTCGATTCGGCGGCGGGCTGAGCGTCCGGCGTCGCGGGGGGCGTCGGCGCTTCTTCTTCGCCTTCAAAAGACGCGTTGTTGATGAGGAGCGGCTCGGAGTCGTCTAAGGAGAGGGGAGGAGGCGCTTGGAGATCGTCGAGTTCGGAGAGCTCCTCGGGCTCCTCCAAGGGGGCGTCGACGCTTCGGGGCGTCGAGACGGGGGTAAACGCGGCGTCGAGAGACGCTTCGTCGGAATCGTCGGCGAGCGCGAAGTTCTCTTCTTGTCCCCCGATTCCTTGCGCGAAAGTCATCGCGCGCGTCGAGCTGAAGGAGCGCTTCCCCGACTTGAAAGTCGTCATGAGCGCAAACCAGTATTCCCCCGGATCGGGCGCTTCAAAAAGGAACTGCCTGCGCGTGTCGCGGGTTGTGACGACGGCGTAGGGATACCATGTCGCGCCTTTGTCGTACGAGCTAAGGAGCGTGATCGATTCCATTCCGTTAGGATCGGAACCTTGAGGAAAGACGAAAGGAAAGACGAACTGCGCGTCCTTTACCGGCGAGGGCTTACCCGAGGGCGCGGGAAGCTGAAGGGGAGTCCCAGCGTTGGGTGCGAAAGCGCCCGTGACGGAAACTTTATTTGAAGACGCGGAAAAACTTGCGTTCGAATTGTTGCCAGCGCCTTTGTCGTTATTTATAATAGACTGTGCGAGAAGCGCGTTTGGACGCAGGTCTTGCGACGCAACGCCAACCGCGCCTAAAAGCGCTAGACCAAGCATTGCGGAACGCGTAAGCTGAACTGCCCCTTTTTGAGGAGCGTTTTGACGACGCGACGAACGAATTTTCATCATAGAACGACGCCTCCCGGCGAATAATAAAGGTGACTTTTCGGCCAGACGCATCTCGCGCGGCCTTATCGCCTGAATCGGCAAGAGACGAAAGGAATATGATAATATTTCAATGAATTACTCTTGCGTAAAATAGGAAAAATAGATAAGGTTGATTTAGTGGAGGCGTTTTTAGTTACGATTGTTGGAAGCGTTTTGTGGTTCTTTTCCTTGGGGAAAGGATCGGGTGGTGAGTTATGAATCGTCTTCCGGGCTTGATACTTTGTTTTACAGGACTTGCGATTTTTGGCGCCGTCGCTTGGTATATCCTTGGGAAGATTCGACACGGGGGTAAAACCGAAGCGTCGATCACGGCGAACGAGCAATTGTCCCTTTTCGGGAGCATGTACGAGCAAGGGGAGTTGACGAAAGAAGAGTATCGCGCGATCAAATCGGCGTTGGCGGAAACGATTTCGCTGGAGGCGGAGCGACTTAGCGCGGCGAAAGACGACGAGACGGCGTCGCGCGCGGCGAAGTTAGAGGAGCTTTTGAACGGGCGTTCGAGATAGTCCTTTACGGAATGTCGACGGTAGATTGGAGAAAATAGGCGGGTCTTTTGTTTTTTGAAGAACATGTCTTTAAAAACGAAAGAAACAACCGCGGTTATTTTTTTGTAGAAAACGTTTGAGACGGTCGATTTCCAGAAAACGCGTCTGAAGGCGAGCGTTTTGACGCCGCGTCGCACGCGTCGCGCGAGAGGGTTCGCGCCGAGTTAAGAATGAGAATCGACGGAAAAAGTGAAAGACGACGTTTTTTCGCTTTTGCGCAACGATTTCGCGAAAAGAGCGTATAGTTCATAGAACGCGTTTTTTCTCATTTGTCGGCGCCGCGCATGGAAGCGGAACGCTTAATGACTCGCGCGTTATAGGGATTCTTAGAGACGTTCGTTTTCGTGTTAAACGACGCGTCTTACGGAGGCTTCAATGATCGACGAACACGACGAAATAACTAGCGACGCCGCGACTTCAGAGAATGTCGAGACGAACGACCAGCACGAAAAGGACGCTTCTAAGAAGAACGCCCGTTGTTCTTTCTGTAGGAAGAGCTACCGCGAGGTAGGCCCCCTTGTCGAAGGCCCTAACGACGTCTTTATTTGCGAAGATTGCGTCGACCTCTGTTCGAAGATGTTAGGTCAAGAACGTCGACGACGAATCGGCAAAGGGAGCGCTTTTGCCAAAACGCCCACTCCGCGCGAGTTGTTGGAGAAACTGAACGACTACGTCGTCGGTCAGGACTACGCGAAGAAAACCCTTGCCGTCGCCGTACACAACCATTATAAACGAATCGGTTCTCTTACCGATATCGACGACGTCGAGTTGGGGAAGTCGAACGTCCTTCTGCTGGGCCCCACGGGAAGCGGAAAGACGCTCTTGGCGCAGACCCTTGCGAAAACGCTCGACGTGCCTTTCGCAATTGGGGACGCGACGACGCTCACCGAAGCGGGTTACGTCGGCGAAGACGTCGAGAACTTGATTTTGAAGTTGCTCCGCGCCGCAGATTTTGACGTCGAATTGGCTCAGCGTGGAATCATCTATATCGACGAGATCGACAAGATCGGCAAGACGAGTCAAAACGTCTCGATCACGCGCGACGTTTCCGGCGAAGGGGTGCAGCAGGCGCTCCTGAAGATGCTCGAAGGAACGGTCGCCAACGTTCCGCCGCAAGGGGGACGCAAACACCCGGAACAGCAGTACATTCAGGTCGACACGTCCCATATTCTCTTCATCTGCGGCGGAGCTTTTGACGGGCTGGAAAAGATCATCGAGAATCGCCTTGGAAAGAGGCGGATCGGATTTGGTTCTTCGGAGACGGAGGCCGCCGGCGACGCGAGCTTTAGCGGCGTCGCCGGGCGTTTCGACGCGATGGAACGCGAGTCGATCCTCGAGAAGACGACGTCGGAAGACCTCTATGAATTCGGACTGATTCCGGAACTTGTCGGAAGACTTCCGGTCGTGGCGTCTCTTGCGCCCCTTGGCGTCGACGCGCTGTGCAAAGTTCTTCGCGAACCGAAAAATTCCCTCGTCAAACAGTATCAAAAGCTCTTTGCGATGGAGAACGCGACCCTCGAATTTTCCGACGAAGCGCTGCGCGTTATCGCGGAGACGGCGTTAAAGCGTCGCACCGGCGCCAGAGGTCTGCGCTCCATTATCGAAGAATTGATGCTCGAACCGATGTTCTCGCTCCCGGACGTGGGTTGCGGGGCGCATTATTACATAACGAAGGAGATGGCGGAGGGTAAGGTTCCTGTGAAGCCGACGGTCAGAGAACGTCTGAAATCGGCGTGACGGCGTCTCTCTTGAAATCGAATAGAATTTTGCTACAATGAAATTAGTAGCATGAAATAGTGAGCGCGTCGGAAGGCGCGCTCTTTTTAAACAGGTTATTTTGCCAGCAGAGCGCTCAAGGAGTGTTGCCATGAAAATTGTATTCGCCGCCGATCCTTTCGCGATTGGTCTTCGTAACGCGATTGTTGAACATTTGGAAAAAGCGGGCCACGAGGTGATCGACTACGGCGCGTCTGAAGGTAATACCGACATTCAGTATTACGAGAGCTGCGTGAAGGCGTGCGAGGCGTTGCAGAGAGGCGAAGGCGAACGCGGAATCCTTCTTTGCGGCACGGGAATGGGAATGAACGTGATCGCGAACCGTTTCCAGGGAATTCGCGCGTCTGTCGTGGAATCCGTCTTTGCGGCGCGTATGTGCCGCGCGATCAACGACGCCAACGTTCTCTGTCTTGGCGCGATGATCTGGGGCGACTGGATGGCGTGCGAGGCGGTCGACGTCTTCCTCTCCACGAAGCTTGGCGACGGCTTGGAAAACCTCAAGGAATTCCTTGAACAGGCCGCGAAAAAGGTCGAAGCGATCGAAGGCAACTGAGATAGAGCTCTGAAAATCAAGTGAAAAGCGCGTTTGACGTCGAGTTAAACGCGCTTTTTTCTTTCTAAGAATCGCTACTGTGGCCTGCGTTTTCAGTAACTGTGAGACCCCAGAAAAACAGGGACGAATCCTTCTTTTTCCCTTAAAAAAGGTTTAAGACGTGCGAGGATTTTCTCGATATAAGAGAAGTACGGAAGTCTGGCGCTATCGCTAGACGGACTGAGCGCGAGGCATGGCCGACGGCGGAGCGTCGACGCTTTTGCGCTCCCGACGCGTTGTAGCGCGTCGTGTCAAGGATGAAAACGAGGCCGTCAATGTTTGGAAGGAACTCCTTTTATGCGATTGGCATTATCGCGATCCTCTTTCTAGGGGGGGTGTCCCTATGGCAGGATCGCGAGCAGCCCGAGAAGTCGTTGCATGCGAATGTCACGACGAACGTCGAGGAATCGAACGAACGCGTCGATTTCCTCTTCGATTACGACGAGGCTCTGGCGAGGGCGCGCCGTGAAAACAAGCCGATTATGGTCTTTTTCATGGCGGATAATTGTCGTTATAGTCGTCAGATGCTTGCGCATGCCTTCGTCGATCCCGACGTGGAACGTTTTTCAAAATCGTTCGTCTGTTTGGAGGTCGACGTCAACGAGCCGTCGAACGATCGAATTTGCGACGCGTTCGGCGTCGTGGCAACCCCTACCGTTCAATTTGTGACTTCTTACGGCGTTCCGTTGCAACGCGTGACGAAGTTGCAAAGCGGTTCCGATCTTCTTGGACAGATGCAAATCGCTCTGACCTCTATCGCATGGCGAACCGCTCAAGAACCCGACGAGGGTACGATCCTTAGATAACGACTTCTGGAAAAGAGAAAAGCGCGGATTAACCGCGCCGTTCGTAAGATAGTAATTTTGTAATTTCCTGGAGCAGGCATGATTTCGATCATGCCTGTTTCGCTTTTAGCCGTTCGTCTGCGGGAACGTCGCCCACGAAGTCGTATTCGAGAAACGCCCGGCGCATGCGCTTGCCGCCGATTTCCATGGGGAAACTGGCTATTACGACCATAGGAAATACGAATAGCAAGCAAATCAAGAGGGAACCTCCCGCGCAATAATTGGTTGGGTAGCTTCCCAAACCCTTCAACTGTTTCAAAGAAATTGGGTGTGCGCCGACGCCCGATCCCTCGTAAAAGTCGTGGTAGGACGCTCGCGACTTTTACATTTTTCTTGCTTCTTTGATATTAACAGTACCTTAGAATTCAGAGGCGGGCTAATATAAGCGCTAGTTTTTTACCCAAGAACTTTTTTGCAATATTCTATTTCTTCGGGGGAGAACAGAGATTGATATTCAGGTTTGCAAACGGATTCTTCCATTGTTAAATCTAATCTTCCACAAAGGTACAGCGTGGTAAAACCGTCTGACGTCTTTCCAGTTTGAAGAGCGTCCGCGATTAGCTTCTTGGCCGTTTCAACGCCGCCATACTGGGCTAACATCTGGATAAAACGCGTAGGATTGTACCTGCACTCTTTTTTTGCACGACGCATCTTGTCTCTGATTTCTTCCTCAAATCGATTTGCCAGTGGATCCATAGGTCTGTATAAAAGTTGAATGTCGACTGTTTTGTTTAATTCTGATCCGCAGTTGCCGATTTCGTCGTTTTCCCGAATTACAATCTTACCGGCGCGCGCGAAACCGCGCTTTCTTTGTTTCTTGCGTATTCTCGCAACGCGAGGAACGCCGCGAATCATCGAAGATTCTTCTCGCGGGGCTTTTCGAAATCTCCCTCGCGACGCCTTCTCGCAACCTGCGAGCGTCAAACGCCGTTTATTTCTCGACGACGGCGAAAGAAACGTCGCCGAATCCCGTTTGGGCGCATAGGACGAGGATCGGCTCGATCGTTCCGTAAGGGACGTCCTTGTTCGCGCGAATCCGTACCGACGCGTCGCGCGTCGCGCGCGCCTTTTCGCGTTCCAAACGATCGCGTAATTCGCTCAACGTCACCCGACGTGTTCCGTAGTAGATCTCGTCCGCCGACGCGACGTTCAGGATGATTTTGTTCTTGTCGTTCTCCTCGATCGTTTCTCCCGACTTTTCTTGCGGAAGATTGAGTTCCATCGCCACTTCGTTTTGGATCATTCGACTGGACATGACGAAGAAGACGATCAGCAGGAAAGTGACGTCGATGAGAGGCGTGATGTTGAAACTCAAACCTCTCTTTTTCGGCTTAACGCGCAGGCGCATCGTCGAGAGTTCCTATGAGTTAATCGGGGACGCCGGCGCGCCATCCTTCAAAACGTTCGTTGTAATATTCTAAGAAACGATTTTCTTCAATCGCTTTGCGCGCGCCGGCCACAAGGCGTTGATAGTACGTGACGTTATGGATTGTGAGGAGGATCGGCCCGAGCATTTCGCCGACGGAGAAGAGGTGGCGGATATAAGCGCGGCTACGTTTGCACGCCGGGCATGGACAATTCTCCTCCAACGGACGCGGATCCCTTTCGTAACGCGCGTTGCGCAGGCGCATCGGCCCGTAGTCGGTGAACGCCATCGCGTTGCGACCGTTGCGCGACGGCATCACGCAGTCGAACATGTCGACCCCGCGTTTGATTCCTTCGAGAATATCCGCAGGGGTTCCGACGCCCATGAGATAACGCGGTTTATTTTGCGGGAGGTAGGGGGCGACGGCGGAGATGCAGTCGTACATTTCTTGGGGTTCTTCGCCGACGCTGAGGCCCCCGATCGCGTAACCGGGTAGATCGAGTTCGGCAAGTCCTTCCGCGCATTCGCGTCGCAAATCGAACTCAAGGCCGCCTTGAACGATCCCAAAGAGCGCTTGATCTTCGCGCGTATGCGCTTTCTTGCAACGTTTCGCCCAGCGGATGGTGCGTCGCATCGCGTCTTCCACCGCCGCGCGCGTATTCGGGAGCGCGATCACGTGGTCGAACGCCATGGCGATATCGGAGCCGAGCGCTTCTTGGATCGCCATCGAGCTCTCCGGAGAGAGTTCAATGCGTCGTCCGTCGATATGCGATTGAAAGACGGCGCCTTCTTCGGTGATTTTATTGAGTTTTGCGAGGGAGAAAAGCTGAAAGCCGCCGCTATCGGTGAGCATAGGCTTTTTCCAACCGCAGAATTCGTGGAGTCCGCCGAGTTCGCGAATCGTTTCCGCGCCGGGTCGAAGCATCAGATGATAGGTGTTGCCGAGGACGATCTGAGCGCCCGTTTCTTCGAGTTGGCGCACTTCGACGCCTTTGACGGAACCGCGGGTTCCCACGGGCATGAACGTCGGAAATTCGACGACTCCATGCGCCGTCGTGAAAGACCCGCGCCGCGCCTCCGTATGCGCGTCCTTATTGCGGAGAGTGTATTCGAAAAGCCCCATAGAAAATCTGCGTTGAAAAGTGATGGATATGAAAAAGCGCGCGAAACGTTAGAAAAAACGCGTCGCGCGCGGCGAGATACTAAATCAAAGAGCGCACATGACGATCAATCGCCCTTGAGACGAATGTTGAAGTCGACCAGCTTGTCGCGGATCTCCTTCAAGCTTGTGACGCCGAAGTTTTTACATTCGAGGAGTTCGTCGGCAGACTTGGAAACGAGTTCGCCGAGGGTGCTGATGTTCAGACGATTCATGCACTTGCGCGCGCGGACGGAAAGGTTGAGGTCGCTGACCGGACGGCTGAGGACGCTCTGCTGTTCGGGAGAAAGCTGAGCGACTTCAACGGTTTCGACGCGCTGCTTATCCTGGGAGAACATGCCTAGACGCAGATCGCGTTCTGCGAGCATTTTCTTGATTTCTTCGAGGCTCGTTTCGCCGAAGTTCTTGCTCGAAAGGAGTTCCTGTTCGGTGAGTTTGCAGAGATCGCGCAGCGTGGTGACTTTCATCACGTCGAGGCAGTTGCGGCTGCGAACGGAGAGATCGAAGTCGGAGATCGGCTGATTGAGTTTGACGCCGAGTTCTCGCTGACGATATTGTTCTCTTTCGTCGACGTGCATGTTGTCGGCGCCCTTGACGTCCTTGAGGAAGAGCGCGGCGCGCGCGTTTGACGGGTCCGCGTCGAGAATGCGCTGGTAGCATTGCTGAGCCTTGGCGTATTCCTCGCGATCTTCGTAGAGAATACCGAGATTCATGAGGGTGCCGACGTTCGTTGGGAAGCGACTGACGGCGCGTTCATACTTTTCGCGCGCTTCTTCGTCGTTTCCGCGACGTTCGTTTTCGAGGGCGAGCCCGAAGAGCGCGCCAGGATGATTCGGGTCGACGGCTTCCGCGCGTTCATAGAGCGCGATCGCTTCTTGGGGATTGCCGCCGATCGCGCTGACGGTCGCTCCGCGCTGATAGAGGTAATCTGCGGTCTGTTCGACGGCTCCCGAGAGGGAATCGAGTTCCTTCAGGCTTTCCGTGAGCTTATCGGCTTCGCGATAGACTTCCGCGCGCCCTAAGATGCAGTCGTCGGCGTTATAACCGGCGGTTTGAGCGGTGTTGAACGCGGCGATCGCTTCGTCGTATTCATGGCGAACGAAATGCAGCTTCGCGAAATAATACTGAGCGAGCGCGCCCCCGTCCCCTTTTTTGAGAGACTCCTGCGCGTCGTCGTATCGACCGATGAGGAATAAGCACACGCCTAATTTGACGCGAACCGCAGGACTGAGCTCGTCGTCAGTTTTCCCTTTGAGTTCGTCGACGGCCTCTTTGAGCTCGTCAAACTTTTTAGAGTCACGACTGATGCTTCCGCGCAACTGTTCGATTTCCCGAGGCCCGAACGCAGTTCCAGCGAGAACGAGTTGCCTTACGTCAAAGTCAGCGTTGATCATCGTCACGAATCTTCCTCCTACCGAGTAAAACGCTCTTTCGTCATAGGTGACAAAGAGAATTCGCGTAAATATAAAAAAACGCGTTGGAACGCGTCTTGTTGGCGCTTATTTCTGATTATAGAACAGAATAACTAATCAATTTTACCCTTGCGTTATAATTTTTCAATGGGTTTAGTTGTGAGATAGGGGAAATATAATCAATATTTCGGGCGCAGACGGAAGAAAAAAAGGGAAACGCGCGAACGTTTCCCTGGAGCGTTAAAGGATCTCCTCTATACGCGTCATTCTCGATTCATCGCCATGACGAGGCGCAGAATGTAGAAGAAGAGCATGACGACGGAGGTGAAGAGGTTGATTGCGTAAAGAACCTCTAATCCTTCCTCGGCGTCGCGCATGATTTGCGACGTCTCATAGAGAATATAAAGGCACGCGAGGCCGACCATGGCGGCGCTGAACCAGACTCCAAGGGAGAAGCCGAAGAGGAGCGCGACCAGAATGACGACGAAAGACCCGATCGACCCGAAGAGGATCGCAGCGCGTAAGAACGAGAAGTCCGCGCGCGTCATAAAGACGACCGCCGAGAGCGCTAAGAAGAGGGATATGGAGAGCGCAACCGCCGTCCAAATGACGGAGGGGCCGAAGAACTGCGCGGCGAGCGCGAGAATTGGCAAGGTTATGATCGTTTCAAATACGACGTAATATCCCAGAACGGCGTATTGCCCGGCGCGAGTCGGGAACGCCTTGAGAATCGCGTTCCCAATGAAGGGCCCTGCAAAACACAGCGCGAGGATGATTAACCCCGTCGCCTTTGCACCCGTCGCAAAAAACTGGAGGATCGGATCGACCCCGACGGTCATGAAAATGAGCGCCACAAGCAGCGCATATGCTACCACTGCGCCCGTAAGGTTCAAGTAGACGCGCGAAACAATCGCGCTTCTCGTAGATTTTGAACTGCTTGAAATGTTGTTTACATAGGGATTGTTATAATCGTTCATCGAATTCTCCGCAGTGACATATACTAATGCGGATAGAAACGTTCCAGGCGCGTTCCGATCCGCACGACTACTCCTATAGTATGTGAAAACGCCCTTCTTGACTATAGGAAGGGCGTTTAAAAAGGCTTTTTTTATTATTTTTTAACAAAATCTTCAGTCAAGCGCGTCAAAGGCCCGTCTTTTCTTCGATTTCAGAGATCAATTGTACGCGGCGGAGGTGGCGTTCGCCGTCGAAAGGTGTGGCAAACCAGGTTCGAACCATCGCTTCCATCGTCCCTTGTGTCAGGAGATCGCCGGAAAAACACAGAACGTTGGCGTTGTTATGGCGACGCGAAAGTTCCGCCGTGACCTCGTTGTAGCAGAGCGCCGCGCGAACTCCCTTAAATTTGTTCGCCGTTATGCACATTCCGATTCCCGTTCCGCAGATGAGGACGCCGCGATCCGCGCGACCTTCCGCGACCGCTTCCGCGACCGCCGCGGCAATATCGGGATAGTCGACGCACTCACCCTTCGCGACGGGATTATGCGGCGTCGTGTCGAGGCTGTAACGTATCTCCTTAATACTTGGAAGTTCCGTCGGAGTTTCGGTTCCTATGCAGGCGTTCTCAATAAGCGCCGCGCCAGGCTGAAGCGTTTCGATCGGATCGAGACCGCCATAGTGATTCGGGAGAAAAAGATTTCGCGTTAGTAGCTTCGCAAATTCTGCTCCGTGATGATCGCTTCCGATGGCAATATTCATTTTTCCGTTCCTAGGTAAAGGCCTCTTTATAGCGAATCGCAAACTGGCGTCGACGTCTCTCGAACGCGTTTTTGCTTGTCTAAATTAGTTTCATACTACAAGATAATAAGCCGCTGTCAATGGGATAAGCTCCTTGTTTCTTCATCTTACGTTGAAACCGCCGTTGACCGCGATCGTTTGCGCGTTGATAAAAGACGCGTTGGCGTCGAGAAGGAAGCGCGCGACCTTGGCGATTTCGTCCGCGCGGCCCCAGCGCCCGAGGAGCGATTGTTCGACGGCGCGCGCCGTCGCTTTCTCAGACGCTTGCGCTCCCCACGTCGTTTGGATCCACCCCGGCGCGACGCTATTTACGCGGACGTCCGGCGCAAGATCATGCGCCAAGGAACGCGCGAAAGACGCGAGAGCGCCCTTGCACGTCGCGTAGATCTGACCGCTTTCCCCCGCGAGACCTCGATCGGCGCCGTCCCAGCTGAAGAAGAGAACGCACGGCGAGGCGTTCGTCGGTCGCGCGGAAGCGGCGCGCCAGTAGCGGCGCATGGCGTCGCCGAGTGAACGCGCAAGGGCGATATGCGCGGCGACGTCGACTTTCCACGCGAGCGCGAGACGCGCGTTGAAGTCGAGCGATTTGCTCTCCGGGGTCATGAGGTCGGCTCCTGCGGCGCAGACGAGGGAGTCAAGGCGCGGAACGTCGACGCCTTGATCGTCGCGCAGGGTCGCGAGAATTTGTTCGGCGAGTTCTTGCGCGGCGCCGTCGAGCGCGAGGTCGGCGGCGAAGACTTTGGCGTTTTGAAACGCGCGGCTTTCACGATCGGCGGCGAGTTGTTCGCGGAGCGCCTCGGCGCCATGACGCCCGACGAGATACAGCCGCGCGTCTTCGTTACGCCACGTTTCAAGGAGCGCGCGCCCTATTCCGCCGGACGCGCCCGTCATGACGACGACTTTTTCCGTTGTCGGAGACGCGGCGTTCTTCATGAGAGCGTCCTTTCTGTTTCAAGCGATGTTTGACGTATCGCCGCGATTTCGATCCGTTTATTCTTCACGTCTTTGAGGAAGAACAGGACGGTGACGACGCAGGAGACGGCGTCGGAGAAGGGGAAGGAGAACCATACGCCCGAGAGTCCGGAGCCGAAGAGGCGCTGCATAAGCCACGTCGAAACGTAAAGGGTCGGGAGTAGGACGAAGAGTTGTCGCAGAAGCGACGTCATGAGCGCGAGGATCGGACGCCCTTGCGCCTGGAAATAACCGCTGATGAGAATATTGATCGCGACGAGCGGAAGAACGAGCATGACGGAACGCAGCGCGAAGATCCCGAGCGCTTGCTTTTGAAGGAATCCGCCTTCGTCCGCGTTCAGGAAAAAGTTTATGAACCATTCCGGTTTCCACATGACGACAACCCAAGCGAGGACGCTCAGAACGAGGGCGTAGAAGATGGCGGTCGTGATCGTTTCCAAAGTTCGATCGGGGCGTTTCGCGCCGAAATTGTACCCGACTATCGGTTGAACCCCCTGCCCCAAACCGAGGAAGGGCATAATAAACATGTTGATAATCGCGATCGCCGCGCCCATAATCGCGATTGCGAAGTCCCCGCCGTCGAAGTCGAAGCCCTTCGACTCCCCGTAGAGGCGACCGTATTTGCCCATCAAATTATTCGACGCCGTTTGCAAAATCGCCGAGCACGCCTGCGTCACGAAGGGGGACGCCCCCGTGATCGCGATGAGTTTCGTAAGGGGCCAGTTGAATCGGAAATATTTCCAACGCCATTTGAGGGTTGTTCGGCCGGAGAGATAGAGCCATCCGACCCATGCGGCGGCGACGGCGCAGGCCAAGACGTTCGCAAGCCCGGCGCCCCAAATTCCGGTTCGCAGCACGAAGAGGAAGACGTAGTCGAGAAGAGCGTTCATGAACGCGGAGATCAGCATCGTGACCATCGCGATTCGAGGCTTACCCTCCGCCCGAATGAAGTTATTGACCCCGTAGGCGATATGCTGCGTGAGAACGCCCCATAGGACGACGGAAAGGTAGGATTTCGCCAAGGGAAGAACCGTCTCAGACGCGCCGATGAAGACGAGAATCGGCTCCATGAAGATCTGCCCGAAGGCGATGAAGATCGCCGAGGTCGCGACGGAGAGAAAGAGCGCCTGTCCGAGCGCCTCTTCCGCCTTGTCGAGTTTATGCTCCCCGAGACGGATCGAAATAAGGATCGTCGTCCCCACGCCGATCGTCATAGCGACGGCGAGAAAGATCAGGATGATCGGAAAGGAGACGGTGACGGCGGCGACCCCGTCGGTTCCGAAGCGCTGAGCGACGAAGATACGCGCGACGAGATTATAAGACGCCGTGACGAGAGACGCGACGATCGCGGGAGCGGAGAACTCCAGGAGGAGTTTGGGGATTGAACGAGTTTCGAAAAATTCGGGCGTCTGTGGTTCCGGCATAACGAGCGCTTTTGAAAGGTTGTCGCGCGTCCGACGGGACGGCGTAATTTCTTCCATTATATCGCTTGTCCCGAAGTCGGGAAGGTCAGGGCGTTTATACAAAAAAAGGACGCTCCGCACGGCGCGAAACGTCCTTTGCGCGACGAGAGCGTCCGCTCTCAGAAAAGTTTGACGTAGTTGGGGAGTTCGCCCACGAGCGGGCGGAGGTATTCGACGCACGCGTCGGTGACGAAGAGCTTGTCGGCGTCGACGTATTCGAGAGGCATCGGTTTCGCTTCGACGGCGACGGCGTCGAGAGGCGCGGTCTTGTATTCGATCTTGTAAGGATTGTTGGAAACGCGATCCATCGTGACCATGACGCCGCTCTTGCCTTCGAGCGCGAGTTCGACGGCGCGGCGACCGCAGTTCCACGCTTCTTGAACGTCGAGCGACGTCGTGCGATCCGCGCCGCACATCGGGAGCGATTCCGTGACTTGGAATTCGCCGCGGCACGCTCCGCCGTCCGCTTTCTTGAGGTTCTTGCTCAGCATCTGGTGCAACGCGACCGCGACGCTCGTTCCTGCCATCGCCCCGAGTTCCTGGTTGCCGAACTTATCGACCGTCTTTTCCTTCTTGATTTCCTTTCCGTACGCGTCAAGGGAGCTGACGACGACTCCGTTCTTATCGCGAATCCCTTCGCCGCAGACGACGCTGACGAACCCGTGCGTGTCGAGAACTTCTTGCGCGCGCGCGATGAAGCGATCGAAATCGAAGGGAATTTCAGGGACGAGGATGATGTGAGGAGCGTCCTCGGGGTCTTTCTTAGCGAGCGCGGCGGCGGCGGGGAGCCAACCGGCGTCGCGACCGATCGTCTGGAAGACGACGAACTGGTCGACCTTCTTCATATCGCGCGCGAGAACGCCCGCCTGCTTGACGGAGAGGGCGACGTAGCGCGCCGCCGAACCGAAGCCGGGGGTGTGATCCGTCGCGAAGAGGTCGTTGTCGACCGTCTTCGGAACGCCGAGACCGCGCAGTTCGTAACCCTGGGCTTTGCAGTACTTTTCGACGCGGCAGATCGTATCCATCGTGTCGTTTCCGCCCGCGAGGAAGTAGTAACGGATGTTATACTTCTTGAGCTGTTCGAGAATGATGGGGAAATCGGCTTCCTGAACCTTGTGGCGGCAGCTTCCGAGCGCGCTGCCGGGCGTCGACTTCAACCCTTCGACGACCGCGGGGTCGATCGTGCTGAAATCAATGAGTTTGTCCTGCATGAAGCCTTCGACTCCGTACTGCATGCCGTAGACTTTGTCGATTTTCGAATCGGCGTACTTATGGCCGAGCTCGAAGCAACCTTGAACGACGCCGCAGAGGCTCGAGTTAATAACGCTGGTGGGACCGCCGCTTTGACCGACGATGGCGTTGCCTTGTAACATTGTTAAACTCCTAAATACTATTTTTTACATGCAGCGCGACAGGGCGCTCGATTTATTCTAATAATTCTAACATAACGCGCAACTTGCGCGAGCGGGGGATTACAAACGTCCCGTCCATCGCAAGAGCTGGCCGAAAAACTTCGCGTAATCGCTCCCGACTTCGATGAAGAGGCCGTCCCCGAGCTTGGCGGGTAGTTCCTGGAACACGCGCGGAACGCCCCAGTCGACCATGCCGCCGATCCAGTGGGGAGCGACGTCGGATGCGAACGCGGCGACGCGTCCTTCGCCGACGCTATCGACGACGAGGAAGGGGAAGGATTCGAGCAGTTTGACGGTAACGTCGGAGGAGTCGAGAGGCGCGCCGAGTTTTCCGACGGGACGAAGCCACGCCGTTTCCGTGCGGACTCCTTCGAGGAGAACTTGCGCGCCTTCTTTCGCTTCGAACGCGTTGAAACCGCCGACGCCGGGAGCGGTCGACCATGGGAGTCCGTCGACGATTGGATGCGAGTCGACGACGGGGCGCAAAAGGACGGGGGAGGAATAATTTCGTCGGTCGTCGGAGGACGCCATGACGACGGGGAGGATCTGCGCAAGGGGCGTGTTGCGGTATTCCCCGAGTCGTCCGTAGTAGCTTTCCCAACCGCCGAGCATGAGGAGGCCGGAGCCTTTTTTAACGGCGTCGACGATATGTTCGAGCTGTCCCGGCTTGAAGGCCGCGACGGCGTAATCGCTCAGCGCGTATAGGGCGTAGCGCTTTGAGACGAAATCGTCGCTTGGGGCGACGCCGGAGTCGACGCGATCGAAGTCGATCCCCTGATTGGTCATGACGCCGCAGAGGTAGGCGGCGGCGCGAGTGGCGTCGTCGTCGCCTAGATAGCAAACTTTGTTAAGAAGTTCCATGATCGATTCTCCTGAGATTCGTTTAGGGGGCCGCGATCAAGCGAGGCCTTGCGCGGCTTTCGCGAAGAGTTCTTTGCAGCGCGCGGGGACGAAGATGTCAAATTCACATTCGCGGATGAACTCTTCGACGCCGTTTTCGCGCTGAATCTTGATGGTGAGGTCGATCTGTTTCTGGCTCTTGTACTGGAGGATGCCGTCGATTTTCTTTTCGAAGAGGTCTTCGGAGACGCGCACGCGCAGTTGGGGAGGGGTGGTGAAGTTGCTGTAGGTGGCGTATTCGTAGATGGCGGGTATCTCGGGGATCGGTTCGCCGAGTTCGGGCCAGATGGAGCCCTGAGCGTGGAAGATGCTCATCATCGCCTCGGAGTTGGTAAACTTGTGGTCGGGATGGAGGTCGGTGATGGTGGGAACGAAGAGTCGAGTGGGTCTCGTCTTACGCATGAGCCAAACGAGGGAGTTGGTGACGCCCGCGCCGCCGGCGATCGCGGGGCCTTCGCCGGGCGCTCCGGTCGCGTGACGACGACCCGCTTGGAGGTTGAGAGAACCGTCGTCGTGGTTGAGGAAGAAGAGGTTTTCCTTGGGGAGTCCGAGGGCGCTGAAAGAGTTCGTACACTCTTCGCGGCGGACGTCGGCGATCGTTTCGCGTTCTTCGGGGGTGCAATATCCCATTTTTCCGTTGGTGACGACGCCCGCGAAGGTTTTGATTCCGCAGAAGAGGGAGGAAATGAAAGTGAGACCGCAACCGCAGATGATATCGTCGTCATGCGGGGAGAGGAAGAGCCAACGCTCTTCGTCGCCCTTCCAGTTCGGGAAGACGTCGCCGGGATTGGATGAGGTCAGCAAACCGTTGTCGCTACGACGATCGAATAAAACAGTAGAGCCCATAGTAAATCTCCTGCGCGAGTATCGCGCTCAAATATAAGACGAAACAATAGCAGACACAGGTGCGCGTGAAAGAACCGTTCGAGGGAAGAGAACGGTGAGACGAACGCGAGGCGATTAGACCGCGCGTCCGAGAATTAGCTAAAGCTAACGACTTGTTAGTCGTTTCTAACACCGGCGTATAAAAAAACGTCCCCGCCATGCTCGCGCAAGGCAGGGGCTAGCCCTTAGCGCCGTGTGTTAGCGTTGAATCAGCCTTCGAATTCGTTGCCGATCTTGCGCGCGCGTTCCGGTTTGTCGAGATTCACGCCAAGAGCGATACCGGTTTGAACGAGGAGGTTCCAACCCGCGACAAGTTGGAGGTAGGGGCCGAAACCGCAAACCTTCGGAAGCTTGATCGTCGGGAAGATCGTGTCTTCGGAGGAGATCGCGACCACGTTCACGCCCGCGCGACCCTCGATGAGTTCCTTAATCTTAGCGCATTCGCTCGGGAACGGCTCGATAAGAACGCACGTTTCGCCCTTGCGCATGACTTCTTCGACGCCGTGAAGGAGGTAGGTGCCTTCGAGGTAATCGCTCTTTTTGCGCGTGATTTCGTTCGTTTTGAGGGTGAGTTCTTCGGCGGCGCCGTTGTTGCGACCGGCGAAGTAGAGTTGAGGAGCGTCGGCGAGCGCCTTGACGATGGAAGGATCGAGTTCCGTTTCCATGACCTGCTTCATCGCTTCGGCGGCTTCCTTCGCCTTGCAAGCGCAAGAAGAGCATCCGACGAGGTTGCCGATGATCGCTTTGTAGACGAGCGCTTGTTCGACGACGCTCTTCGTCGCGGCGACCGCGTCTTCCTTACCGCAGGAAAGGAGAACCGTTTCTTCCGTCACGTCGAAGATTTTCGTGCCCGCGTTCGCGGTGACGCCGACGAGACGCTTGTGACCGGCGTCTTTGAGGTTCTTCAGAAGCGCGATGATTTCTTTCGTCTGACCGCTGTTGGACGCGCCGCAAACGACCCAGTTCGAAAGGTCGTATTCCGCCGCCTGGAAGCTTCCTTCCGTCGCCGCGGAGATCGCAAGTCCGCGACGCATGACTTCGTTGATGAAGCTCTTCGCCGGGAAGATACGGCTGGATCCTTCGCCCGTGAGGAAGATGCGACCGGTCTTGCGAACCATGTCGGCGATCGGCTTAACCTGCGCGAAGTCGAAATTCGCGACGACTTCGGACGTTTCAAGCATTTCCTTAACGAGGGCGAAATTCTTGTACTTGGAATCGGTCAAATTCATTCTATCTCAAACTCCCGCGCGTCGAGAACGCGCAATAAGTTGCACGGCGAGAACGTGACGTCGCGCGCAAACGCTTCGTCTTCCCGCGTTCTATATACGTAAGGACTACGCTTATCATAACGAAACGCGCCCTTATTTTCAATAGGTTCCCACTTTTTTTTACTTTTTCCTGAAATATATTTCTCATTATCGTACAAAAAAAACGAAGGAACGAAAGACCTTTTTAAAATTATCTTTACAACTTAGATTTTCTAGCTTGTTTAAATTATTTATATTAAAACTTTAGCGATTTTTCCGAACTTTTTCAAAAAAAATAAAAAATCGTCTTTACGTAGCCCCCCCGCATTGTCAATACTGCGCAAACAAGCCCTGATGGATTGGGGCGTAGGCGAGCGTCATGGAGACGCTTGAGGTTGGGCGCGGCGCGCGGTATCGTCGCGCGTCAGAGCAAAGGATTGTGCGTCATGGGACGAAAGAACGTTACGAACAGGACAAAAGCGCAGAACAAGTTAGCGGAATTTTCCACAAAGACTCGACGTCGCGAAGCGTTTCGACGAGGAATTCGCCTTCTCTTCGCGACGGGAGCTATTGCGCTCGCCTTTGTCGCCTCTCCAGCCTTTGCCCAGACGTCGGACTCCCAGCTAACGATCGACGCCAACAAGAAAGCGTCGACGATTGACGACAATGTGACCTCGGTCGTTTTTAACGGCGCGTATTCTCTCACTCTCATCAACGGTCAGACGTTAAGGCCCGTCTTTCTCTCGCGCGAACCGGGCGCCAAGTTAATCTTAGGAGACACGGCGAAGGCGCAGACCTGGACGATTTCCGGAAACAGCCCGTCGTGGAACGGCGAACTCTCGCTGTTGGAAGGACATACGCTCAGCGTTGCGACCGGTTCCGCCAATCCATTGGGGGCGTATTCGGAGACGAACGCGGGTTCTTTTGCGACGACGTCCCTCTACTCGGGAGCGACGCTGGATCTTGCGACGATCAAGGCCGCAGACGGGTCGTCTGTGTCGAGCGAAACGAAGATTGGGCGCCTTACGACGGCGAGTAGTTCGTCGTCGAGTTCGACAGCGGACGCCGTCGTTTCCGTGGGCAGAGGGCGCAACCTCCTTGTGGAAAACGGGCTCGAGGTTGATTCGAAAGTCGGACTCACGAAGAAGGGCGAGGGCGTGATGACGGTTGTCGCCAACGGTTCGGCGGTCATCGACGGGGTCGAAGGGGGCGGATATACGCCGATCGCGCTTGGCAGACTCAAGGTGAGCGAAGGAACGTTCCGCGTCGCCGACGGTTCCGCGAAGGTTAGCTCCGTTGGGATGAAGGTCGACAGCGTCGTTTTAGGAAAAAATAGCGTTTTGGATATCTACAACGTCGGAGCGATCGACCTTGGAGGAACCTCGGGCGACGTCGTTTTCGACGCGCAAGACGGTTCGAGCGTCAGGCTTTACGTCGGCGCGGAGTCCTCCACGAGTTACAACGCGAAAGTCTTCAACACGTACATGCAGCTCGGCAAGACGACCCTCGACGTCGTTTCGGAGATTCCCGGCGCGTACGCTCCGGAGTCCCTCGTCGCGTTCTCGGCGAAAGACGTCGGCCAGGTCTCTTACGACGCCGACGCGCTCACGATCAAAGACAACATTCTCGGAAAGAATTACGTCGTCGACAAATCGACGTCGACTGCGGAAGAGATCGTTTTGAAGCTCGTCGACTCGGAGAAGTTCGATTCGTCGAAGCTTGACGGGAACGCCTCGTCGATCGCCAAATCGATCGACCGACTCATCGCCTCGGGGAAATATACCGACGCGGAGTATAAGATCCTCGCGGATATGGAAAGCAACATTGGGAATATCGACTACAACTACCTTGGGGGCGAGACGTACGCGTCGGCGGTCGGTTTTCACTACATGAATTCGTTGATGGCGCAGCAGGCGCTCTTCTCGCAGCTGCGCAACAACTCTCTGGTCGCGTATTCCGAGACGGGCGCGTCCGCCGTGTCGCCGATGGATTACGACGCGGGGCGCGTGAACACGCAGCAGAGCTATCCGGTGACGTACGGGGGCGCGGCGCAGGGGAACTTCGACCAGGGACCCCTTTATTACAACACGGACACGAATTCTTACGCTCCGGGCGTCGTTCCGACTCAGCAGCAGTATATGCAGCAGCAATACCTGCAGCAAGGGACGCAGCCTTCGGCGACGGGCGTACAGTACATGAACGGGATCTACAACGGGGAAACGATCGGCGGATACGGCGCGCCGGATAGTTACGGGACGTGGACGGGTCGTCGTCAGTATTCGACGCTTCGCGGACAGGCGGCGCAGTACGGTGATCCGGGGACGTTGATCTACTCGGCGTGGGCTCAGGCTTACGGCGCCGGATTGCAAGCGAAGGAGCATAAGCAGTACTTAGGGTACGACGGAAATCAAGGGGGCGTTTTCACGGGTCTCGATCTTTTCGGATCGTGCGACTGTCGTTTCGGGGCGTATTTTGGTTACGAACGCGACGACTTCAAGGGAAGCGATTACCTTGGGGAACTGAAGCAGAACACGTATCAATTCGGTCTGTATCATCAGTTTGGGGACGAGAACGTCTACACGATCGGCACGATCCGCGGCGGCTACGAGAGTACGGAAGGGACGCGTTGGTCGAAGTATCTTGCGCAGACGCAAGCGGTTAAGGCGGAATACGACGGATATTTCGCGGGCGCGACGTTGGAACGCGGAATCAACTTGAAGGCGAGTCCCTTCACCTTCTCGCCCTATGCTCAACTCGACTACAACTACTATGTGCGCGATAAGTTTACGGAAAAAGGGGGCGATTGGGCGTACGCGTTGGAAGTCGGACGTTCTGATTATCACAGCTTGCGAGGCCAGCTCGGCGCGCGGCTTGTGCTCGACATGTACCCCGGTTCTCAGCAGTTCAGAATTATCGCCAACGGCGCGTACATTCACGAATTTCTGGACGCGGTTTACGGGCAGACGAGCGCCAAGTTTACGGGGCTCTCGACGTCGACGGGGTTCAGTATTTACGGAAATAGTTTAGGGCGCGATTGGGCGCTGGTAGGACTCGGGGCGGAGTGGATTCCCATTCCGGCGTTGAATCTTTTCGTCAAAGGGGACTACGTCGTCAACAAGTACGTGGATAATCCCGGCGGTTCGGCGGGTTTAAAGTATCGCTGGTAACGGCGATAGGTAAGCGCGAAGAAGATACGAACAACGACTCTTTTAGTAAAATTGGCTAAAACACCTATGTCTTCATTCCTTGAATTTGATTACTCTATCGTGAGAGCTTGCTTGAATAACGAGCGTTATTCGTGGGAAGATTTTGTGGATCGTTTCATGGATTTGACGCTTCACGTGATCGAGCACACGGCGGCGCGACGCGGCAAGACGATCGACGAGCCGGAGAAGATCGAGCTGTGCGAAGCGATTTTTCGCGCGTATCGTTACAACAACTACCAGCTTCTTCGAGAATTTTCCTTCAAGAGTTCGGTATCGGCGTATTTAACGGTCGTCGCGCGCAGAATCGCGTGCGCGTTAATGGCGTGACAACGCGCTCCCCTTGCGCCGTCTTAGCGTTGTGTTACAATGCGGGGCTATAATTACGAATATGTTAAGGCGAGCGACGCGCGATTGAAGGCGACGCGTAGAGCTCGGGGCGAGACGCGCGCCCGCGCGTCGTAGGCGAAGATTTGCGAGGTTATTATGCTTAATCCTGAAGACTTGAAGGAAACCGCCGTTACGTACGACGACGTCTTGCTCGTTCCGCAATATAGCGAGGTCGTCCCTTCCTCCGTGAGTTTGGAGACGCGTTTAACCAAGCGGATCGCGCTCAACATTCCTCTCATGAGCGCGCCGATGGACACGGTGACGGAAGCGAAGATGGCGATCGCCTTAGCGCGCGAGGGGGGCGTCGGCGTCATTCACAAGAATCTCAAGCCGGAGGAGCAAGCGCGTCAAGTGCAGTTGGTGAAACGTTCCTCCAACGGGGTCATAGAGAACCCGGTCACGGTGACGCGCGACGTTAAGATTCGCGAAGTTCGTTCGCTCATGGACGCGAACAACATCAGCGGAATTCCCGTCGTCGAAGAAGACGGCACCTTGGAAGGAATCGTGACGCGTCGCGACTTACGTTTCGTCGACAAATCGCAAGAAGACGATCCCGTCGCGAGCGTGATGACGTGGGAAGGGCTCGTGCGCCGCAGCGGCGAGATGGACTTGCAACGCGCGGAACGCGTTTTGCGTCAGAGCAAGGTTGAGAAGCTCCTTCTCGTCGACGATAATGAGAAGCTCACCGGCCTCGTGACGATTCGCGACGTCGATTTGTACTATCGCTATCCCTCCGCGTGTCGCGACTCGAAGGGTCGTTTGCGCGTCGGCGCGTCCGTTGGCGTGCGCGATTTTGACCGCGTTGAAAAGCTTATTGAGGAGCACGTCGACTTCATTATCGTCGACAGCGCTCACGGACATTCGAAGAACGTGATCGATACGGTTTCGGAGATTAAGAAGCGCTGGGACGTCGACGTCATCGCGGGTAACGTGGCGACGTACGACGGGGCGAAAGCGCTGATAGACGCGGGCGCGGACGCGGTGAAGGTCGGGATCGGGCCGGGCTCGATTTGCACGACGCGCGTCGTTTCCGGCGTCGGGATGCCGCAGCTTACCGCGATTAGCGAAGGGGTTCGCGCGGCGGAGCCGTCCGGAATTCCGATCATCGCCGACGGTGGAATTCGCTTCTCAGGGGACGTCGTCAAAGCGCTTGGCGCGGGGGCGAGCGTCGTCATGTTGGGAAGTCTTTTCGCGGGTTGCGACGAAGCGCCGGGCGAACTCGTCTTCTCGCAAGGACGCGCCTTCAAGGCGTATCGCGGCATGGGCTCTTTGGGCGCCATGAAGCGCGGATCAAGCGATCGTTATTTCCAGAAGGACAAGCCTGCGGACAAACTTGTTCCCGAAGGCGTGGAAGGACGCGTGCCTTACAAGGGAGCGGTCGGACCCTACGTCTACCAGTTGGTCGGCGGTATTCGTTCGGGAATGGGATATTGCGGCGCGGCGACGGTCGACATTCTTCGTCATACGGCGAAGTTCACGCGCATTTCCTCCGCGACGCTTCGCGAGAATCATCCGCACGACATCTCAATCACGAGCGAGGCGCCGAACTATTCGCCGAGTTGCGATTTTGGCGCTTGACGCGGACTTCAAATTTGATTACTAAATAAAGGCTATTCGATATCGATCTGCGGACGCGCGCGTTCGCAGGTCGGCGCCCTTTCATGGACGAAAGGTCGCGTTCATCCTTCAGCAGGAGGCTTTTTCATGATTACTCGTCGTCTCAACGCGCGCGCGCGATCTATTTCGCGGCTCGTCGTTTTTATCCTAGGCGCGGCGCTACCCGCGACGTGCGCGTTCGCGCAGCAGAACGCCGCGCAATTCCGCGACGCGCGTCTCTTCAGTATTCTTGCGGACGACGACTCGCCGCAGGCTTCGCAGAAGCTTCAGGGCCCCGTAAAGCCCGCCGTCTCTAACGAACGCCAAGGAGACGAATCCTCGAAAATTCGTCAAGTCTCCGCTTCTTCGCGCGTCGCCAAGCCCGTCGCCGCGACCCCTCTTCCTTCTCAGAGCAAGGCCAAGGTTAAAAATTCCAACGTCGCTCAGATTCAGTACGCCGAGGCCGCGACCGCCGAAGCGACGTCTCAGGGAATCGGCGTCGTCGACATGGACGGCCCCTTCCAAGACGTCTGCCCCGACCCGCGCGAAATTTCGTCGATTCTCGACGTTCCCTACAAAGTGATTATCCCTGCGGACAACGTGCCTCAAAGCTGTCCGCTACCCGACGAGCCCTTTGCTCGCAAGGCCCCAACGCCGATCACCTTCACGTGGAAAGCGTCCTCTCTTTGCTACAAACCACTCTACTTCGAGGACGTCCAGCTCGAACGTTACGGACACTACTGCAATCCTTACTTGCAGCCCTTCCTCTCTCGCGCGCGCTTCCTCCTCACCGTTCCGTGCTTGCCGTACCTTATGGGCGTCGATCCGCCTAACCAGTGCGTTTACGACCTAGGGTACTATCGTCCCGGAAACTGCGCTCCGAGCATGCTCGAACCGATTCCGATTTCGCTGCGCGGCGGACTCTTGCAAGCGGGAGCCGTCGTCGGGCTCGCCGCCGCCATTCCGTGATTGCGCGACCTGACCTGCTGAACCCTACCTACGCTTTTCTATAAGCGTCAAAGAATGTCTCGCGAGATTTGCGTCTCGCGGGGCGTTTTTATTTCTTGTTGGGAAGAAAGGGCCGGGGGAGGGGGAGAGAAGGGTTGGGGGATCAGAAGAGGGGACGGCGGTCGCGACGTCGATATTCCGCGAGGTCGTAGAGCCACGCTTCGGCGACGAAGGGGAGATTCGCGTTTTTATCGACCTGTTCGAGCGCTTCGAGGGTTCGTTCTTCGCACGCGAGGACGTATTCGGGGCTAAATTCGCGGGAGTTGAGAGCGCGTCGCACGAAGGGATGCGCCGTCGCGAACCCCGGTTCGGAGCCGAAGCGCGCCCCGTCGGCGGCGAGTTCGCGATACATCGTCCGGAAGTACACGAGCGCCGAGAGGAGAATATGCTGCAATCTCGGACGACGAATCGACGCTTCTTTAGAGGCCGCGTCGACGTACTCGCAGACCTTTGCCGCGAGTTGAACCGCGTTGAAAGGGGTACGAGAAAGCTCGGTGAGGAGGGTGTGCTGGAACTGCGAGAAATCGGAGTTGAGGGAGCGGTACGCTTCCGTCATGGAGCCGCCGGAGTTTCGCGCGATCGCCTCGGCTTCTTCGGGCGAGCCGACCGCCTCTTGCGTGAGGAGGACGTCGACGACGTCGTCGCTTGTCAGAGGGGAGAAGCGGAAGATCTGGCAACGCGAACGGATCGTCGGGAGTTGTTTTGTCGCGCTTGTTCCGACGAGGATAATGACGGTGTTTTTCGGGGGCTCTTCGAGGGTTTTGAGGAGCGCGTTGGCGCCTTCTTCGTTGAGATAATCGGCGTCGTCGAGGATCGCGACGCGGCGTCCTCCGAGGAAAGGCGTGCGTCGCAATTCCGCGCAGAACCCCGACTGCATACGCGCTTCGCGTTCGCCGATCAGGAGTTCGATCGGGATGAAAGAGCGTTCGGCGGGCTTGCAGACGTAGGTGAAGTCGGGGTGCGTCGGCATGACGACGTCGGTTGCGGCGACGTTGAATTCGAACTGCTTGCACGCGTCGCATTCGCCGCACGGCTGGAATCGCGCGAGAAGCTCTTCGCTAGAGAGGGACTCGACGGTTTCCCCTTCGCGCAGGATTGGGGAGCCGGACTCGGCGAACTGTCGGCGGCACAGGAGCGTCTTAGCGAGTTGGAAGGCGAAGACGCGTTTTCCGATCCCCTGGGGACCGACGAACAGAAAGCTTCCGCCGAGCCTTCTGCGGGCGTTGGCGCGCGCAAATTGCAGCGCGATCTCTTCGACTCCAAAGACCCCTTGCCATGCCATAACGTTTTCCCCTTTCTTGCGCGCGTCGCGCTACTTTGACGATAGCTAGGATACCGATTTTTGAGGAGATTTCAAGCGCTACGCCTCGCCGCTGGAAAAAGGGCGCGCGGCGATTGTTGAAAAAAGGGAGGCGCGTCGGTACAATATTCTCGGAGGCGTCGGGAGCTCGCGCGGCGGGACGCGCCCCTTGAAACGTAGGAGAAACGGATTTGTCGGCGCAGGACGAAAGTATGAGGGTCGACGCGGTTTACGGGCCCTTTGAATCGGGGTCTAGAAGTGAGAACGCTTAGGAGCGAGAAGGAGGAATAGGAATGACGACGCGACGTGAATTTTTAGGGTGTGCGGCGGCGTTTGGCGCCGCGGCTTGTTGGGGCGCGGCGGGAATAAAGAGCGTCGCGCGCGACGTCGCCGACCCGGACTCCGAGGTCGGGAAGGGGTACGTCGGCTGGAAGGAAGGGGATTTCGATCTTCACTTCATCCACACCGGCGTCGGCGAAGGCGCGTTTTATATCTACCCGGACGGTACGACGGCGCTCGTCGACGCGGGGGACTGGAAGATCGCGGATTATGGAGAGGACGGCGCGGCGCCGCGACCGAACGGCTCGAAGCGACCTGGAGAATGGATCGCGCGGTATATTTCGCGGTTGCTTCCCGAGCTCAAGACGATCGATTACGTCGTGGCGTCGCACTTCCATTCGGACCATACGGGCGAGGTGCGAGTCGGCGCGGGAATGAAGGGTCTTTCCGACCCCGACGCGGATTATCAGATTAGCGGAATCGCGCATGTCGGGGAATATTACCGATTCGGGAAGGCGTTCGATCGGGGCTATCCGGATTATTCGCGCCCGACGGATTGGGCTCCGGAGGAGCGCGAGAATCTCGTGCGCTTCTGGAAACACGCGGAGTCGGAATACGGTCTCAAGAGGGAGCGATTCGAAGTGGGGGCGCTCGACCAACTCGGGGCGGTTCGCGCGCCGGATCGTTACGCGTTCCATATCCGCAACGTCGCGTGCAACGGGATCGTGTGGGAGAATGGCGCGGCGGTCGATTATTTCGCGAAGAACGCGGAGAATTACAATCAGAAGAATGAAAACACGCGATCGTTGGCGTGGGTGATGGAATACGGGCCCTTCCGCTTCTATTCAGGGGGCGACCTGAGCGGCGTTCTTCGCGACGCGGAGGGGAAGAACGCGGACTTTGAAGGCGCGGTCGGTCGCGCGGTCGGACGCGTCGACGTCTGCAAAGCGAATCACCATTCGTACAAGGACGCGATGACGAAGAGCTTCGTGAACGCGGTCGCGCCGCGCGTTTTCGTCGTTTGCGTCTGGGATCGTTGGCATTTCCAGGAGAATACGACGGAGAATATGTCCGACGATTCCGCAACGGGTTATCCTGGGCCGAGAATGATTTGTCCGACGACGATTCATCCGCTGAGCAAGCCCCTCTTGGAGGGAAAGGCGTGGCGCAAGAACGTGGTGGAACGCGAAGGACACGTCGTCGTGAAGGCGTACGACGGAGGGGCGCGTTATAAGGTTTATTATTTGTCGGCGCAAGACGAAAGCATGAGGGTCGACGCGGTCTACGGGCCCTTCGAATCGGGAAAAGCGGATTGAGACGCTCGGGAATAGGGGAAGAAGAATGACGACGAACAGACGAGAATTTTTACGCGGGGCGGCGGCGTTTGGCGCCGCCGCGTGGTTGGCGGTCGACGGCGGGGCGAGCCGCGCGTACGCGGACGCTCCGAATCCGGAGGATCCGAACGACCCGAACGCGATCGTCGATCCGGACCATGAGATCGGGAAGCCGTACGCGGGGTGGAAGGAAGGGGATCTCGACCTGCATTTCATCCATACCGGGCTGACGGAGAACTGCTTCCACGTCTTTCCGGACGGGACGACGGCGCTTGTGGACACGGGGGATCGCAGTTCGAAGAATTTCGGGAAAGTCGCGTGGAATCGGACGAAGAGCGACGCGGCGGCGTGCGCGGTGAAGCCCGACGATTCGCGCAGGCCGGGGGAATGGGTCGCGCGTTATATCTCGAGAATCTGCCCGGACTTAGAGACGATCGACTATGTGATCGCGTCCCACTTCCACGCGGATCATACCGGCTGCGAAGGTCATGGCGCGGGGAAGAAGGGGCTGGAGAAGGACGCCGACTACATGATAAGCGGAATCTCGCACGTCGGCGAATTTTACAAATTCGGGACGGCGTTCGACCGCGGGTACCCCGACTACGAGAAACCGGTGAAGATCAGCGGCGGAGATATTCGGAATTTGACGCGTTTCTGGTCGTACGCAGAGAAGACGTACGGTCTCAAACGGGAGGAGTTCCGCGTCGGGGCGCTCGATCAGATCAAGTTGACGAAGGCGCCGGAGAAGTACGACTTCCACGTGCGCAACATTTGCCGCAACGGGGTCGTCTGGACCGGCGAGGGAGAGAAGACGATCGACTTCTACGCGGAGAATCCGTCGAACTTTGAGAAGACGAAGAGCGAGAACACGCTGTCGATGGGGCACGTGATCCAGTATGGGGCGTTCCGTTATTTCACGGGCGGGGACGTTTCGGGTAAGATATTGGACGCGCAAGGAGCGGACGCGGATTTTGAAGGTCGTGTCGGTCGCGCGACGGGTCCCGTCGACGCGTGCAAGACGAACCACCACGCGAGTCTCGACGCGATGCGCCGCACGTTTATCGAGGCGGTGCAGAGCCGCGTTTACGTCACCTGCTGCTGGTGGATGGGTCACGTTCCGGAGCAGTCGTGCGCGAATATGGCGGACGAGAGCCTCTACCCCGGTCCGCGCCTGATGTGTCCGACGGATCCTCACCCGATGAACGCGCCGACGTTCCAGGGTAAGCCGTGGCGGCGTTACCTTTGCGAGCGCGGCGGTCACGTCGTGATTAAGGCGTACGACGGCGGAGCGCGATATAAGGTCTACTTCCTCACGGCGGACGACGAGAGTATGCGCGTGAATTTGGTCTTCGGGCCCTTTGAGTCGACGGGAACGGCGCGTCTTGCGGCGCGCGACCGCGCGTAAAGAAGGGAGCGCGCGGCGATGGCGAAGGAAACGCTGGAAGAGTTTTTGCGCGATCCCGACGGGGAAGTCGGGCGCCCTTATCGCGGATGGCGCGAAGGGGAGTTCGACGCGCATTTGATCGACGTCGGGATCGCGGAGGCGTTTTTTCACGTCTACCCGGACGGGACGACGGCGCTCTTCGACTGCGGGGATCGCGACCCGGACAGTCGGGGCGCGTCGGGTCGGGCGCCTCGGCCCAACGGAACTCGTCGACCGGGGGAATGGGTCGCGCGGTATATCGCGCGTCTATGCCCGGCGCTTGAGACGATCGACTACCTTGTCGCGACGCATTTCCACAAGGATCATATCGGCGCGACGGGGATCGGCGCGGAGATTACGCGAGGGCGCGGCGACGATTACGAGCTCTCGGGGTTCGCGCAGGTCGGGGAATTCTTCCGGTTCGGGGTCGCGCTCGATCGCGGGTACCCGGAGTATCCGCACGTTGGGGAGAAGAGCGCGGCGGAGGTTGAGAATTTCCGGCGCTTTCTGTCCTTTCACGAAAGGGAGCGCGGGCTGACGCGCGAGGCGTTTCGCGTCGGGGCGCGGGATCAGATCGCGCTGCGCCGGGAGCCGGAGCGCTACGCGTTTCACACGCGCAACGTCTGCGCGAACGGGGTCTTTTGGACGGGAGTCGGCGAGGAGACGGAAGATTTTCTCGCCAAAAACGGGCTCGACGATATCCGGTCGCGTTTGGAGAACACAATGAGCTTGGGCGTCGCGTTCGAGTACGGGCCCTTCCGTTTCTTCACGGGCGGGGACATGATGAACGCGACGCGCAAGAGGGATTGGAGCGACGGGGTCGACGCGGAAGGGACGATCGGGCGGCTTATCGGGGCGCAGGACGTCTGCAAGGCGAATCATCACGCGAGTCGGGGCTCGTCGACGCGCGGCTTCGTGAACGCGGTTCGATCGCGCGTCTACATGACGAACGTGTGGCAGGATCGTCATCTGAAGCTTCACGCGTTGGAGGCGATGGGAGACGACGGGCCGACGGGGTATCCGGGGTCGCGTTTCATCTGTCCGACGGGGCTTCTCGAATGGAAGGCGGCGGTGGCGGAACGGGAGTCGTGGGGGCGTTATCTTGTGAAGCGCTCTGGTCACGTCGTCTTGAAGGCGTACGCGGGGGGTGCGCGTTTCAAGGTCTATTACGTGAGTTCCGCAGACGAAAGCATGAGTGTCGACGCGGTTTTTGGGCCTTTTTGGGCGCGTCTGGCGTCATTTTGATTTTCTGGTAGAATATACAATTCGAATTGCCTGGGTTTAATCGTTGCACGACGATTGAGCGTGCGAGATAAATTTGGAGGATTATCAATGAAAAAATTTTTAACGGCGGCTTTGGCGGTCGCGGCTTGCGTCGCGGCTTTTGCCGTATCCGCCTCGGCTCAAGAAGTCGAGCAGCCAAAACAAGCGATGCGCGCCGTCCCCTTTACCGACGTGCAGCTCGACGACTGGTTCTGGGCCCCGCGTATAGAAGCGAACCGCGTCGTTTCCGTTCCCCACAACATCAAGTGGTGCGAAACCGAAACGGGACGTATCGACAACTTCAAGATCGCCGCTGGATTGAAAGAGGGCGAATTTAAGGGAATCTTCTTCGACGACTCCGACGTCTACAAGATCGTCGAAGGCTTCGCGTACTCCCTCGCCGCGCATCCTGATCCCGAGCTTGAGAAGAAGGCCGACGAATGGATCGACTACTTCGCCAAGGCGCAAGAGGACGACGGATACCTGATGTGCTACTTCTCCTTGGTCAAGCCCGAAGAGAAGTGGACGAATTTGGCGGGGATGCACGAGCTCTACTGCGCGGGTCACATGGCGGAAGCGGCGGTCGCGTATAAGCGCGCGACGGGCAAGGACGCTTTCCTGAACGTCAACCGTAAGTTTCTCGATTTGATCTGCAAGCGCTACGGCCCGAACGAAGGTCAGCTCAAGAACGTTCCGGGTCATGAAGAGATCGAATTGGCGCTCGTGAAGATGTATCAGCTCACCGGGGATCGCAAGTATCTCGACGAAGCGAAATTCTTCATCGACGTTCGCGGCGTCGCGGAAGGTCGCGAGAAGGGGATCTACGGCGAATATTGCCAGGATCACATGCCTGTTCGCGAACAGAGCGAAATCGTCGGACACGCGGTTCGCGCCATGTATCTCTACTCGGGCGCGACCGACGTCGCGGGCTATTACAAAGACGAAGAGCTCATGAACGCGATGCGCAGAATCTACACGAATCTTACGCGCAACAAAATGTACATCACGGGCGGAATCGGTTCTTCGCGCCACAACGAGGGCTTTGAAGAGAACTTCAAGCTCCCGAACGTCGAAGCGTATTGCGAGACGTGCGCGTCGATCGGTATGGTTTTGTGGACCCATCGCCTGAATTTGGCCACCGGGGAAGCGCAGTTTGCCGACGCGATGGAGCGTTCCGCGTATAACGGCTTCATGTCCGGATACAGCCTCAACGGCGACAAGTACTTCTACGTCAATCCTCTTCAATCGAAGGGGAATCATCACCGCGAACCCTTCTTCGGGTGCGCGTGCTGTCCGTCGAACGTGATCCGCGTGTTGCCGTCGATGCCCGGCTACTTCTACGCCGTCGCGGATTCCGCCGACAAGGGCGCCGACACGATCGTCGTCAACATGTACGCGACCGGCTCCGCGAATATCGAGCTTGCCGACAAATTCGTCAAGATCGATCAAGCGACGAGCTATCCTTTTGAAGGCGCCGTCGCCATTCGCACCACCGTTACGATGAAGGACGAGAACGCGACCCCCACGCCTTTCATTCTCAAGACGCGCGTCCCCGCGTGGTCCGGCCTCGAATCGGATCCCGACGGATACGTATGCCATACGATCGACCCGTCGAAAGACCCCGTCGCCATCACCGGGCTTGACTTCCCGATGGACGTCGTGCGCATGATCGCGAATCCGAACGTGAAAGCGGACCTCAACTGCGTCGCGCTTCAGCGCGGCCCGATCGTCTACTGCTTCGAAGAAGTCGACAATCCGGGCGTTCGCGTCGACCGCATCATCCTCGCGAAGGATCCTCAATTCAAGGTTGAAACGCGCAAGAACTTCATCTCGTCGAAGGACGACGTCGAAGCGACGAAGAACGCGAAGTCGCGCACCGTCAACGTCATTACCTGCAAAGACTACCTGGGCCGCGACCTTGTCGCCGTTCCCTACTGCGTGTGGGACAACCGCGCGCCGGGACGCATGAACGTCTGGGTTTATCAGCAGGGGCTCGACATGAGCGAAGGTTCCCCCGTTGCGTCTGAAGAATGGACCGACGCGCAAGGCGCCCCGATCCTCTACAAGGCGCTCGACGCCTCCAAGTTGACCGACGCCGTTCCGGAAATCGCGCTCATGACCAACTTCGACGGATCCTTTACCGCCGACGCGTTTTCTTCCCTCGACGCGACGAACCAGGGCGAGCCCGCGAACTCCGCCGACCAGAGCGTTCCGCGCGCCACATGGTGGGATCGCAAGGGAACCGAAGAATGGTTCTCCTACGAGTTCCCCAAGGCGAAGACGATCTCGAAGGTCTCCGTATACTGGTTCGACGACGAAGCGATCAACGGCGGATGCCGCGTCCCCGAGTCCTGGAGCCTTTCGTACTTCAACGAAGACACGAAAAAATGGATCCCCCTCGAGACGAAAGAGGGCTACGAAGTGAAGAAGGACGCCTCCGTCGACGTGACCTTCACGCCCGTCGCGACGTCGAAGATTCGCCTCAACGCGAAGTTGCAGAAGGGCTTTTCCGGCGGTATCCTCCGCTGGACCGTCGAATGACGAGACCCCGTTAGCGATTGACAAAACGCTTTAACCGCGACATAATGAAGGAGCGCGCGTCGGTTTACGATCGACGCGCGTTTTTCCTACCACACACTTAAACGAAGACGACGCGGTATGAGCGAAAAAAAGATAGGCGGACGCGATAGCTCGGGGAGTCGATTAGGATCGTTCCTAACTTTCCTCTGCTATTGGTTTTATTGGGGCGGACTCTACGGCGCGTTCTTCTATTGCGCTCAAGATAGCGGTCTCTTTTTTTGGGACTCCGACTTCTTCTGGAATCGGGTGACGCGACCCGGCGGGATGATTCTCTATTGCGCTTCTTTCCTTGCTCAGTTCTTCTATTATCCGGTTCTAGGGGGCGCGATACTCGCTCTCATCATGACCTTCATTCGCGGCGCGGCGCGATCTCTCTTTGCGCCCGCCGACCCGCGCCGACGATTTATCGCGAACGTTCTCGCCGCCGCGCTTCCTCTGATTGCGACCCTCGCGTCCACATGGCGCGGATACTCCGTCTTCGCCCCTTTCGAGCCCGACGCCCCCTTTATCTTTCCGACGGGGATCCTCGCGACTCTCCTCGTCCTTCTCGGATGGCGAAAGGTCGTCGCGCGATTCCACTCCGCGACGTCGCGCGTCAAGATCATGATTCCCACCATGGCGTGCCTCTATCCCCTCATGGGGTTCTGGGGCGTTCTCGCGACCATGCTTTGCTTATTCTTCGAGTTCTTCGTGCTCTTGTCGATACCCGCGCCGGATCGCTATCTCGTGCAGATCGACGAAACGCTCATGGACGCGCTCCCCAAGCGTCGCAAGAGGCGCGGCGACAAGGACGACGCGACGGTGAGGATCATCCTCAAAGCGGAGAAAAAGAAGGCGCGCAAGCCTTTGTCCGAGAGTCCCGAGCTTAAAGAGCGCGCCGCCGCGGGGAAGGCGAAACGCGCGGTCGCCCGAGGAATTTTGGAAGCGGAGTGTCTCGTCGCGCTATGCGTTCCTCTGGGATGGTATTATTTCGCGTTTTATCGCCGCACGACCCTCGACTCGATCTTATGGCGCGGCGTGACGGAGCCGTGCTTCGACTTCAAAGACGCGTGGACGCAGTTCTCGTGGAACGAGGCGATCGCCGCCGCGATCTTCGTTCTATTCCTCGGCGTGGGGCTTTCCCGCCATGTTCCCGTCAATAAGTGCGAGACGCGCGATTTCTTTAACTTCGACGAAGAAGACGACGAGTCGCGCAAGAGCGCGAAGTCGAAAGAGAAATCGAAAGCGAGACGCGCGGCGGCGATCCAACTGCGCCGTCTCTACGGGCCGCGCGCGAAGGCGGTCGTCGAGACGGTCGCGGTCGCGAGCGCGATCCTTTGGGGGGGATACGGGGATGAGAACTTCCGGATTTTGTGCCGCGTCGGAAGGGAGATGGAGAAGGAGAATTGGGAGGAGATCGAGGGGATCTGCAACGAAGCGACGCGTCCGACGGGGGCGATCATCGCCGCGCGGGTCTTGGCGCTGACGCGACTTCGCGCGTTGCCGGATCGGTTGTTCGCGCGTCCGGTCGACGGGCTTGACGCGACGACGTCGATCGGAATGGACGAATCGACGGCGCTGACGGAATCTTTCGCGCTCTATCACGGGCTCGCGAATCTCGCGACGCAAGCGGCGACTTACAATCTTGTGCAGACGGACGACCGTAACGCGCGGTGTTTGAGGATTCTTTCGCGCAGCGCGTTGGCGAACGGTGAGACGGAATTGGCGCGGCGTTACGCGGCGACGCTTGAGCGCGGTCTTTTTCATAGGGGATTTGCGCGTGAGGTTTACCGCGCGGCGGACGCGATCGACGCGGGCGAGTGGGACGCGACGGAGTTGACGCGTAGCGCGGCGGCGCTCCGAGCGCTGCGACCGAAGCAGGATCGCGTCGCGTCGGGGTATCCTTTCTTTCCCCTCTTGATCGGGGTTGCGACGGACGACTGGGACGTCGCGGAGGGGGCGGCGCTCGAGGTGAAGCTTTCGGCGCTCCTCATCGAGCGGAAGTTGAGCGAATTTGCGACGCGCCTTGAGGAGGCGCGAGTCTCGGGTAAGATCGCGTTTGAAGGGCGTTCGGCGCCACGCGCGTATCAGGAGGCGCTGTTGGTCGCGGAGAAGATCGGGGCGTCGACGCCGACGAAGCTCGACGCGGGGATCGATTCCGCGAAGAGGGACGCGTTCGCGAAGGTCGACTTTACCCTCTTCCGCGATATTAGCAAGTCGGGGCGCGACGCGTTGAGGGAGCGCAACGACGGAAGCTATTGGTATTACTACTACGACCCGACGACGAACGCGGCGCGTCTCTCCGTCGGCGAGGGGCTCTGACGAAGATGACGAGATTGATAAAGAAGATCAAAAGCTTGGGATGGCGCTTCTTTGGGCTTCCTGTCGCGCTCGTGGCGTTTTGGGGGATCAGCGTTCTAATCATGCCGACGGTGCCGCGCGACGCGGTCGATCGCGGGGAGACGCCGCGCCTCTATCCTGATTACGACGGTTGCGTCGTACCGGCGAATATCGCGCCGCTGAACTTCGAAATTCAGGAGTCGGAGGGCGCCGACCGCGAGTGGCTCGTGGAGATCGAAGGCTCGACGGGGGAAGGGGGCCGAATCACGCTCCGGGGTAAGACGGCGAAGATTCCGACGCGTCGGTGGCGACGTCTTCTGAAGGCGAACGCGGGCGCTTCGATTATCGCGCGGATCTACCGCCAGGGAGAGGATCGCGACTGGAAGGCGCGCGGCGGTTTCGAGGTTAAGGTCGCGACGCAGAGCGTGGATCGATGGGCGCATTATCGTCTGATCGAGCCGAGCTACGAGTACGGGAACGTGATCGCGCTCAAGAGTCGAGATTTGACGTCCTTCGACGAGCGGACGCTGGCGACGAACGAGTCCTTTGGTCAGAAGCCGTGTTTGAACTGTCATAGTTTCCAGGATCGCGACGCGGAGCGGTTCCTCTTTCACTACCGAGACGTCGACTTTCCGGAGAATAGCGGGACGATCTTCGTGGACGGAAAGAAGGCGGAGAAGCGCGTTTTGAAGGGATCGGGAGAGCTGTCGTGCGCGTATCCTGCGTGGCGTCCGACGGGTCCGTTCGTCGCGTTTTCGGAGAATAAGACGCGGCAGATCTTCCACACGGTCGACACGAAGAAGGTCGACGTTTTCGACATAGAGTCGCGGTTGGCGATCTACAACGTCGAGACGGGGGAGCTGATCGAGAATAAGACGTCGAAGGATCGGTTCGACACGTTTCCTTCGTGGAGTCCCGACGGGGAGTATCTTTATTTCTGCACGGCGACGGTCGCGCTCAAGGGCGAGGGTGACGACGCGCGCGCGAAGGACGCGCAGGCGCGGATCA
Organism: uncultured Thermoguttaceae bacterium; assembly: GCA_934725735.1. Classification (GTDB taxonomy): domain Bacteria; phylum Planctomycetota; class Planctomycetia; order Pirellulales; family Thermoguttaceae; genus RUG369. The sequence goes on from CAKVCP010000004.1 coordinate 45,803, forward strand.
AGGAGTTCAAGTACGACATAGCGCGATCGAAGTTCGACGCGAAGACGGGTCGGCTCGGGGCGCCGGAGATCGTTGTGGACGCCGCGTCGATAGGGCGCAGCGCGATCCATCCGCGCGTTTCGCCGGACGGAAAGTTCTTGGTCTATACGCAATGCGATTACGGAACCTTCCCGATCTGGCACAAGGAGAGCGACCTGATGATCTGCGACCTGGGAACGGGTGAGACGCGGCCTCTCGACGCGCTGAATTCCCGTTACGCGGAGTCGTACCATTCGTGGGATTCTTCGGGGCGTTGGCTCCTCTTCTCGTCGCGCCGCGGGGACGGTCATTTCACGCGACTATGGCTTGCGCACGTCGACGCGGAAGGGGTCGCCGCCAAACCCTTTCCGCTGCCGCAAGGTAATCCCGCGAGCGACCGAACGCTCCTTAAATCGTACAACGTTCCGGAGTTGACGCGGAATCGTCCGACGGTAAGCGGTCGGAAGTTGGCGCGGTTTTAGACGTCGCGGCGGCGGAACGGGAGAGGAGATAGCATGAGGAACTCTTCGGGATATAAAGGAACGATGATCGACCTCTTTGCCGCCTATCTCGAGCTCGTCTGGCGCTCCTCTCCGAGTCGCCAAACTTTTTACTTTAATCTTCAACTTCATTCCTTCATTCCCCAACAGGCCCTTCCCATGAGTAAAATTGACGCGTTGATTCAAGAATTATGCCCGGAGGGGGTCGAGTATAGGACGCTTGGGGAAGTTTGCGATATTCTTACGGGCTATCCTTTTGATAGTTCGAGGTTTTCAGTGGCGGGGATTCGACTTCTTCGCGGTATGAACGTTAAGCGAGGCGAGTTGGATTTTTCGGAGGGGAATAACCGTTATTGGAGCTCCCACGAAGGTTTTGACGCGTATCAACTTGAAGAAAACGACGTTATTATAGCTATGGATGGGATTGTTGGGAAAAGTTTCGGCTATGTTAGGAAAGAACACTTGCCGGCTTTACTCGTCCAACGGGTGGCACGCATACGCGCTAACGGCGTGAATCCGAGATTTCTTTTTCATTGCATTGGGAGTTTCTTTACTGATTACGTGGAAAGAAAAAAGACGGGTTCAATCATTGCGCACATCAGTAAAAAGGATATTGAAGAGTTTCGAATTCCTTTCCCCCCGCTGTCAATCCAGAGAGAGATAGTGAGAATTCTAGACGCGTTTACGGAGCTTACGGCGGAGCTTACGGCGGAGCTTACGGCGCGGCGTCGTCAGTACGCGTATTACCGCGACCAGCTCTTG
>CAKVCP010000005.1 GCA_934725735.1 uncultured Thermoguttaceae bacterium
CTTAAAAGGAAGTGTCGGTTTGAGTGGTTGAAAAGTCTCTTTAAGGTTTTTTATTTGTCTTTTTACTCTTCTTTTTTTATTTTTTTTCCTTTTTTTATCTTTTGTAAGTTACTATTTTGAAAGAAGATGAATTAAAAAATCCTCTTTTCATAAATAAATATTCTCTTTATACTCTCAGCGCCTGTGTTACTCGGATGGACAGGTATCAGGAAAAGGCGTTGAAATGACGAAATGTTGGGAATTTGTGAAGAAAAATAGCCGTCCAAAAATATAGAGACGGCGAGATAATGACGGCAAATAGCTTTGACTGAGAAGTTGAGTCTCGTGAGATTGAACGACCGACGAGCGTTTGTTAGATTCACAAGAGCAGCGTTGTTGTTTCGGCAACTATAGTAGAGTCAGGTAGGCATATGACTAGTATTCCAGATAATCAAACACCAAACGCACCAGAGAAGGGGACGACGTCGAGTCGTCGCTCGTCTAACATTCGTCGTACGGACAAACATTCAGCGGAGGCTCTCCGCGTTTCTTCTTCGGTTAGTCTTTTGCGACCGACGGTAGGGGAGCGTGATCTTAGCTTTTTTGACGTCGTGAATATCCTTGAACGTCAAGCGTGGATTATCGTGTTGGCGACCGTAGCGGCGACCGCTTTATCTTGCTACATGTTCGTGAATCAAGAGAGACGCTATGCGGCGAGATCTAGCGTGTATATCCCCGCGACGAACTCGATGTCTATACTCAGCGGCGTCGAGCGCGGCGGCAACGTCATGCAGAACATGCGCGGCGATTCCATCGAGACGCACGCGTTGATTTTCAAATCGTATCAGATTTTGTATCAATCCTGGAAAGAAATCGTCGAGGATCCGGAAAAGCGCAAATTGATGCGCTCGATCGATCCTGACGATCCTAAGATCGAGGCGGGCGAGCATCTGGCGGTCGCCGCTCTTGAACGTATGATTTCCGTCGCAGTGGGCGGCACGCAACGCGATTTTAAAGACGCCAACACAATAACCGTGACTTGCGAATCATTGGATCCTTACGAGGCCGCAATGATCGTCAACACCGTTGTTGAGCAGTATCAAGCGTACTTTATTGAAAAATACAGTCGTTCGAACGACGACGTCCGCAAGGCGATTGAAGATTCGCGCACGGCTCTTGAAGTGGAAATTGAAGAGAAACGTAAGGATCTCTTTGATTTTATCAAAACGTCTCAAATCACGTTTATCGGTAGCGAGGAGAACAACCCGTTGTTGACCTCTCTCATTAAGATGAGCGAGAATATGGTGGAAATCGACTTCCAGTTATTGAAGTTGGAAAACCGTTTGGAATCTCTTGAAACGTCGATAGCCGGACGCGAAATCGAAGACTTGAAAGAGGAAGAAATAATCGCTCTGATGAGCGGCGGCGAAGGGGACGCGGTTCTTGAGACGTTGATCGCCACTGCGCGCGGTAGCTCCGACGCGGAGACATATCGCGTGGCGAGCGCCGTCACCTTCGGTGAAAATACCTTGCAGGCGCGCATTACCGAGCTGAACATGAAGCTAGTTGAGGCGCAAAAGCAATATTCGAGCGATCACCCTCAGGTTAAATCCCTGAAACAGCAGATCGCGGAATTGGAACGTCAGGTCGAAGACAATCGCGCCAAGACTGAAAATGAGACGGGTAAGATCGGCGTTGTGAGTTATCACCAGCTCTTCCGTTCGTATTTGGGAGCGTTGAAGCGCCGTATGTCCGAGTTGCGTGAAGAAAAGACGAAGATCAATTCATATGTTGAGGCGAAGGACGAAGACGTTCGATCAATCACGGAGTATCGCGAGACGATTGCGTCGAAGAAGCTCTCGATCGAGACCCTCAAAACGATGCTCGATCAAAACGAGCAAAGCTTGAAACAACTCTCCCTCATGAGCGACGTCAATACGTATCAGGTGGAAGTGCTTTCCCAGGCGGTGGCAAATACGAATCCCGTCTATCCGAATCTCTTCAAGTTTCTTGTGATGGGCTTTGCCATTGGTCTCGTTGGAGGCGTTGCTTTGGCTTATGTCGTCGACGTGACGGACGCCACGTTCCACTCTCCGACCGACGTCGTTCGCATGTGCCGCGCGCCAATCTTGGTTCAGATTCGCCCCTTTGTTCCTCACTTCAAAGATATCACGCCTAAAACGCGTAAGATGAATCGCGAAGCGAAGAAGCCTGATCCCGCCTTGATTGCGTACTATCACTCGAACGATCCGCTCTGCGAAAACTTCCGACTTATTCGAACGCGCGTCTTTAACCAATTCAAGGGCGCTAAGAGCGTGGTTCTTATGGGGACGAGCCCTCACCCGACGGACGGAAAGACGATGTGTATTGCCAACCTTGCCGTGAAGTTCGCCGAGTCTGGTAAAAAGGTGCTGCTGATCGACGGCGACATGAGAAAGCCCGATCTGCATAAGTGGTTCGGTATGACGAATTCGTGCGGTTTCTCGAACGTGTTGACGAACGCCGCCACCTTTGAAGAAGCGATTAAACCGACCGTTGTCGAGAATCTTTCGGTAATGACGGCGGGAACAAAGTTGAAGTCTCCCTCTGAAATTGTCGCAAGCCAGAGTTTTGACGACGTTATCGAAAAATTGCGTCAGATGTACGACGTAATCCTTATCGACGCTCCGCCTGTTCTCTACGTGAACGATGCGCAGTCGATGGGGCCGCGCGTGGACGGCGTCTTCTACATCTTCCGTATTCGTCGTCGCGGTCGACCGGACGTTGTTGCTGGTATTCGCGGTTTGGCGGACGTCGGAGCCAATATCCTCGGATGCGTGGTCAACCTTTACGGAAAGCATCGATCCTATAATGAGTCGGTGGTCGAAGACGATCCGAAAGGATACGGATACGGCTATGGCGGCGGTTACGGCGGCGGCTATGGCGGCGGTTACGGCGGCGGCTATGGCGGCGGTTACGGCGGCGGTTACGGCGGCGGTTACGGCGGCGGTTACGGCGGCGGCTATGGCGGCGGTTACGGCGGCGGCTACGGCGGCGGCTACGGCGGCGGCTACGGCGGCGGTTACGGCGGCGGTTACGGCGGCGGTTACGGCGGCGGCTACGGCGGCGGTTATGGCGGCGGCTACGGCGGCGGTTATGGCGAAGGATATGACGAGGATCGTAACGCCTCCAACCAGACGAAGGGCAATCCTCCTCAAAACGACGGGGTGAACGCGCCGCATCCTTCAATTAACTGATTTTCACTCGATGAATAAGGACGTCTTGACTTTTGCAGGGCGTCCTTGTTTTATTGAAAGAGGGGGATCTTCGTATTTTTTTAAAAGGGTATTGCGATACGCGGTAAATGCCCGTATATTTAACGGGAGCGGATTGCGTTATACAGCGCGGTCAGTTCTAAGAAGTCCAAGTCCGACGTGGCGTAAGTCGCGTATAACCTTGAAAGAGAGAATAAAAGATGTCGACAGACGAGATATTACTCGACGTAGAAGATAGGATGGAAAAAGCCGTTGCGCATCTTCGCAAAGGGTTGTCCGGCGTGCGCACTGGTCGCGCCAATCCTGGTCTTGTGGATGGACTGAAAGTAGTCGCTTATGGTTGTGAAACCCCACTCAAACAACTTGCGACGATTTCCTGTCCAGAAGCGCAGCAGATTTTAATTCGTCCTTTTGACGTAGGCACGTTGAAGGATATAGAAAAAGGTATCCGCAATTCGGAGCTTGGCTACGCGCCGAATAACGACGGAAAAGTAATTCGCTTAAACATTCCGCCCCTTTCCACGGAAGTACGCCGTAAAATGGGGACGATGATTCGCGATTTGTGCGAAGAGTGCAAAGTGTCGATCCGCAACGTTCGTCGCGACGGCAATAAAATGATCGATAAAGAAGAGAAGGCGAAGGAGATTTCTGAAGACGAACGCGATAGCGCGAAGGAATCGATTCAGGAGCTCACGAAGAAGTATGAGGATCTGGCGACAGAACTCGCGAAGAATCGTGAAATAGACGTGATGGAGGAATAAATCGCGTACTTGCTCTTGGTAAACGTAAAAATAGTAGCCAAAACGGAGGGTTTGGCTACTATTTTTTTAGAAGTTTCACGATTATTGAGGCGAATCTTCTTGCGAAAAGAACGGCCCTCGATTAGAATATAGCCGGACAATGGCGCGTCGACATGCGGATGAGGCGCCATAGAGGAGGCGCGTTTTGACGCGTTGGTATTTTTTTAAAAGTCAATCGTCATAACAACATTGACGCGAATAGTATACAGATATTGAGAGACGTTTTCGGATAATTTTCGACGCCCGACGCGAGAAGGCAACTTGTTTGTTTTTTTAAATTTATATATTGGCTTAGCGCGTATGCGCTAGGCGCCTTTGGTCGGAATCGTCTGGGATTTCTGGAAGTTGCATATATTCACCGCAGTATGTCGTCGCGTTCCAAATTCCTTGAAATTGAAGAGTCGCGCGCATAATACGTAGACCGTTTTGATGCGAATAGGCCCGTCAAACGTTGCGCTTAGCGACGTTATGTCGGTTAATATCTTTTCTATTTTGCGCGTGCTTATCGTCTTGACGATCAAAGGGTGTATGCGGTGTATTCTACATCATATGTAATATCGCTGTTAGGGATGGCGTTGCTTTCCGGAAACGGCGTGTATTGGACGGTTCGTTATCTGGACAGCCGTCGGAAGACAAGAGCGGAAGTTACGCTTGAGGGCGCGCGAGAAGACGCGCAAAAGATTGTCGCAGAAGCGAAAGAGTCGGCGCAAAAGATCGAAGACGCCGCGTTAAAAGAAGCGGAGGAGAAGCGACGCCGCGCCGACATAGACGCGGAAGACACGAGGCGTCGCGCGAAAAACGACGCGGAGGAGACGCGCAAACGCGCCGAAGTCGACGCGGAAGAGACGCGAAGTCGAGCTAACGCCGACGCGGAAGCGCGACGTCGAGAGTCGGAGCTTGAACTCAAAGAAAGGGCGATGACTCAACAGGAAAAATTCGACAATGAAAAACGCGAGGCGTATCAGCTTATCAGCGAGAGAGAAAAACAGTTGACTCGGCGTCAGGAGTCGCTGGATCAGTTGCAAAACGAACTGCGCGGCGCCGAGAAGACGATCGAATCGACGCGTCTGGAACTGCAAAGCGAGCGTGAGGAGCAGCGGAAGCTTTCCGACGACTTGAAGGAAAAGATCAAGGAACAAGAGCGTCGTTTGTACGAAGTCGCGAAGATGACGCGCGAAGAAGCGACTTCCGTCATTATGAAGCGTCTGGAAGAAGAGCTTGACGAGGAAGAAGGCGCGTTGATTATGAAGAGGGAACGTCAGGCGACGGAACGCAGCGAAGAGAAAGCGCGCGAGATTCTTCTTGTCGCCTTGCAACGTTATTCCGCGTCGCATACGGCGGAAGCGACGACCAATACGGTCGATATTCCGATCGACGACATGAAAGGGCGCATCATCGGACGCGAGGGCCGCAATATCCGCGCGTTCGAGAAGGCGACGGGCGTCGACGTTCTTATCGATGACACACCCGGCGTTGTGATCGTGAGTTCTTTCAATCCTCTTCGTCGCGAAGCGGCGCGGATAGCGCTCAAACGTTTGATCGACGACGGACGAATCCATCCGACGCGAATCGAGGAAGAGTGTCAAAAATCGAAGGACGAGGTTCATGAGTTGGTCGTGAAAAAAGGACGCGAAGCCTGCGAGGAAGCGGACGTCCATGGCTTGAACGAGAAGATCGTCGAATATTTGGGACGTCTTTGTTTTCGTACGAGTTATAGCCAAAACGTTTTGCGTCATTCCGTCGAAGTCGCGTATATTTCCGGTATGATCGCCGCAGAACTGGGTCTCGACGAGAAATTGGCGCGAAAATGCGGACTGCTGCACGACATTGGAAAAGCGCTCGATCATGAACTCGAAGGGGGCCATCCGGTCGTAGGCGCGGATTTTCTTCGACGTCACGACGCGGAGGAAGAAGTCGTCGCCGCGGCGCGTTATCATCACGAAGATCCACGCGCGGCAAGTCCCTATACGACGATTGTCGCCGCTGCGGACGCGTGCAGCGCGTCAAGACCTGGCGCTCGACGCGAGACGTTGGAAAATTACGTGCGAAGAATGGAAGAAATTGAAACGATCGCCAAAGAGTTTCCGAACGTCGAGCACGCCTTTGCCGTTCAAGCTGGGCGCGAGTTGCGAGTCATTCTAAATCCCGTGAAAACGAGCGATGAAAGCGCCGCGAAGACGTGTCGCGACGTCGCTAAAGCGTTGACGGAACGCGTTCAAGTTGCCGGAGAGATTCGCGTGACCGTCATTCGTGAAACGCGTACGACCGAAATCGCGCGGCAATTCCGTTGAACGCCGTTTATAAGCGAGAACGAGCATAAAAAAGAATCGCGTCCCAAGTTTTAGGACGCGATTCTTCTATTTTATCGGGAGAACGGCAAGTCAGATATTCGGATCAAGGGTATGCCCCATTTTGTCGCGCTTCGTTTCAAGGTAGAAACGATTGTGTTCGTTGCACGGCGCGAGGATCGGCACCTGCTCGACGACCTCAAGATTGAACCCTCCGTAGATGAAGGCGTCGACTTTCTTCGAGTTATTTGTCATGAGACGGATTTTTTGTAAGCCGAGATCTTTCAAGATTTGGATGCCGACTCCGTAGTCGCGAAGATCGACGGGGTGTCCTAACGCGAGGTTCGCTTCGCAAGTGTCCATCCCTTTGTCTTGGAGCGCGTAGGCCTTGATCTTTTCAACGAGCCCGATACCGCGTCCTTCTTGGGGAAGATAGACGAGCACGCCCGCGCCTTCCTCTTGAATCTTCTGTAGCGCCATATGGAGTTGATCTCCGCAGTCGCAACGTAACGACGCGACAAGGTCGCCGGTGAAGCAAGACGAGTGCAAGCGCACGAGAGGAGCTTCTTTTGTCGAAAGGTCGCCGTAGACGATCGCGATTGGTTCGCTTCCTTCGTATTTAACGCGATACGCGTAGATTCGACCTTCCCCGTATTTTGTGGGAAGAGACGCCTCGGCGACGCGGTCGACGATTTTTTCGCGCTGACGGCGATATTTAATCAAATCCTCGACCGTAATGATCTTGAGATTGAATTTCTTCGCTATCTCGATCAATTCGTCTCTCTTGGCTCGATCGCCGGAGTCGTTGAGGATTTCCGTGAGGAGTCCCGCGGGAAAGAGTCCGGCGAGTCTTGCCAGATCGATCGCGGTTTCCGTATGTCCGGCGCGACGGAGCACGCCCCCTTCTTTGGCTTCGAGAGGGAATAGATGGCCCGGATGGACGAAGTCGGAAGTTTGACTATTCGGATCGGCGAGCGCACGGATCGCCATCGCCTTTTCCTGAGCGGTGATACCCGTTCGCGCTTTAACGTGGTCGACCGGAATAGTGAAGGCCGTTCGGAGTGGCGCCGTGTTGTCTTGAACCATCTGGGGAAGGTTTAAACGACGGCAAGTTTCAGGCAAAAGGGGGACGCAGGTTTGTCCGCGTCCGTATTTCAAGACGAAATTGACGTGTTCCGGCGTGACTTTTTCAGCCGCGCAGATGAAGTCTCCTTCGTTTTCGCGGTTTTCATCGTCTAAAACGACGACAAATTCGCCTTTCTTGAAGGATTCTATCGCTTCCTCTATCGTATTGAATGGACTAGCCATAAAAAGCGTTTCTCCTAAAAAGCCGTTCGTCGCGCTAACGACGTCCAGCATATGATGAATCGAGCTTAGTCGGTTTATTATACTTTAAAAGGGCGTCATGTTAAGGGGAAGGGGACAAGGCGCGGCGATTGAACGACTTGGACGATACGCGTTCAAAATCTGAAAAGCTTGTGACGCGACTTGAAAAGTCGAACCTCTTCCGGGTATAATGACAGCGTTAGAAAGAAGCCTGCGCGCGTTCGAACTTATTTTACGGTCGCGCCAATACTCCGAAATAAAGGTTGTCGATTATGAGCGATTCTTTTGTCCTTGGTTCCCATCCTGCGCATTATATCAATCCGATGGTCGACCTTTCCAAGATCAAACGCGTTGTCTTTGATATGGACGGGACGATTTATAAAGGCGGAACACTCTTTCCGTTTACTCCAAAAGTATTCGAAACGTTGGAGTCGTTGAATATCGAGTACACGTTTCTGACCAACAATTCGTCGAAAAGCGCGAAGGATTATCTGAAAAAAATCCTGAACTTAGGGTTGAAAGCCACGCCCGACAACATCACGACGTCCGCGTCCGCAACGTTTTTCTACCTCAAAGAGCATTATCCCGACGTGAAGAAAATCTACGTGCTGGGAACGGCGAGTTTACGCGAAGAATTCACCGATCATGGTTACGAAATGATCGACGAATTCAACGAGACGGAGGAACCTGAACTTGTCGTCGTCGCGTTCGATACGACGCTTACTTACGAGCGACTGTGCAAAGCGACGTATTGGATTGGCCAGAATAAACCATACGTCGCCACGCATCCCGACACTGTTTGCCCGACAGATCTCAAGACAATTTTAGTTGACTGCGGGGCTGTGCAGGCGTTGATTGAGGACGTGACGGGTCGTAAACCCGAAGCGGTGCCCGGAAAGCCTGATAAGGACATGATTATCGGAATCATGGACAAATATGGTCTCCAGAAAGACGAGATCATGATGGTTGGCGATCGTATTTACACCGATCTTGAGATGGCGCGTCGCGCCGGCGTTCCAGGAGTCCTTGTCTTGACGGGAGAGGCGACGATTGAAACGCTCAAGGAGAGCGGATTGACTCCGGAACTCGTGTTGGACGATATTTCTGTTTTGGCGGATCTTTTGAAACGCGCCAAGTCCTGAGTTGATTATTCGATATTATTTTTTAGATAGATTCAATCTTTACGGAGCTCTCAAATATGGCTTCTCAAGCAAAGACGCAGCCCGCGGGCGTACGCTCAGATCGCGAATATGAATATTGGCGTTGGCGTATCCTCATCGGGACGATGATCGGGTATATTTTCTTCTATTTCGTTCGCAAAAGTATCACGATGGCAATGCCCGGATTGGAGTCAATCGGGGTGACGAAAACGACGCTCGGACTCTTTTTGACGATTCATGGGGTGATTTACGGCGTCGCGCGTTTTGTGAACGGGGTGTGGAGTGATCGCGTAAATCCACGTTACTTCATGTCGGTCGGACTCTTCCTCGCGGCGCTTACGAACGTCTTCTGCGGTTTTTCGAGCGATTTGGCGAACGCCTTCATGCCGACGGCTCCCGACGCGCAAAAAGCGACTCTTATCGCCTGGGTTATCGGCTCTTTCTGGATCATTAACGGATGGGTTCAAGGAATGGGATTCCCCCCGTGCGCTAAAAGTTTGATGCACTGGTTTGCGCCCCACGAACACGGAATTAAATTCGCGACGTGGAATATCTCCCACTCTTTTGGCGCGGGGCTTGTTTTTCTCCTGAACTCTTTCGTCGTCGTCTTAGGGTGGAAATACTGCTTCCTCGTTCCTGCGGCGCTGAGTATCCTTGGATCGATCTTCCTTTTCTGGGCGCTCCGCGATTCTCCTGAAAAAGAAGGTTTTGAGCCTGTTGAAAAGTACTACGATCGTATTCATGGTCGCACAGCCGAAGTTAAAGAAGACGCGAAGGAATCCGAGGTCGTCGAGGCGGAAAATGACGAAGGATGGTTCAAAGAACTCTGCAAAAACGTGCTCTCTAACTGGGCGATCTGGGTTCTCTGTTTTGCGAACTTCTTCGTTTATATCGTACGATTCTCGATCTTGGACTGGGCGCCGACTTTCTTGTCGCAGTCTAAGGGCTTAAATCTTCAATCGGCGGGTTGGGCGACCGCCTGTTATGAGGTCTTTGGCGCGTTTGGAATCATTTTGAGCGGCGTTCTCATGGATAAGATCTTCCATGGTCGCGGCGCGAAAGCGTGTTTCGTCTATATGTTGGGGTGCGGAATCGCGTCTTTTGCGTTCTGGCGATTAGATTCCGATTCGTTGGTGTTGAACATCCTTCTATTGAGTCTGATCGGATTTTTTATCTACGGACCTCAGTGCTTGATCGGATGCGTGGCGTCGACGATCGCGACGAAGAAGTCGGGCGCGGCGTCGAGCGGTTTGACGGGGCTTTTCGGTTATCTTGCGACGATCGTGACGGGTTTTGGCGTCGGTTACATAGTTGACGGCGCAACGGCTCCTTACAAGGCGGAACGCGACCGGAATGTGGCGGCGGTTGTGAGCGAATCTTTCGACGGCGTGTCTGCGGAAGAATTGGCGACGTCGGGGCTTTTGCCGAAGATCGTGAAGGCTGCGGAAGGTTATTACGACGCGACCCTCGCCGCGGACGGAATCGTCGGCGATCGTGAGTCGAGCGCGAATCAGAAGATTTTGCAGAAGCGGCAGAAGAGCGCGGAGAAGCTTTATTCGGAGTTGTCCTCCGCGACAGAAACGAACGAAGACGTTTTAACGCTAAGTGAAAAAGCGTCGCGAATCGCGACGACGGCGGGAGAAGGGCGCGCGAAGATTTCTCAGGCGGGATGGCCGCGCGTCTTTAGTATGCTTGTCGTCTCGTCTTTGGCGGCGCTCGTCCTCTTTGCGATGATTTTCAACGCGGCGTCTCCGGAAGTTATCGCCGAAGAAAAGCGACGCAAGGAAGAAGCTGCGAACGCGTGATTTAACAACTAGAAAAAACGCGGTCTTGGGCGACCTAGGATCGCGTTTTTTTAACGGCGACGGAGTTCACTATGACTAAGCGAGTTTTTTTCTGGACGACGGCGATCTTGGCGGCGCTTTGCGCGGCGATTCCGGCTTGGGGAGCGGAGGAGAGCGTCGTGGCGTCGCGTTTTGGCTATGATCCTCAAGACGCGACGGAAGCGCTTCAAAGCGCGATCGATTCTGGGGCGAAGCGCGTTGTGATCGATCGTCAGGATTCTCCGTGGATCTTGCGGCCAATTCGACTGCGCGGGGATTTGGAATTGATTTTAGAGGAAGGCGTGGAACTCTTGGCGAAGAAAGGGGAGTTTCGCGAGCTCGGCGACGTGTTTTTCGTCGCGAGGAACGCCGAGAATTTGAAGATTTGCGGCGAAGGGAAGGGCGCGACGCTGAGAATGCGCAAAACCGACTATTGGCAGGAGCCATATCAAAAGTCGGAATGGCGTCACGGTCTCAGTTTCTTGAGTTGCGAAAACGTATTGGTGGAGAACCTTCAAATAGCGGAGACGGGGGGCGACGGTATTTATTTAGGCGTTTCTTCTTCCGAGTCTGGGCCTTGTAAAAACGTGACGATCCGCAACGTTGACTGTAAAGGAAATAACCGCCAGGGGATTAGCGTGATTAGCGTCGACGGTCTGACGATCGAGGACTGCGTTTTACGCGAGACGGTCGGAACGGCGCCGGAAGCGGGGATCGACTTTGAGCCGAATCGTTCCGATGAGCAGATCACGAACGTCGTGATGCGTCGCGTGAAGGCGCTGAACAACGCGGGGGACGGAATCGTCTTCTATTTGCCGAATCTGAGCGAATCGAGTCGCGAGCTAAGTTTCACGATTGAAGATTGCGTTTGCGCGCGCAATCGCGGGCGAGGCTTTGGGTTGACCGTAGCTAATGGTAAGGGCGATAAGTCGTGTGCACTTGACGGCGCGTTAAAGATCAAGAATCTCGACCTTCTTGGGAATCGTTTAGGGATCGAAATTCGTAGCAAATGGAGCGACGGCGCGTTTCTTTCGATCGACGGTCTGACCCTTACGACTCCCGACGCGGATCGCGAGAGCGGGCGAATGGGATATTCAGACGGGGGAGCCCTTCTTTGGGACGATATCGACGCGTGGACGCGCGAGAAGGATTACCCAGGAATCACTTTTATCGCCGTGGGATCGGACGTCGCGGCGAACGGCGGGGTGAAGTTTGAACGCGCCCAAATTATCGACGCGCGTGATAAAATCAATCCCGATGTTCCGCTATTCAAACTTCGCGACGCATCCGCCGACGGAGTTGGTTTTCGCGACATAACTGGATCGCTGGAAACGCGTACGCTGGACGGCGAGCTCGTTGCGACGACTTCGTTGACGCCCGAGACATTTGCGCGACTCTTCCCTGGCGAGGCCGCGCGTTACGTTAAGCCCGTCCCTCTTGACGCGACGTTTTTGACTTCAAGCGAAGGGGAGACGTTAGCTCAAGCGTGGCATGACCGCGCCGTCGCCGCTACGCCGCTACGTCTTCGCGGGTCGGCGTGTTATTTCGTCTGGCTCGACGAAGGGGAAGAAGGAGTTCTTTTTTTACGTCAACATAAGATCGGCTCTTATCCCCCGCTACCCGTTGAAGTCGCGGCGACGGAACCCGACGGATCGCGCGTTGAGTACGAACCTAAAGTTGCCGTCGACTCGCCTTTGGAGGTTAAGCTGCCCAAAGGTACGAAAGGATGGCGTATTGTCGACGCGGAATTTGGGCCGTCGTTCGTAACGTTGGAGAAGAGCGAGGGAATCGTTTTGACGTCGGCGGCTCCGAAGGCGGACGTTTTTGGTTCGACGGGAACTTTTGATTTTTATGTTCCCGAAACGTCGAAAGAACTTTCGCTACGCGTCGTTGGAAGCGTTGCGGAACGCGTGACGGTGCGACTCTACGATCCAGACGGCGAGGAAGTTTCAACGCTCAACGACGTCGATTCTCTCGCCGTGTGGACGTCGCCTCTAGACGCGACGGGAAATCCCGTCAAACCGAAACCTGGTTTTTGGCGCGTTTCTTTTGAGCGTCCAACGGAAGGAACGCTTGAGGATTATATTTTTTCAATCCGCGGAGCTCCCGCGCTATTGAAATGATAAACGCGCTTGTTTTTTGCGCGTCCCGTTTTATATTTTACGGGATGCGACGCTTGTCGCGAGGTATGGAAGCTTTGCTTAGTGTAAGGAAAAAGACGATGAAACGTTCAATTATTTTGGCATGGGCGGCTCTTGTTGCGGCGTGTTTTACGTCCTCGATTCTCAGCGCCCAGGAGACGCAGACAATGACGAAAGACGTTCAGCCGGGCGCGACGGTTCTGATGACGGCGGAACTTCCCTTAGCGACGGGCGGCGAATGGAACGGCGGCGACGCAATGCCCCTCGGCGGCCCCAATCCGATCGATCCCGAGAAGACGGAAAACTTGAAATACTGGCTGTTTATTCCGACTGATGAAGCGGAAAAGACCGAAGACGGATTTCCTCTCCTTCTCTTCCTTCACGGCGCGGGAGAACGCGGCGACGATCCCGAAAAAGTGAAGATTCACGGCCCTATCAAGTACTGCCTCGATTCTGAAAAGTCGAAGACGTGGCCCTTTATCACAGTCGCTCCCCAAACGAAAGGGATTCGTTTCTGGTCCCCCGCGCAGCTTCGCGTTTTGCTTGAACAAATTTGCGCAACGTATCCCGTCGATAAATCGCGCGTTTACGTCACCGGTCTTTCGATGGGCGGCTTTGGAACTTGGGGCATGATCGCGCACAACGCGGATATAATCGCGGCGGCGGCGCCTTTGTGCGGCGGTTATCCTCTCGAATTTGCGCCGAAGATGGCAAAGACTCCGATTTGGGCGTTTCACGGAGACGCAGACGGCGCGGTGAAATACGAATATTCGCGCGATTTAGTTGAAGCTGTTCGAGCCGCTGGAAACAAGGACGTCAAATTCACGACCTATCCGGGAGTCGGCCACGATTGCTGGACAAGGACTTACGCGAATCCCGAGCTTTATAAGTGGTTGCTCTCTAAGAAGCTGGAGAAATAAATCGTAACGAAGAAATTTTCTTGAAGGCGTTTCCAAGCGAAACGCCTTTTTTTATAAAATTCCACAAAAAACGGCGTTTCATCTGTTTAAATAATAATTGTTGACGTTATAATGAAGAGCGTGGAAATAATGTGTGAAAAATAAGATGGATTTTAGGATTGAAAAATGATTGATTTTAGCAGTAAAAAAGGATTTATCTGCGATATGGACGGCGTTATCTATCATGGTAATCGCCTTCTACCCGGCGTGGCGGAGTTTATTGATTGGCTCCACAAAGAAGATAAGAAGTTTCTGTTTCTGACGAATAACAGCGGTTACACGCCTCGAGAATTGCAACAGCGTTTGGCGCGGATGGGGTTGGACGTCTCTGAAGATCATTTCTATACGAGCGCGTTGGCTACGGCGGAGTTTTTGAAGAAGCAAAAGCCCGGATGTTCCGTCTACGCGATCGGCGAAGCGGGGCTTTTCAAAGCGTTGTACGACGCGGGCGTGACGATGAACGACGTCAACCCAGATTACGTGGTGATCGGCGAAGCGAAGAGTTACACGCTTGACACGTTGATTAAAGCGACGAACTTGGTGGTCGCCGGCGCTAAGTTAATCGGCGCGAATTCGGATATTTCCGGTCCAATCGAAAACGGAATCATGCCCGCGTGCCGCGCGTTGGTTGCGCCGATTGAGTTGGCGACGGGAAAACAGGCGTATTTCTGCGGTAAGCCGAATCCGTTGATGATGCGCACGGGATTGAATATCTTGGGGTTGCATTCGGGGGAATGCGTAATGGTTGGTGATCGTATGGATACCGACGTCGTTTCCGGTATGGAAAGCGGTATGTCGACGATCCTCGTTCTCTCGGGCGTTTCGACTCTCGAAACGGTGAATACGTTCGCTTATCGTCCGACGATGATTCTCGACGGGGTCGGCGATATCGTCACGACGGCGAATAGTCAGCGCGCCGCTTCCTGACCCAGTCGACGTCGAAATCGCAAAATAGAAAAACCGCTTTGAACGATCGTTCAGAGCGGTTTTTTGTTTTACACATTTGGAAAAGAGCAGGATTACTTAGCGTCGGGGAAATAGCGATCGAAGTACTTGCTCCATCGTTTGGCGATCGTTTCTTTCATCTCGGGAGCGAGCTCGAACTTATTCTTTTTATAGCTTTTTTGAGATTGAGCGAATTCCTCAAAGGTTGAGCGATTCGCTTCGAAGTCGCCGAGGTTGAGAGTCGAATAGATCCGTTCGAGAGTCTCGACGGGCGCGGCGACGAGTTCGTCGTAGGTAATGTCGCACAAGTTCCCTTCTTTGATAAGCGAGACGTCGTCGAGATAGGCGTCATACATATCTTCAAAGTTCTTTAGAACTTTTTCCTCTAGCTTAGGACCGCCTTTGGGGAGCTGGAGTCCGTGAGTTTGTGCGAGTTTCTTCCACAAATTAACGGTAGAGGGGAAAAGTACGAAGGGATCGCGGGCGAGGTGGATGAATTTTGCGTCGGGGAAGCGTTTCAAGATGGCGCGGACTCGCGCGGTGTGAGGGGGCGACTTCAAGACGACGGTCTTCTTATATTTGACCGTCAACGCTTTGACGAGATATTCAAGGGCGTCGAGCCATTTGTTCTGCTCCTCTTCAGGGAGATTGCGCAGAGTGAGATATTCGTCGTCGATTTGATCCAGATTGGGAAACGCGACGTTGCGATAGGGAGAGCGCATTCCGAGCGCGCAGATAGCGAATTCGTCTTCTTGAGGACGATCGAGACCGACTTTCATGTTGTCCATGGGGCGCTTTTGCGGCATAAGAAGCTGAACCCAGGGGGCCATAATCGACTCTGAAACGAGGAAATGAGAGGGGGCGAAACACTCGTAGGTATTGGAGGTAGTGAAGCGCTGATCCTTCATCATGTACTCATGAAGAAGAGTTGTGCCGCTGCGCCAGTGTCCGATGATGAAGATCGGATCCTGAACGGGCCTGGTCGCGTTGATTTGCCGCTTGAAGAAGCGGTTTTGCAACGCGGCGAGGGTTGAGTTAAGAGGCGTAAGTCCCCAAATGACGGCGAACATCGGATAGCGGACGGGAGAAACGCGCCATTTTCCGGAGTTTAATAACTTTGTCCATGCGCTGATGGTCATCCCGTCCCAAAAACGAGGATTCCAGAAACGGTCGGCGCTACCGCCGCTGACAGTCTTGAGAATACCCGACTTTTTGCCGTCTTGGGGGTTGTTTGACATGTAGTATCCTTCCATCAGGAGTTGAGTTTAAGGTTATACGACGAGTCTGAGACCGGCGTCGTCAATTTCGAAAGGTAGAATTTCGTCGGAACAGGCGCTGCCTCTATGTTTAAAAATATACATCGCGCGTTGGAATTTTCTACCTTCGCGAATCTTTCCGAGGAAAATTACCGTATTGGCTTGCGCAAAATAATCTCCTTCCTCCATCGGTTTGTCGACGAGGGCGTCGAGAGAGGTTTCCTGGGACGTGTACGAGAGGATCGAGGCGACGTCGGAGGAAGAGTAGGAGTTGGCGAGGATTTGCGCCTCATATTGGCGGTAATTTTGTCGGAAAAGATCGCGCGCGACCCACGACGATTCTTTCTTCACGATCTGTTGATCGACGTATTCGAGAAGTTCGAACTGGATTGAGTCTCCCTGATGTTCGACTGGCTCGATTCCGTCGACGACAAGACGTCGTGCGCCTTGCGCGAAGTTGGTATATATAAAGGAGATGGTGGCGTCGAGACGGCGTGTGAGGTCGCATTTCCAGTCGTCCCATTCTTCGCCGTCGAGATCGCGTTTCGTCACGCGGCGTCCGGCGTACGGGAACGCCTGGAGGTAGTCGGCGCTGTATCGTTCTCCCTTTTCGCAGGCGGCGAAGAATTTTTTAGGGTCGAAAGGAATGGAGGGGTCTTGCGGTTTGGGTTCCCACCCGAAGAGGTTCGAGCAATATTGCAGATGATTTTGAGAATCGCCGCGCGCGGTGAGATCAAGGATGACCCCGCGTCGTTCTTCGCCTTGAGCGAGTCCGGCATTGAGAAATTGCATCGCGAACTGCGTTTTACCGGCTCCGGAAGAACCGACGATCGCAGTTGTTGTGCCGGGAATAAGCCCGCCGCCGAGGCGTTCGTCTAAACCGGGTACGCCGGTTGAAAGACGCGTTTTTGTCATCTCTTCCAATCTCCTCAATTTCAAAAATTTTAACGAATAATTTCGTATGAAAAATTTATTCGTTAAGTTGCGTAAACTCGTACTAATTCTAGTTCGGTCGTTTTATACGTCAATGGGAACGGAGGTAGGACGAATATGTTGAAACAATAAATCCGAATCGCCTCTATTGTAAATTTTTTAATTGTTGTTACAATAATTTATCAGATGAGCGAGACGCGACCTTTATCATGGGATCGGTCTGACCGTTGAGGCGCCTTTAACTTCAATGAGGATCGTGAGATAAATGTTGATCTCTTATAGATAAAACCGCATTGCCATACTGGAATGGTTTGCTTGTGAGATAATGCGATTCGAGTTCAGAAAGGAGACACTTATCAAAATGACGATAGCTGGTTTCGGGATGATGGGGTGCGTGCGCGCCGTCGCCTACGAAGCCGTTCAACGTTATTTTCCTGGCGGTTGTCCGGACAAGTACGAGCTTTACGAAGCTGTCGTACAACCCGGACAGGAAGAGGGCGCTAACGCCGCAGGTTGGAAGGCGACGATCGATTTGGCCGCAGCCCTGAGCAATCCTGAGGCGTGGGTCGTCGATATTTGTTTGCCGAACAGCATGCACAATGGAGCCGCGAAGATCGCTTTCGAAAATGGAAAGCACGTCTTCTGTGAAAAGCCTCTCGCAGGAAACCTTCTAGACGCGTACAAGATGGCGGAGATTGCCGCGGCGCATCCGGACTAACTTGCTTCCGTCAATTTTATTTATCGACTTGCTCCCGCCGCGATTTATGCGCGGAAGATTCTTCAGGAAGGTCGATTTGGCAAGGTGTTGGAGGTCGTTTGCTCGTATCCTCAGTCTTGGGGCGGCCCGGACACTCCATATAGCTGGCGTTTTGACGACGAAGGCGGCACGCTCGCCGACCTTGGAAGTCATGCGTTAGACATGCTCTATTTCCTGACGGGCATGCGTCCGAGCGAAGTCATGGGACTTCAGACGACGCACATTTTGGAACGTAAAATTGAGAAGGAAAAAGTGGCGTTGAGTATCAAAGAGACGCGCCCTGAGCGCGTTGTCGAACACGACGGAGCCTACTGGTTCACCGTCAAAACCGACGACGCGACCGACGCTCTCTTCACTCTTCCTAACGGCGCGATCGGGTCGCTTCATTGCACCCGTAACGCGTGGGGAACTGAGAACTCGCACAACTTCGTTATCTACTGCGAACATGGCGTTCTCCGTTGGAACTACGACGATTTGAACTATCTCGAAATCTACGACGCCAGAACGCCTGAGCGCGGTTGGGTTCGTATGCTTTGCGACCGCAAGGGATGCGCGTACTTCAACTTCGCCGACGGCCATATGGTCGGATATCGAGATTTGACCGTCTTCGCGTGCTATGCAAATCTGCGTAAGCTCTGCGGTCTTCCGGAGATCGCGCCGATTGCGACGTTCGCCGACGCGCTCGAAGTCGAACGCACAATCGCGGCGATTCGTCGTTCGTGGAAAGAACGTCGTTGGGTTAAACTCAGCGAAATCACTCGTCCTGAAGAATGACAACGTTCCCTCGTCTTTGGATATATTGAAGGAGCCGACTCGAAAGGGTCGGTTTTTTATTGATTTAGGGTAATCTATACTCTTGTAGCGCCTCCAAACTGGGAGTTAATCCTGTTTTTTAGGAGATTTTAGTAAAATATTTTTACACAAATAAAATCTAACTCTTGAATTGTCTGGTTTTAGTGATTAAAATAATCGCGTCGGATACGGGCGCCACGCTGTTCCGACGTCGCGCATTCTTTCGGAGCGATTGAGAAGCGCGTTGAGACACGTCGGCGTTTGACGTCGCGGCCTCCCTATTAGCTCGGGGCGCCGTTAAGGATTTTTAGGAGATATTTGCTGATGACTAAAGAGTGTAATGTTTCGATTCTTGGTTATGGTATGATGGGGTTGGTTCGCGCGGTTGCTTATGAAGCCGTCATGCGTTATTATCCCAGCTGCCCCGTGAAGCCTGTTTTGAACGAAGCCTACTGCTACACCGACGGTGAAGCTGAAGCCGCTGCCGCGTCCGGATGGAAGGCGAATCGCGATCTGGACAAGACGATCGAGAATCCGAACACCGATTACATCGACGTTTGCTTGCCCAACAAGCTTCACTGCATGGCCGTTTTGAAGGCTCTTGCCGCCGGTAAGCATGTTTTCTGCGAAAAGCCCCTTTCCGTTACCGTCGAAGAAGCCCACCAGATGGTCGAAGCTCTCGCCGAAGCGAGGAAATCGAATCCCAATATCATCGACTCTGTCAACTTCATCTATCGCCGCGTCCCTGCGAACGTCTTCGTTCGTAAGCTCGTCAAAGAAAATCGTTTCGGCAAGCTGCTTGAAGTCCATAGCTTCTACAATCAATCTTGGGGCGGTCCGGAGACCCCTTGGAGCTGGCGTTTTGGACCTGAAGGCGGCACCCTTGGCGACCTCGGCAGCCACGCTCTCGATATGCTCTACTTCACCACGGGCCTTCGTCCTGTCGATCTCTGCGCGATGCAGACGACGCACATCAAGAAGCGATACCTTCCCGAGACTGTCGGTTCCGACCTCGCCGCTCGCTATGGCGACAAGAAGACCAACAACGAAGGTCGTCCGATGAAAGACGTCGAGACCGACGACGCGACTCGCGTTCTCTTCACCCTCGACGGCGGCGCGATCGGTTCTCTCGAATGCACCCGTAACGCTTGGGGTACCGAAAACACCCACGGCTATGAACTCTACTTCGAAAACGGCGCGATCCGCTGGAATTACGACGACCTTAACTACGTCGGACTCTACGACGCCACGACGCCTGAACGCGGTTGGTCTCGCGTCCTCTGCAATCGCGGCGGATTCGCGTATCCTTCCTTCGCCGACGGCCACATGTTCGGTTATCGCGACCTGACGGTCAACGCGTGCTATGAGAACATGCTCAAGATCGCCGGCGCCGAAGAAGTCGCTCCTGTCGCGACCTTCGAAGACGCGCTCAACGTTGAACGCACCATCGAAGCGATTCGTAAGTCTTGGAACGAACGCAAGTGGGTTTCCTTGAGCGAAATTGCGTGATTTACGCTGATTGATCGACGCGCGCGGTCCGAATGATCGCGCCAAAATACGACGGTCGACGCGAGCGGGCGTCGACCGTTCTTTATACAATCCTCTACTAGACTTATGGATGGCGACGTTATGAAAGAATTGGCTGTTTCTATTTTAGGTTTGGGAATGATGGGACGCGCGCGTTCTGTCGCTTACGATAATTTGACGCGCTTGTATCCAGATTGCCCGATTAAGCCGGTTCTGAGTCAAGCGTTCGTCTTGCCCAATGAAGTCGACGCGGCGAATTCGTTAGGTTGGCGCGCTAATACGAACATGCGCTCCGTTCTCTACGCCGACGATACGGATTACGTCGATATTTGTCTTCCGAACGCGATGCATTACGCCGCGACGATGATGGCGCTCGACGCGGGGAAGCATGTCTTTTGTGAAAAACCTCTTGCGATATCCTTGAATGAAGCGCGGGAAATGGCGGAGGCCGCCGAGGCGCGACCCGACCTCTTAAACTCCGTGCACTATACTTATCGTCGCGTCCCCGCCAACGTCTTCGCGCGCCAACTCGTGCGACAAAACCGTTTTGGGCGTCTGCTTGAAGCGCGAAGCTATTACAATCAACATTGGGGCGTCGGCGGCAACTGGGGCGGTTGGCGTTTCGATTCCAAGGCCGGGGGCGGCACGGTGGGCGACTTAGGTTCCCATGCGATCGACATGCTCTATTTCGTGACGGGTAAACGCCCCGAGCGCCTTTGCTCGATGCAGTTCACGCACGTGAACGAACGCGTTTTTACCGTCGATTACACGAAGGAAGACGGCACGGTCGAAAAGAAACAGGAGCTGCGCAAAGTCGAGGTCGACGACGCGACGCGCGTGATGTATTATCTTCCCGACGGAGCGGTCGGCACGTTGTCGTGCACGCGCTACGCTCAGGGAACCGAGAATACGCAAGGCTATGAATTTTGGTTCGAACACGGCGCGATTCGTTGGTGCTACGACGATCTCGATTATCTTGAAATCTACGATTCCGCCGATCCGCAGCGCGGGTGGAAGCGCGTCCTTTGCAGTAAGAACGGCTTTGCGTATCAGGACACGCTGGATAATCCTGACGTCGGGTATCGCGATCTTCTTTCCGCAGGCTGTTACGAGAATATGCGCGCGATCGCAAAGATCGATCCCGTCGCGCCGATCGCGTCTTTCCGCGACGCATACGACGTCGACCGAACGCTCGAAGCGATACGCCTTTCCGCGGAGAATGAAGCTTGGATTAGACTTGACGAAGTGAAATGACGCGGTAACTTAACATTGAAGTTAAGTTACGACGCCCTTTTAGAGAGAGTTATTACCGAATGGCAGCAAATCTTACCCCTCAATATTTACGAGCTGAAGAAGAGTATCGACGCGCGCAAACTCCGGAAGAAGAGTTGCGCTGGCTTCAGGTGATGTTTGCGGAGATCCCGAAGCATAAAGCGAGCGAGAAGATGCAAGTTATGCTCAAGACGAAGATCTCTGAAGTCAAAAAGGAGATTGAAGCGTCGAAGGGATCGAGTAAGAAGGTTGGCAAATCGGTCAAGATTCCGCGTCAAGGCGCGGGGACATGCGTTATTATCGGCGGACCGAACGCGGGTAAAAGTCAGCTTTTGACCTTCTTTACGAAGGCGAAGCCGGAAGTTGCGCCGTATCCCTTTACGACGCAGACGGCGACTCCGGGGATGATGCAGTGGCAAGACGTTTACGTTCAGTTAGTCGACACGCCGCCGATAACCCCCGATTTCTTTGAATCGTACCTCTATGGGTATATTCGCGGCGCGGAGCTTGTTCTTCTTCTTGTCGATCCTACCTCCGACAACGGAATCCAGGAGTGTCAGGACGTTTTGGATCGTTTGCAGAACACGAAAACGCGTTTGGCGGCGGAATCGGGACTCGACGAGGACGACGTCGGGCTTTCCTACACGAAAACCTATCTTGTTCCCACGCATTGCGATTCCCCCGATTTCAACGACTGCATGGAGCTTTTCCACGAATTCTGTAAGACGCCCTTCCGCGAATTCCCGATTTCCGCGACGGAAGGGACTGGAACTGAGGAGTTGCGCAACGCGATTTACGAAGCGATGAACGTCGTGCGCGTTTATACGAAGTCTCCGACGCAAAAGCAGGCGGATATGGACAAGCCCTTCACGCTGCGTACGGGTAGCAACGTCTTCGATCTGTGCGATCAGATCCATAAAGATTACGCGTCGCGTTTTAAGTTTGCGCGCGTTTGGGGCGCGAACGTTCACGACGGCACGGTCGTGAAGGGGGATTACGTCGTGAGCGACGGGGACGTGGTCGAGATTAACGTCGCGCCGTGACGCTTAAGATGAAGCGATGGGTATAAAAAAGGACGCGTTTCCGAATTAGGACGCGTCCTTTTTATTTTCCTTGGGAGTGTTTGTCAGACGTTGTCGCGCGAATTATAAGGGTTCGTATCGCGTCGCGACGTCGGGACGAGACATGGGGAGGTCGGAGACGGTCGACGCGATAAATAAATCTTCCGCGACGCAATCGATCAGCGCACGACACTCCAGGTTCTGGATATATTTTGCCGGAATTGCGCTCGCGCCTAATTTCGCGCCGAGAATATTCCCCGCGATCGCGCCGGTGGAGTCGCTGTCTCCCGAGTGATTGACGGCGGCGACGATCGCGCGTTCAAAGTCGTTTTCATGACGAATCGCGGCGTAAAGCGCGATAGCAAGCGCTTCGTCGCCGACCCATCCTTCTCCGAGTTGATTGATCGCGTCGACGTCCTCTGATCGCGCCTGACGCGCAAGGTCTACGGCTTTGTTGAGAAGATTGAAGAACGCGTCTCGTTTAGGGGAGGGGGAGAAGAGACGCGCGATCGCGTCGATTGACTCGCGCGTCGCTTCGGTGACGGACAAGCCCGGACGATTCGCGAGATTATGAACGATGTAAGTCAGTGCCGCCGCAGGAAGATATCCAAGTTCGTGCGAGTGCGTGAGCGCCGCAGATTCCGCGCCAATGATTGTTGCGAAGTCGCTCGCGTCTTCGGAGAAAAGAAGTCCGATCGGCGCCACGCGCATGACCCCGCCGCATCCGCAGCTATCGTTGATCGGCGTGTTGAGGGAGCCGAGTTGCGTTCTAGAAAGCGAATCGAGACACGTATTTCCGGGCGCTCGACGATCCGTCATTCCAGGGACGCCGAATAACCAATGATTTCCCTCCTGTTCTTCTATTTGGCCCAGAAACCATATGCGATAGGCGCGCCCTATTTCTTCGACATAATTTTCTTTCTTGGCGTCTTTCCTGTGTCTGACCTTAGTCGCTAGGAGCCCAAAGGCTGTGGCCAACGTCATCTGCGTGTCGTCGGAGATCAGCGCCTGGCCACGATATAGCTCAAAGTCTGTAATACCGTTCGAACCGTACTTTTGGGTTATTTTTTTGTAAGACAAGAATTCCACCGCATATCCAAGCGCGTCGCCAATTGCTCCGCCGAGGAGACAGCCGCGATACTGGTCGAGGTTTTTCATAGCTACAGTCCTGTGTTGAGAAGAATTTACGGATAAAAATTTCAAAGAACGCAAGAGAAGAAGGGCGTCCTGACAGTACTATTATAGCGATAATTGGTTTCAGGGATAGAGAAATGCCGATACGCCAAGATAGAGAGATAGAAAGAACCTATTTCTTTTGAGTTTTAGTGAAGAGGAGGGAAATCGTCGTCCGATAAATAACGCAGGATATCAAAGATTCATACACAAGCATGGATCGTTCGGCTGGCGTTAAGGATGACGACTACCGTAAGTAACCTAAAATAAAGGAGGCGAGCCTCTTGGCTTTTCGGCATGAGAAGTCTAGACGTCGTCGAACGAAGTCCGATATCGTAAGATATGCGTGACAAAGACGTTCCGACGTTGCAGTCTTAACCTGTCGACGTCTCAGAGTCATGACGTAAAGGATTAGAAATGAAATCGATCGAATGCAAAGGACGCGTTTTTTTCGGCGTTCTCGCTCTTTCAGCGTTGATGATCGCTCCGCTTGTCGGTTGTCAGGTCACGCGCAATGGCCAGACGTTGCCGAGCCCCTATTATCTGGACGACGATATTCAATATCATCCGTCTGGAACAGAATTCCAGTATCAGCAGGAAGTTGATCACATGAATGCGATCAATGCGGAACGCGCTGCGGCTGCTAATGGTCAGTATTGATATTGACGCGCTGGTCTAAACCGTTGGGAAACGTTGAAAAACGAGTCCAAACGTCTGACTCAGGGAAAAGCTTTTAGGTTTTGGCTTTTGACGATATATGGGAACTCTGTCGTTCGCGAAGATTCGCGAATGGCGGAGTTTTTTTCTTTTTTCCTCTCAATCTCTTCAAATAACGTTCTTTTACCGCTATACTAGGTAAAAGAGTCGCAATAGACTCGGTTGATTGTTACGGAGAGTTGGATGGAAGAATTGATGAACGCGCAGTGGCCAGAGGATCCCTCTGTGCGGTTTTGGTTGGTGCAAATCGTTTTCTGGACTGGATATTCGTTCATTGTTGGAGTAATCGGGACGGCTCCGTTTCGAAGCACAAGGTTTCGTCAATCGACCTGGTCGTCTTTTGTTCTAGGAGCCGTTGGACTCATGTGCGCGTTTGTCTCGCAGTTTCTTTTTGATCTCGACAAACAGCTCGATATGATCGGACCGTACGTTTTCGTCTTTTCGATTCTCGCCGTAGCGATTTCGACCGTCGCGGTCGGCGTCTTCTCGATCGTCTTTCCGCAAGAGGAATACGACGACGATCGCGATAGTTATCCAGAGGAAAGAATACGTCGCGTTAGGGAACGCGTCGAGCCGAGCGAATATCCTCCTAGACAGACGTATTACGTTCAGGAGGACGACGAATACGATGAACTCGCGTCTCGCGAACAACATGTCCCTCGCGATTATCCGCCTCAACAGCGTTCTGCCGCGCGTCCTGTGCGTCGAAGGATGAGATAATTGAAACGCCAATTGGCAATTTTGTGAAGGAGATAAGATTCGATGCTACGTCGCACGTTTATCGGAGCGCTCTCGGCGGGCGCTCTTCTCATGACCAACGGTATGATATTAAAGGGCGCGGACGCTCCCGCTGGAGAAGTCGCCAAAAATGTAATTCGCCGTCAGCCGTATTACTTCACCGTCGCGGATAGAAAGTTCCGTTCGGGCAAGGGGGATGTCGCGTTTTTAGGCGGGTCGATTACGGAGATGGACGGTTACCGTCCGATGATTTGCGAATATCTGAAAAAGAAATATCCGCAAACCCAGTTCAATTTCATCGACGCGGGCGTTTCGTCGACCTGCTCCAATTTGGGCGCGTTTCGCGTCGAGGAAGACGTGATCCAGCGTTGCGAAGGAGGGAAGGGGCCCGATCTATTCTTCGTTGAGTACGCCGTCAACGACAATCAGGACGGTTTCTTCAACCTCGAACAGTCGATTAGAGGAATGGAAGGCGTGATTCGTCGAATCAAAGCGGCGAATCCGGACGCGGCGATCGTGATGATCTTCTTCGCGAATATCCCTTTGATGGAAAAATACCGCGCGGGCGAAGTCCCAACGAGTATTCAGGCGCATACGGCGGTCGCGGAACATTACGGAATTTCGACCGTCAACGTGGCGAAGGAACTCCAAGAAGAGATCGACGCGGGGAATACGACGTGGGAGATTTATGGGGACGTGCATCCGGCGCCGCAGGGGAATCGGATGGTCGCCGACATGATCGAGAAACTTCTCGACTACGTGTGGCGGGTTCCCGCGACGTGCTCCTTGTGCGCGCTCCGTTCGAGCGAGGTCGAACCTCTTGACCCGTATTCTTACGGAACCGCCGGTTGGGTCGACTTTGACGCGGCGCAGACGGAAGGGTTTACGCGCGAGATTCCCGAGTGGTCGAAAATACCCGGCGCGCTCCGCGAACGCTTCGCCGGTCAAGAACTCCTGTGCGCTAACGAGCCGGGCGCGACTTTTTCGCTGACCTTTCACGGCAACGCCGCCGGGCTCTACGTTTTGGCGGGGCCCGACTCGGGGAAGATCGACGTGAGCGTCGACGGCGGAGAGCCGACGTGTATGAACGTGGTTCATCCGTATAGCGGAGGGCTCCATTATCCGCGTCTTGTCGTATTGGCGGACGGGCTCGCGACCGGCGAACATCGCGTGACGGCGCGTCTGTGCGAGAGCGAAGAAGGGGAGCCCGTCGCGTTGAGAATCTTGAAAATCGGCGTGAATCGCGGCGAATAAAAAACGTGTCGGCATAAAAAGGGGCGCGACTTCGAATCAAGAAGCCGCGCCTTTTTCTTTGGAGTCAGACGTCGCGAATTATTTAATTTCGACGTTGTCCGTATGATCGCCGATGTGGATCAGCGGTGAATTCGCGTCGAGTTTCTTTCCGAAAACGGTGATATTTTCTAAGGTGACGCCGTCGGTGCGGTGCGTCTCGTCCGCGCCGTTGAAGAGAATACCCGCGTAAGAGAGATCGCCCGTCACGTTGATATTGCGAATGACGACGTTCTTAATATGCCCCGGTTCCTGCGTGTGCATATATTGGTTGACGACGGGGCGCCCAACGAAGAGCCAGTTGTCGCGGTTGGCGACGTCGACGTTGAATTTCAACTGGGAAATATCGATGTTTTGCATCTTTTCGAGTTCTTCGGGTGTGAGCGCGTTTTCGACGCCCATCTCGAAGTTGACGTTCTCGACAAGGACGTTTTCCATAATCATTCTCTCGCCGGGTTCGAAAAGGAAGTTGCGCGTTTGCGCGTGGATGACGTCGATATTGCGGAAGGTTACGTTGCGCATGTACGGCGCGCGGCTTTCATGTCCCATGAGGACGATGCGCGCGCGGTCGCACCAGAAGACGCAATTTTCGACGGTGACGTCTTCGCAATTTCCGTTATTTACGTCGAGACCTTTAAGCGCCATGCAGTCGTCGTCAGTTCGGATGAAGGTATTGCGCACAGTGACGCGACGCGAATTGCAGGGGTTGATTCCGTCGTCGTTTTGCACGCGTCCGCCGCAGAGCTTGATATTCTCGATGAGAACGTCGTCGCAGTTGACGGGGACGACGGTCCAGTGGGAGGCGCCGCGGATAATAATCCCTTCGAGTCGAACGTTTTGCGAACTGTTGATCGAAACAACGTGGGGGCACGGACCGGTCGGCCAGGGCCACTTGGAGGAGTCGACGACGCCGCGACCGCAGATCGCGATGTTTTTACCGTGCGCGTAAATCTGGCACTTGACGACGGCGCCGGGCGCGAGGTAAAGCGTTTGATTGTCCGTCAACTCGACTTTTCCGCCTTCAGGTTCGTGGACGCCGGGCCCGTAATAGACGACGTTGGGATCGTCGGCGCTAGGAACGTCTTTCTCCGGAGGATTGACGAAGACGAGTAGAGGATGTTCACGTCCGTTATATTCGACGGAGAATTGGCACGGTTTATCGACGGCGACGGAGAAAGAGCCGTCGTCGTTTTTGGTCGGCTTGATTCCGAGGGAAAGGGGGCGAACGGTAAGCGCGTCGATTTCTTTTCCGACGTTAGGCGTGATCTTGAGTTCGACGCGTTCGTCGGCGTCGAGGGAGAGGAAGGCGTATTCGCCGCCGTAGTTATATTTTTCAAAAGGCGCGTCCGCAGTGCGCGCGCTTAACGGCGCCGCGTCGCTTCCGTTGACCTGAACTTTCCAGAGCGCGCTGGGCGTTTCTCCTTCGGGAACGGGCCACAGCGTCACCTCGGCGTTAGCGCTGGAAACGCAAAGAATTCCTAGCGTGAACGCGATAGCAAATAAAAGAGATTTCTTCATTGAGTTGTCCTTTCAAGGTGTTGCGCGAAATCGAGACGTCGCGCGTTATAGATCGCCCCAATTGGCTCCGATTTCCGCGTCGATTTGAAGGGGCGCGTTAAGCGGGTTATTGAGCTTCATTTCTTCGACGACGATTTTCGCGAGTTCGTCGGCGTCTTCGCGTCGCGTCTCAAAGAGTAATTCGTCATGGATTTGAAGAAGAAGTCGAGCGCGTTCTTGTCCTCGCGGCGTCGACGTTTCTTCGCGTTGATCTTGGCGACTTGCCGCCGCTTCTAGAGGTAGATATTCCGCCGGGTTGAAGAGGGGCGTCGTAGTGGACGGCGCGCCGGAGACGTTCGCGCGCGGAGTCGGCGCAGGAGCGTTCGGCGCCCAGTGGGAGACGATCCAACCTTCGCGCCTTAATCGTCTCCACACGGAGAGCATCGCCAATTTCATTACGTCGGCGGCGGAACCTTGAACGACGGCGTTGATCGCCGCGCGTTCGGGAAAATTCAGCGTTTTTCTTCCGCGCGCGCCGCGCACGCCTTCCAGCGCTCGGCGGCGACCCAGAAGCGTTTCCACGTAACCGCGCTTCGCGCAGTCCTCCAACACGCGGTCGAAGAAGACGAGGACGCTCGGATACGTCTCGAAAAACTTGTCGATATAGTCTGCCGCCGCTTCGCGCGACACGCCGATCGACTTTGAGAGACCGAAGGGCGTCTGTCCGTAGACGAGCCCGAAATTAACCGCCTTCGCTTTTCGGCGCATATCCGAATCGACGTCTTCTTCCGCGACTCCGAAGATTTGCGCGGCGACGCTCGCGTGAACGTCTTTATTCTCTTGGAAAGCGCGTAAGAGCGCCGCGTCGTTGGAAAAATGCGCCAAGATGCGCAGCTCGATTTGGCTGTAGTCGCACGATAAGAGCGCGTCGAATCCCTGCGTCGCGTCCGGGATGAAGCCGGAGCGTATTTCCTTTCCGATTTGCGATCGCGCGGGGATATTTTGGAGGTTGGGGTCGCTCGAACTGAGGCGTCCCGTCGCCGTTGACGCTTGGTTGAAAGTCGCGCTTACGCGATTCGTTCCCGGCGTCGTCTGTCGGGGAAGGGGCTCCAAATAGGTTCCGCATAATTTCACGAGTTTGCGAAGCTCGACGATCTTTTCTGGAACTTCGTGAACGAGGGATAATTCCTCGAGGACTTCCGCGTCGACGCTCGGGCCCGTCTTGGTCTTTTTTATCACGGGCAATTTGAGATCGTCAAAGAGGAGACGTTGGAGTTGTTTGGGGGAGTTGAGGTTGATCTCCTGCGCAAAATTGGGATCGGGATCCGCTTGACGGACGATTTCTCGAATTTCGGACTCGAGGACTTCTTGTCGTTCTTTCGAGACTTTCGCCGTCTGACGGAAGACCTCGGGATCGATTGCGACGCCGTTGTATTCCATCTCGACGAGCGGTTCGACGAGGGGCGTTTCGAGATCGAGCGCGAGCTTTTCGAGCGCGGGCGTTTCGAGGAGTCTGTCGCGCAAAATCGGCGCGGCGTTGAGGGACGCGAGGACTTTGTCGGCGGCGTATTGCGCGACGGTTTCGGGCGCGACGGCTTCGAGCGACACGCGTTTTCTTCCTGCGCCGAGCGCGTCGTGAAGATCGTACAAACGCGCGTCGAGGTAGGTCGACGCGAGATCGTCGAGCGCGCGCCGCGTTTCCCCTGCGAGCGCGAGATAGTCGGCAAGCGCCGCGTCAAAAGCGATTCCGCGCAGTTTAATCCCGCTTGTTAGGAGCGCGAGCGCGTCGTATTTTAGTTCAAATCCCAGTTTGAGAATTTGGGCGTTTTCAAAGATAGGTCGAAGCTTTTCGAGCGCGACGTTGAAATCGACCGTCGCGTGGCCTAACGGAGCGCGCAACGGAAGATAAAACGCTTTTTCGGACGTCGCCGCAAGCGCGAGTCCGGCGAGAGTGGCTGTGCGCGCGCGAACCCGTCCTATTTCGGGTTCTTCTAACGTAATGGCGGCGAGGCTTAGCAGGGGAGCGGAGGCGAGAGCGTCGATAAGCGCGTCGAGTTTCTCCGTCGTGTCGACGACTTCGCTGCTCCAGGCGTCGCGCGGCGTCGGAGTCGGGAGAGGAAGGTCTTGAAGCTTGGAATATCGCGTTTGGATCAAGGCGGATTCGCGACTTTCCTCTGGAAGCGTCCCTTCTTGGGGGGACGGGGAGGGCGTTAAGCTTTGAACGCCGTAAAGGGAGCGTCGCAAGCGTTCCGCGAGGGGCGTCGACGCGTCGAAGGATTCGTCTTGACGCGCGGCGTGGACGCGAGTCGGTTCCGCGACGCTCATGCGCTCGTTGCGCATATTTTCGATCCGGTCGAACCATTCCGACGGTTCGGCTTGCGCGCGTCCGAAGCGTTCGACGAGTTCGTCGATTCGTTTTTCGAGACTTTTGAAGTTCCAATACTGGAAGAGTCGCGCGAGTCTTTCAGGGTCGATTCCGTCGAGCTTTCCGGCGTTCCAATCGATTTCGATAGGGACGTCGCGTCGCAATTTAACGAGCTCGCGACTCAATAACGCGCTTTCCTTGTTGGCGGCGATATTTTCATACTTCTTCCCTTTGAGGGTTCCCGCCGCTTCCAGCGCAGCGTCGAGGTTGCCGAACTGCTTCAGGAGTTCCCCCGCAGTTTTTGGACCGATTCCCGGCACGCCGGGGACGTTGTCGACGGAATCGCCGACGAGCGCTTGAAAGTCGACGACTTGACTCGGCGCGACGCCCCAATCTTTCTTGAGATCTTCGGGGGTATAGTACGCGCTTTTCCGAATGAGATAGATAGACGTGGCGTCGTCGAGGAGTTGTCGCGCGTCTTTATCGGAGGTGACGATGATCGTCTTGCCGCCGAGTTCCTTGACGCGCTGCGAGAGGGTCGCCATGACGTCGTCCGCTTCATAGCCGACAAGACCGAGCGCAGGGACGGCGACTCCCTTGAGAAATTCACGGGAAAAGTCGAATTGGAGAAGGAGGTCGTCCGGCGTCGCGGAACGATTCGCCTTGTACTCTTGGAAAATGTCGCTACGAAACGTTTTGGCGCGCATATCGTAGGCGCAGAAAAGGTAATCGATTGGAAGGGACGTCATCATGGATAAGACGTCGCGAGCAAAGCCGAAGGTTGCGCCCGTCGGTTCGCCGCGCGCGTTCGTCATTTCCATTTTTTTGGCGTAAAAGACTTGATAGAGTAGACCGTAAGCGTCGACGACGCAAACGGTTTTGCCTTCCAATGAATTCATTTCGACCATAATTCTTTCCTCTGGAGAAGCGCGACGACGTTCTTACCACGCGTATTGTACAGGAATGGACGCTCTTTGCAAATTCCAAGAAAAGAAAAACGTTTCGCCGCGAAGCGAAACGTTTGTTATTGAGCGTTAATCGTGACAAGAAGCCTACAAGGCGAGATCAGTCGTCGTCTCCGTCGTCGTCGCCCCAATCGTCGTCTTCGTCGTCGCTATCGTCGTCCTCATCCTCTTCATCGTCGTCGCCGGACCACCAATCTTCGTCGTCTTCGTCGTCTTCGTCGTCCTCGTCGTCCTCTTCTTCGTCGTCGTCCCAGTCGTCTTCATCGTCGTCGTCGAGCCAATCGTCGTCGTCGTCTTCGTCCCAATCTTCGTCGTCGTTGTCGTCGTCGTCGTCGTCTTCATCGTCGTCGTCGTCCCAATCGTCGTCGTCTTCGTCGCGATCAGGCTTAGCGTCAACGACGGTAAGGGTCGCGCAGGCGGCGTTCAAACCGAGGAAACCGTCGGAAAAAAGGTTTTCGTTCTGTGTGTCAGTTGAAAAGATATCGTATCTCACGATTAAACTCCTTTAAAAATCCAGACGCTGAAAGCTCTGTCTTATGGCGAAAACGCGTCCGTTACTTCCATATGTCAATGAGACGCGCCATCGAACCAAGGCGAGAGGACGACAGCGGATTTCGCCGCCGTCCTAAGTCCGCGCGTAGGGAAACGTTCCCGACTTCGCGATAAAACGAGACCGCCCAATCGATCTGGGCCGGCTGAGGGCGGCGTTCAAGCCGCGTGTTCTGCAATCCTAGAGGCGGATTGGCTCACGTCTGAACTCTGCGCCCGGATATTTCTAGGCGAAAATATTACAACTTTGAGGCGCGGCGTCAAGACTTTTTAAGGATTTATCTCCACTTTTCAACTATTTCTTTGACTCAAGCCCCGTTCGCTCTCGCGCCGCCGTGCATTTTTAGGGACGAAGACGACTTTTTAAGGAGGATTTCCCCATCGTCGCCGACGTCGTCGAAATGCACCGAAAGAATCTTAGAGACGCCGGATTCTTCCATCGTTACCCCGTAGATCGACTTAGCCGTCGACGTCGTTTTCTTCGAGTGCGTAACGACCAAAAACTGCGTCTTAGGAACGAAGTCCAGGATCGCGTTGGCGAATCGATGGATATTCGCTTCGTCGAGCGCCGCGTCGACTTCGTCCAATATGCATATCGGGCTCGAATGGGCTTGGAAGATCGCCAAAAGGAGCGCGACGCAAGTCAACGATTTTTCGCCGCCGCTCATCAGCGAAAGGCTTCGCAGCTCCTTGCCCGGCGGACGCGCGACGATCTCAACCCCTCCTTCCAAGGGATTGGACGGATTTTCCAGGGTTAAATCCGCTTTTCCGCCGCCAAAAAGTTTCTGGAAGATCGTGCAAAAGTTGGCGCGAACCGCGTTGAACGTCTCTTCAAAAAGGCGTTTGCAATCTGAATTCACGCGTTCGATGATCTTCTGGATACCCTTTCGGGCGGCGAGGAGATCCGTGTACTGATTGTAAAGAGTCGTGTAGCGCGATCGAAGCGTTTCGAGAGATTCGATCGCTTCGAGATTGACGGGCCCGAGTTGCTGCAACTTGGCGCGAAGTTCTTCGATCTCTTTTTTCCGGGCATGCGCGCGCTTCGCGACGGTTGGCACGACGAGTTCGTCGGCGGCGTCGGCTCCATCTTTGTCGACGGCGAGGCTCGGAGCCTTTCCGGCGTTGGGATCGTCTTCTAAACGGTATTCCAGCTCTTCGACTTCGAGCCCGTAGTCTTCGCGCAGACGATCCGCAAGGGTCTTGATTTCCTGAGCGTAGCGTTCGCGCAGCAGCTCTTTGGAACGGATTGCTTCGCGTCTCTTGTCGAGCGCGGCGCGATTCGTTTCGATTGAACCGGTGGTTTCGGCGAGCGCTTTCTCGAGTTGAAGGCGTTTTGCGCGCGTCTTCTGGATCGTCGCCGCGAGCGCTTCTTTTTGGCCGTAAAGAAGCGCGATCTGCGATTCGCTATTCAACACGGAAAGCTCCGCCTGAACGAGCCTTGCGTCAAGCGCCTGGACGCGTCGACCGTTTTCCTTTTCGAGTCGACTCTGCTCGGCGCGTTCGTCGGAAAGACGTTGGATACGGTCGACGAGAAAAACGATGCGTTCCTCCGCCTTGGCTAGTTCAATCTTTAGATTCGTTGTCGTTTTCGCGCTCTCCTGGCGCCGCGCGTAGAGTTCGTCGAGTTCTTTCTGCGTTTGCGCAAGGGACGCGTCTAATTCGTTTTGACGCGCGTTGAACGCGTTCTGTTCCTCTTCTAATTTTGCGAGTTGATCGCGCGTTTGCGCAAGACCTGCGTCGAGCTCCGTCAGTTCCTTGTTTAGCGTGGCGAGGCGCGTCTCTTGCTGAGCGGCGCGTTCCTGCGACGCGGTCTCTTCGAGTCGCAATTTTTCGAGCGCTTGCGCTGTTTCGCGTTGCGTCGTTCTTTCTTGATCGAGCGCGTTTTCCTGCGTCTCCAAATCAGTTTTGAGCCCGGCGACCGTCGAGTTGAGTTCCTCAAATTCCTGATTTAAACGCTCCGTCTGACCGTCGAGAGACGCAAGTTCGCTGCGTCTTGAGATCAATCCGGCGCTTCCCTGAGCGGAGCCGACGACAAGGGTTCCGTCCGCGGAAAGTAAGGAGCCGTCCGCTGCGAGAAAATTGGTCGGTTCTTCCGTTTCTCGATAAAGCTGTTTCGCGACCGCGACCGACTCGACGATCCACGTTCGATGCAGCAATCTTTGCACGAGACCGAAGAAAAGAGGCTCCGTTTCGACAAATTGGTCGGCGCGCCCCAACGCTCCCGGATGATTTTCCAACTTCGGATTGAGAGGAATCGGCTTGCTGGGATTCGGATCGAGCCAGATGAAACCCACGCGTCCGGCGAAGCGCGAACCTTGACGTTCGATATAGCGGAAGAGCTCGGGCTCAGGAGGAACGACGACGTATTGCGCCGTCTGTCCCAACGCGAGTTCGATAAGCGGGGCCGCTTCGACGTTGACGCGAATTAAGTCGGCGACGAGTCCGTAGGCGTTGTGGAACGGGCTCGCGGGATTTTTCATAGCGCGGAGCGTTTCAAGCACGCCGGGGCTTAGTCCTTCGTAACGGCGGAGGAGGTCGTTTAGGAGCGTCGAACGTTCTTCGAACGCGGCGCGTCGTCGTTCCATCTCGGAGAATTCGATCTGACGCGCGGAGAGCGCGTTTTTGATCTCGTCGCGGCGTTCTTTGAGCGTCTCCATGCGTTTGAGAGATTCTTCGCGTCGCGCGGTTATTTCGGCGCGGGCGTCGACGATATGACGACCTTGGCGCGTTAATTCCGCGCGGCGCTTCTCTATCTCGTCGCGTTGACGCGTTTTTTGCTCCGAGAGCGCGTTGAGCGCGCTCAAACGCGTTTTCAACGTCGCCAATTCCCCGGCGAAGCGCGTCGACTCCGCCGCGCGCGAGTTGCGCTCCTGCTGGAGTTGAGCGAGGGTTTGAGAGAGCGCGTTGGCGCGAGTCGTCAGCTGTTCGGTCGCCGCGTTTTCCGACTCGTACGTTCGCTTTATTTTTTCCGCTTGATCGCGCGCGTTTGTTAGTTCATGCGTCGCGTCTTCCGTTTCCGCGACGTTCGACGCGCGTTTGGCGACAAGCGCTCGGTCTTGCGTTGCCCCCGCGTTTGATTCGTGCCGCCATTCCCGGATTTGCGCGGTCTGATATTCGATCTTCGATTCCTCGGCGGCGATCTTTTCGCGCGCGCTTGACAGCTCCGTTTCCGTCGCGCGAAGAAGGCGATCCGACTCGACGATTTGCGTCGACGTCGCGGCGCGCGTTTCTTCCAATGAACGGATGGCGTCGGTCGTTTGCGTTTCAAAACTGTCAAAATCGTCCGTCTCGACGCTCGTTTGACGCAGAGCTTCCGTTTTGACGCGCCATTCGTAGAGCGTCACCTCCGTGCGTAGCTTCTGAAGACGCGTCGTCGACTGACGCCATTCTTCCGCCTTCCCCGCTTGCGCCTTCGTCTTGCGAAGCTGGGTTTCGAGCTCGTTGACGATATCGGACAATCGTTGCAGATTCTGCTCGACGCGTTCAAGACGGCGCGTCGCTTCTTGCTTTTTCACGTTAAAGCGCGACGTTCCCGCCGCGTCTTCAAGAACCGCGCGGCGTTGTTCGCTCGTGCTTTGGAGGAGCGCTTCCACGCGACCTTGTTCGATAATCGCGTATCCTTGCGCCCCGAGACCGACCCCGCCGACTATGTCGCGGAAGTCCTTCAATCGCGCCGACTGTCCGTTGATAAGATATTCGGATTCCCCGCTGCGATAGACGCGCCGCGTTAAATGAATTTCGTCCGCGTCGAGGGGAAGAAGACGTTTCGTATTGTCAAAAGAGATGGTGACTTCCGCCGAAGCGAGCGCTTGACGCGACGCCGAGCCGTTGAAAATGACGTCCGTCATTTCGTCTCCGCGAAGACGTTTGGCGCTCTGTTCCCCCAGCGCCCACTTAATCGCGTCCACGACGTTTGATTTACCGGAACCGTTAGGGCCGATGAGCGCGCAAACGCTCCCGTCAAGATCGATCTTGGTGCGGTCGGCAAAGCTTTTAAAACCGCGCAATTCGATTGACGTGAGCATGACGTTACGATTCCATTTAACGAGACTACTGAAATTCCGGGGACAGGCTCCCTTTCTGAAACTATAATTTTTTTCTTAAAAGAGCGCAAGACTGACCCGCGCGCGTCACGCCGTTTTTACGTCTTGCGCTTTTTCCGAATGATAAAACCGGTTGGAAACGATCGTTTCCGCGATAAAGAGCGCCAGAAGGAGGAGCGCTAAGAGGAAATAGGGGGCGTCTTCACCCGATTCTCGCGCCGATTCGAGCTCTTCCGCAGTGGAAGAAAGATCGAGGGGACGGTACGGGAGACCTTCGAGGAGTTTGCTCCATTCTTCGGGAGAACGTCGCGTCATGTCGGATTCGGAGCCCGGCGCAGCGACGGCGAAGACTTGATCGACGATTTTTCCCGCGCTATTCGGCGTCGTTTTGACGCGGCTGACGCCGAGCGTTTTGACGCCGGGAAAGCGTATCTGGCGTCGCTGAGGATCCGTCGGCGTCGTTATTTCGGCGCCAGACGGTTCGTAGATTGTCGCCGTCGCGGGAACGTCGGCAAGCTCAAATCGTAACGTCGCGGCTTCTCCCGGTTCGTAATTGTAGATTGAGGAAGTCGTCGACGCGAGACGTCGCGCCATGCTGTCGACCAAGAGAATGAAGAGCCACGGCGCGTCTCCCGTCGCGAGCGCGTTCCAGGCGCCTTCCGTCGGCGATTCCACGATCGACGTCGCGACGGTGACAACTAAGCCTTGCCCGACGCGATTTTCGACGATCGCGGGGAGTTTTATGGAATCGTCCTCCTGATCGTCGACGAAAGACATGACTGCCGTCGCGGAGGGAGAGAGTTCGTCAAGCGTCCAATATTTCGCAACGGGCGCGGCGTCCCAAGGGAGCCCTTCTTTCGCGAAAGGACGGAACTGCGACAGAAGCGGCTCGTCGTAATTCAACGCGGAAAGGATGAGCCCGTAAGAAGGCGCGGCTTCTAGTTTAGTCGGCTTTACGCCCAGTAGTTTAAGCGTTTCGGACGTTTGGAACGCGTCGATTGGTTTGGCGGAGGAGCCGAGAAAGAGCGCGATTCCGCCGCCGTTATTGGCAAACTTGTCGAGTTTGGCGACGATAGACGCGTCGAGCGCGGGGGGATCGAGGAGGAAAATCGCGCGGTATTCTTCGAGGGCTTTGGAGGGGAGTTCAAGAAAGTTCTTCTCTCCGTTTTGAGGAGAATACGCGGCAAGATCAAGCTCGAATGGAGCGCGACCCATTTTGCGAAGTTCGTCGGGGGCGAGCGCTTGCGTGAGGAAGAGCGCTTTTTCTTTGGTTGGAGAGGGCGCGACGACTAGGATTTTCCAGTCCGGCGCGACGTTGACGACGAAGGGACGCGCGTCGTCGAAGGAAAGCGCGTCTTGACCGACGACGCGCGCGACGCCGACGCAAAAGCCGACCGGGAGTTTCGGCACGTTGAAGACGGCGTCTTTCTTTTCGCGTCCTTGTTCGAAATGGATCGTCTGTTTTTCACGATAGATCGCCAGGGAATCCTGCTGGAGGAGCGTTTGGGCGTCGAGCGCGTTTGGCAGGTCTTCCGCGCGAAAGAAGAGAATTTCGAGCGCGACGTCCCCTCCTTCCTGATCGACGCGTTCGAGCGCGACGTCGACGCGAAGGGACGAATTTTCCGAAAGGGTTTCCGCAGAGGGTTCCGCGCAGACGACGGCGACGTTTCGCGCGACGTCGTCCCCTAAATCGACGAAATAGAGCTTGAGATTCTCCGCGTTTTCCTCGGCGGCGCGGCGCATCCGCTTTACGTCGCGATCCGGCCAACTTCCCGTCGTTTGATCGGAGAGAACGTAAACCTCTTTGAGCGGCAGTTTGGACGTTTTGACGAGTTCGATTCCTTCCGCAGTCGACGCGGCGGCGGCGCGGCCTCCGACGGAGATTGCGAGTTTGGCGAGTCGCTCGCGCGCGGCGTAACGATCCGCTTGGAAGGCGTCCCCTGAAGCGGAGCCGTCGACGACGGCGATCTCGCTTCCGCGCGGAAGTTGATCGAGAATAGAGAACGCCACGCCTTTGGCTTGATCTAAGAGCGCTACGTTTTTACGCGCGCGGCCCATTCTCGGCGACGTGTCGACGACGATCGCCGCCGCGACGGGACCGTTCTTCGCGCCCCCTTCGTCGGCAAGATCGGCGGATTCTCGCGACGTGAAGACGGGACGAGCAAGAAGACTCCCCAGCGCGATGAAGAGCGCGACGCGAAGCGCAAGGAGCGCGAGTCGTTTGACTTTGACGCGACGACGATTCGTCGCGAGCGTCGCTTGCGCAAAGCGCAACCCCGAGAAAACGATCTTGCGCGGTTTTCCCTTGGAGAGCAGGTGGATCGCGATCGGTATCGCCGTCGCCGCGAGTCCTGCTAAAAATAGCGACGTGGTCGTAAATGTCATGCGTGAAACGCTCCTTCCTCATCTCGGGCTCTGTCGACCCTAATTTCTGAGAGTATACCTTTTTTTCACATTCCTGACAACGCGAATTAACGCCCCAAGAAATAAAGAAGCTCGACCGCAAGGTTACGGTCGAGCTGTCGTCGTTACGCGTCAAACGCGCGCTGAGCGCGAAGCGGCGCGATTAACTCACTTATTGTCGTCTTTGACTTCGAAGTCGGCGTCGATGGCGTCGTCGTCCGGCTTCGAAGCGCCCGCGTTAGCGCCTGGGCCCGCTTGCGCGCCTTGTTGCGCCTGAGCCTGCTGCGCCTGTTCGTAGAGCGCCTTGCTCATCGCGTGAGAAGCCTGTTCGAGTTCCGCGAAGGAGGATTTGATCTTGTCGACGTCGTCGGTCTTGCACGCTTCGCGCGTCTTCTCGATCGCCGCCTTGATCGCGTCTTTGTCTTCCGCGCGCAACTTCGCGTCATGCTCTTTCATGAGCTTTTCGAGTTCAAAGCACATCGATTCGGCGCGGTTCTTCGCTTCCACGAGTTCGCGGCGCTTCTTGTCTTCTTCCGCGTGCATTTCCGCGTCTTTACGCATGCGTTCGATCTCTTCTTCCGTCAAGCCGGAGGATTGTTCGATGCGAATCTTCTGTTCCTTCTGCGTGCCGAGGTCTTTCGCTTTGACGTTCAAGATGCCGTTGGCGTCGATATCGAAGGTAACTTCGATTTGCGGCAAGCCGCGGGGTGCGGGCGGAATTTCTTCGAGGTTGAACTGGCCAAGGAGACGGTTCGCGGACGCGATTTCACGTTCGCCTTGGTAGACCTTGATCGTAACCGCCGTCTGATTGTCTTCCGCCGTGCTGAAGACCTGCTTCTTTTCGGTCGGAATCGTCGTGTTCTTTTCAACGAGTTTCGTCATGACGCCGCCGAGGGTTTCGATACCCAAGGACAGAGGCGTGACGTCGAGGAGCAAGACGTCTTTGACTTCGCCCGCGAGGACGCCGCCTTGAATCGCCGCGCCGACCGCGACGACTTCGTCGGGATTAACGCCCTTGTGAGGCTCTTTATTGAAGATCTTCTTGACCGTTTCCTGAACTTTCGGGATACGGGTGGAACCGCCGACGAGGACGACTTCGTCGACGTCGGAGGGGGAGAGTTTCGCGTCGCGCAGAGCCTGCATGACGGGGCCCTTGGTGCGTTCGACGAGTTCGTCGGTCAAACGCTCGAATTCCGCGCGGGTAATGCGCATCTGGAGGTGTTTCGGGCCGCTCGCGTCTTGCGAGATGAAGGGGAGGTTGACGTCGGTCGCCTGCTGCGAAGAGAGTTCGCACTTCGCTTTTTCGGCGGCTTCCTGAAGTCTCTGCAAGGACATGGGTTCTTTACGAAGGTCGATGCCGGTCTTTTGCTGGAAGTCGTCGGCGAGGTAGTTGACGAGAACGTGGTCGAAGTCGTCGCCACCCAAATGTGTGTCGCCGTTCGTGCTGATAACTTCGAAGACGCCGTCCGCGACTTGCAGGATGGAAACGTCGAAGGTGCCGCCGCCGAGGTCGAAGACGACGATCTTTTCGTTGACGCCCGCTTTATCGAGACCGTAAGCAAGAGCCGCCGCCGTCGGTTCGTTTACGATA
This sequence comes from uncultured Thermoguttaceae bacterium, assembly GCA_934725735.1. Taxonomy (GTDB): domain Bacteria; phylum Planctomycetota; class Planctomycetia; order Pirellulales; family Thermoguttaceae; genus RUG369. The sequence goes on from CAKVCP010000005.1 coordinate 39,605, forward strand.
CGCGCGACTTCCAAGCCCGCGATCTGACCCGCGTCTTTGGTCGCTTGGCGCTGAGCGTCGTTGAAGTAAGCGGGAACCGTGATAACCGCCTTGTTGACTTTGTGACCAAGGTAGGCTTCCGCAGCTTCCTTAAGCTTGCGGAGCGTCTGCGCGGAAATCTCCGCGGGGGAATAACGCTTGCCGTCGATCTCGACGCTAACGTATTCGTCGGGAGCGCCTACGACTTTGTAAGGAACCATGCGTTCCTCGGCGCCGACTTCACTTTGCTTGCGACCCATGAAGCGCTTGATCGATGCGATCGTGCGTTTCGGGTTCATGACCGCCTGACGTTTCGCAAGCTCGCCGACGAGCTTTTCAGAATCGGTGAACGCGACGATACTGGGAGTCAGCCGATACCCTTCGGGATTCGCGATTACCTTCGCTTCTTTACCTTCCATAACTGCGACGACCGAGTTGGTTGTTCCAAGATCGATGCCGATGATTTTTTCGCCTTGAGCCATGGTGAATCTCCTGTCTAATATTTCTTTTCGAACGCCTTCCGACGCGCTCGCTAGACGCGCGCTGGAAGCTTCGATTTTTGATCGTTGTTATAATCTTGCGCTTGAACTTCTTTCGAACTTCTCGCGCTCGGTTGCCTTTAAATGATGCATAAATGACGCCAAACGCTGTTTTGTGTTTGAATTTTTTTAAATTTTTTTGTCGCTAGTTGGAAAGAGCCCTTATTTTGCGGACGCGATTTCTTTTGGGGAGGTGCGGCGGGAATTCTCCGATTCATTATTTCTGGACAGCGCCGTCTAAGTCTGCCAATTTGACAGAATATTAAAAAAAAGAAGCGCCCCCTTTTATTGTGACACACCCTTTCTCTTGTTTCTTAGGGCTTTGATAGTACAATAACGCATATTAGCCGAGGAAGTCTTCCGCGTAAGGCTCGACTCCTAGGGAAACGACAAGTCCATGAGGACATTCGCGACGTTTAATTTAAGGGACGGTACTGATGAAATACCTGATAACGGGGGGCGCCGGGTTTATTGGTTCGCATCTGACAGAATATCTGTTGGATCAGGGGAACGAGGTCGTGATTGTCGACGATCTCTCCACCGGCTCGTGGGATAATCTGCCACGATCTGAAAAGAATCCGAATTTTCGTCCCTTTGTCGCCGACGCTGCGGACGTCGTTTTGATGGAACGCGAAATTCGCGACGTCGATTTCGTCTTTCATCTCGCCAGTTCCGTCGGCGTCAAACTGATTGTTTCGCGCCCCGTCGATTCGATTCGACGCATCGTCCATCAGACGGAAGTCGTCGTCGATCTTTGCGCGAAGTACCGCAAGCCGGTTCTTCTTACCTCGACGAGCGAAACGTATGGAAAATCGGAAAGCGTTCCTTTCCGCGAAGATATGGACGTGCTTCTAGGTCCAAGTTGCAAAAATCGCTGGTCTTACGCTGTCGCCAAACTTCTCGACGAATTTTACCTTCTCGCGCACCGCGAACAAACGGCGTTACCCGTCTACATCGTTCGACTCTTCAACGTTGTCGGACCGCGCCAAACGGGGCATTACGGCATGGTCATGCCGCGTTTTATTGCGGCGGCGCTTAAGAATGAGCCGCTCCTTGTTTACGGCGACGGTTCGCAGACGCGTTGCTTCTCCTCCGTCCACGATATTGTCAAAGGCTTGGCGGCTTTTGCGCAAACCCCCGACGCGGCGGGAGAAGTCGTCAATTTGGGAACTGATAGCGAAATCTCGATTATTGATTTGGCGAAACGCGTGGTTGAGCTCTGTCAATCTTCTTCGGAGATCAAGACGATTAGCTTCACGGAAGCTTACGGGCCGAATTTTGACGATATGCAGCGTCGGGTTCCTTGCCTCGATAAGGCAAAACGACTTATAGGATGGAACCCCGCGCATACTCTTGACGACATTATTTTGGAAACGCGAGATTGGATGATTGAAACGGGGAGAGTTTGAGTTTTTCCCGCCGGATTCTCTTTAAAAAACTCGCAACATCGCGCCGCCGTGTAGACGCGCGGCGCTTTCACGTTAAGGTGGTTTTATGTTTAAAGTTGCTATTTTAGGCGCGACCGGATACACGGCTTTGGAACTGTTGAAACTTTTGCGTCGCCATCCTCTTGTCGAGGTGGTCGCCGTGACGAGTCGCGAGAACACAAGCCCGATCGCAAAGGTTCATCCCTCGTTGACGGGACAATACGATATTTGCTGCGAAAACCTTGCTCCGAAAGATCTTGCGCAGCGCGAAGTCGATACCGTTTTTAGCTGCTTGCCGCATACCGCCACCGCCGCCGTGGCGCCCGATCTCCTCGATTTGGGGATGAAAGTTGTTGATTTCGGCGCCGATTATCGTCTCAATAACGCCGAAGTCTTCAATAAATGGTACAACGTCGTTCATCCGGATCCGGAGCGCTTGCCCCTCACGCCTTACGGCCTGCCCGAGCTCTTCCGCGATAAGATTCGCGACGCGAAGCTCGTCGCCAACCCCGGCTGCTACCCGACGTCGGCGATTCTCCCCCTGGCGCCCCTTCTCAAGGACGGGTATGTCGATCCGTCCGACATTATCATCGATTCGAAGAGCGGCGTTTCCGGAGCTGGACGCAAACCAAGCCTGAAGAATCTGTATCCCGAATGTAACGAGGCGATTTCCGCGTACGCCGTCGGCGCGCACCGTCATACCCCCGAGATTGAAGAGGTTTTGACGACCGCTAGCGGATTTGACGCGAAAGTGATCTTCACGCCCCATCTGACGCCGATGGATCGAGGAATTTTGACGACGACCTACACGCGTCCTCTCAAAGACGCGACCCAAGAAGAGCTCTTAGCGTATCTGCGCGATTTCTATAAGGGAGAACCCTTCGTACAGGTTGTCGACGAGCTTCCGTCGACGAAGGACGTCATTCACACGAACCGATGCCACCTGACGGTGCGACGCGTCGGCGCGAGAATTTTGACGATCTCCGTGATCGATAACCTCATCAAGGGAGCCGCGGGCGCCGCCGTGCAGAACTTCAATCTTATCCATGGTTTAGACGAGACGATCGCGCTGATTTGAGCAGCTAAAACGCAAGGTCTAACGGTAAAAAAGTCGCAGGATTTTAACCCCTGCGACTTTTTCTTTTGTCACGCAAAAAAATATTTTTTGTATAAAAACAAAAAACGCTTGATTCTTGAACTGAATTGATATATGATCGAACTTAAATCGATAAGTTGTGAAGTAACTTTTCAGCGTGTTAAAGATTTGGGAGAAAAATTATGAAGTTACACGCCAGATTGAGAGGTTTTACCCTCGTCGAACTTTTGGTTGTTATCGCCATTATCGGTATTTTGATCGGTCTTCTTCTTCCCGCCGTTCAGGCGGCGCGAGAAGCCGCGCGTCGTATGCAGTGCACCAACTACCTCAAACAACTCGGGTTGGCCGCGCAGAACTTCCACGACGTTCAAGGCTTTTTGCCGAGCGCTTCGAAACAAATCGTTTACCAAAAATATTCCAGCAACGACGCTTACGGACGTTTCTCCGGACTCAGCGTCATGTTGCCGTATCTCGAACAAACCGCGCTCTACAACGAACTAATCGACGATATTGAAAGCGGCGCTTCGCCATGGACGCGCGCGGCGGATCGCGCCGTCTGCCAGATGGTCTCCTCTTTCCTTTGCCCCTCTGAGGGAAATCAAAAGAACGCGAGTGGCGAAACGGGTAATGCGAACTATCGTCTCTGCCGCGGCGACATGCCTTTGAACTGGGACTGGAACGAAGCGCGTTCGCCTTTCGGCAACGGCGAGAAGAAACAAATTTCGCTCAGCGCCATCACCGACGGTACGAGCAATACGATCTTCTTCAGCGAAGCGGTCGTCGGTTCTGCCGGTAAAGATCGTATGGTTAAGGGCGGCGTCGTTTTACTTCGCGGCAACTTCAACAACGGCCACTCCACCAGTTGGTCTAACTTCTACTTCACCCCCGCCGTCTGCGCGGCGGCCCGCGGTTCCAACGGCGAAATTTCCAGCTCCTACGACGTCGCCGGTTCTGAACGCATGCGTCAAGGCGAACGTTGGGGCGACGCTCAAGACCTCTACACCCTCTTCTGGACGATGCTTCCTCCGAATAGCCCGACCTGCGCTATCGGCGGCTCTGAAGACGGGACGAAAGTCTCTGCCTCGAGCTATCATTCCGGCGGCGTCAACACTTGCTTTGGCGACGGTTCCGTCCGCTTCATCAGCGATACGGTAGACTGCGGCGATCAGTCGGACGACTTCTACAACAAAGTCAATGATAAGGGTCGTCCTCAAGATTACGGCGGGAAGTCAGTCTATGGCGTCTGGGGCGCTTTCGGCACCATGGCTGGCGGTGAAACCGTCGCTCTGTGATGCGATTGAATTAGAGGCGTCGCTGTGTGCGGCGCCTTTTTTAAAAAAAGAAGATAATTAGCGAAACCTTTTACTTATAAGGGGTTAAAACGTTTATTTTTTTTTGAGTTTTTTAGAACCTGTGAAGCTTGATTTCTTCATATTTATTGTTAGAATCGAATTACTGTTTTTTTATCTTATATGGAGAGACTAGGTTGTTTCTTGTGTCGAAACGCTTAGCCCTCACTATAACTGGCTTTTTGCAGGATCTGTAACATGACTCGATACAGTCAAAAAGGTTTTACCCTTGTCGAACTTTTGGTCGTCATTGCCATTATTGGTATTTTGATCGGCCTCCTTCTCCCCGCCGTTCAAGCGGCGCGCGAAGCTGCACGTCGTATGCAGTGCACGAATAATCTCAAGCAGCTCGGACTTGCGGCTCAGAACTTCCATGACGTCAACGGGTACCTTCCCAGCCGTTCTGGTCAGTCGCTTTGGAAGAGCGTCGCTTCGAAAAACGGTCAGTGGACTCGTTGGTCTGGACTCTGTGTAATGCTCCCTTACATGGAACAAAACGCTCTTTACACCGACGTCTACGAGGAATATGAAAACAACTCTGCTCCTTGGGGCGCCAAGGAGGGACGCGCTGTTTGTAAAATGGTCGACGGGTTCCTTTGCCCTTCGGACGGTAATGGTCGTACGAGTACTTCAGAACTGGGTAGGACGAATTATCGTCTTTGCACCGGCGATATTCCGCTAAGCTGGGAATGGGACGAAGCGCGTTCCGCGTTCGGCGACGGCGATAAGAAGACCGTCAACCTTGCCGCCATCACCGACGGTACGAGCAACACCGTTTTCTTCAGCGAAGCTTGCATTGGCACTTCCGCCAACGAGAAAAAAGTTAAGGGCGGCATCGTCCTCCTTCAAGGCAACTTCAACAACGGTCGTTCGATCACCGGCGCGTTCTGCTTCACCCCCGCCATCTGCGCGGCGGCTCGCGGCTCCAACGGCGAAATCTCCAACGCATACAGCGTTGGAACGACTGGCGATCAGCGCCTTGGTCAGCGTTGGGGCGACGCTCATAACGCGTACACCCTTTTCTGGACGATGCTTCCTCCGAACGCGCCGACATGCGCTAAAGGCGGCAACGAAGACCTCACTATGGTTTCCGCGTCGAGCTACCATTCCGGCGGCGTCAACACCTGCTTTGGCGACGGTTCCGTTCGCTTCATCAGCGAAACGATCGACTGCGGCGATCAGTCGAACGACCTTTACGACCTCGTTCCTAACAAGTCGCGTCCTCAAGACTACGGCGGGAAATCCGCTTACGGCGTATGGGGCGCCTATGGCTCCGCGAGCGGCGGCGAGACCGTTTCGCTCTGATAGCGTTGCTTGAATTTTAACGTGTTTACTTGAGAGGTGCCGCGATTCTGTCGCGACGCCTCTCTGTAATGTAACGATCGAATGTAACGTCACTTTGAATCAAAATATGGAGATATATGATGACTTTTGTAAAAACTAGCCTCGTCGCTTGTCTTCTCGTTGGTCTCGTCTGCTTCGTCGGATGCGGTTCCGACGACGGCCACCGCAAGGTCACCGGAACGGTCACAATGGATGGAACGCCCGTCGACGGCGCTTCTTTGATGTTCTATGCGCAGGATTCGACCGGCGAAGGAGGCGGCGGAAAGACCGACGCGTCTGGCAAGTATTCCATCACCGCTCCTAGCGCTACCAAAGGCGGACTCTTCCCTGGTACGTATAAAGTGACGATTGCGAAGTATGCCGACGTCGTCGACGAAGATCAGCAAGCTTATGAAAGCGGCGAAATCACTTACGACGAACTTCAAGAGCGTAAGGCTGCCAAAGGTACGTACGTCAAAGCCGAAGCCGCGGAACTCTTAACTCCCGCGCAGTATTCCAACACGAACGCGACGCCTTTGACCGTCACCGTTACCGACGATCCTAAGCAGAACGTCTTCGATTTCGACTTGTCCTCCGAGGAATGATGATTTGACGGACTTCGACGGAGATCCGACGGGCTTCCCCTATCAAAGGGAAGCCCGTCTTTGGTTGGTGAGAAGAAGTAATTTAGCGTTTTGCCAAGAAAGTCAGAAAAAAGAAAGAAATCCCCTTGCGTTTCTGGGCGGCTCGGTACACTTATACCTGTTGCTTGCAACGAACGCAACGAAGCGCTTGAAAGCAACTGATCTTTGAAAAAAGAATGAAAAAGACGATTGACGAACTGGAAAGTTCGATTAGAATCATCTGGGTCGCGACTAACCGCGACGCTCCCAAACTCAGAGATGAGTGAAAGAGAATCAAGCGAAAGCTTGGATGATTTTTAACAATTAGGTGATGCAAGAGTGGCGTATTTAAACACACTATAATTTTGTCGATGAC
>CAKVCP010000006.1 GCA_934725735.1 uncultured Thermoguttaceae bacterium
TCGTACGTCGCGACTCCCCCGTTGACTGAAGGAGCCTCGACGACCGCGATCGGTCTCCTCTGTCGACTTTACTTAGACTGGGACGTTTCGAACCCGACGCTTCTTTCCGGCGCGCAGATCGTCGCCAATCGTGATAGAAGTTTAGGAAACCCATATTTTCTCTACTACGCGTCGCAGCTTTTGTATAACGTCGGCGGTTCGATTTGGGACGACTGGAATAGAGAAGTGCGCGAAAAACTCATCGCCGCGCAGTGCATGGACGGGCACGAAAGAGGAAGCTGGTTTCCCGAAAATCCCGACGGAAACTGCGTTCAGGGGGGAAGACTTTACGCGACGGCCTTCAATTGTTTGATCCTTGAGGTATATTATCGTCATATGCCGCTCTTCCAAAAGATTCAGACGGCTGACCAATTTCCGATTGAGACGCTAGACGATTCCGACCTTGAATAGGACGTATGATATAAATGAAGATATGCGAGAGTTGCGGAGCCAAATGCGCGACCCGTGCGCTTTTCTGTCACCAATGCGGCGAACGATTCCGCGTTCACGACGCGGAAAGCGTCGTCGTCAACCGGCGTCAAGAAGAGGCCTCGACGCTCCCTATACGCGACGTTGAAGCGCGTGCGCGCGAATCTCGCGAAGACGATCGTTTGGGCGAAGCGACAAGCGTCTTTGCGTCGACTGTCGCTTCCGCCCTATGGACGATCTTTCTCGCGTCGCTACGCCTCGTCGCGCGTTTGTTACGCCCCGCGTGGCGCGGCGTAAAGGGGATGGCGCGACGTTACTTCACACGGCTCCTCGCCCCCGCCCATACCTGGTCTCCTTTTGAAATCCCGAATTTTCTCTATTGGGGCGTTCTTGCCGCTTGCGTGTGGCGATTGCCGACCTCGTTTGTCGGAATCGTCTACGCTATCATGGCCAACGACGCTCGCAGTAAGGAGGATTACGCAAGGGCAAGGCGTCTCGCCGAGTCCGCTAAAAACTGGCTTATCGTCGATTTTATCATCGGCGTTGTTCTTCTTGTTTTCCGTCGTTTGGTTTTTAGAGAGTAGAAGTGTTCGAAACGGACGATTTAACGCCTCCAGATTCTTCCGAATCGCAATCCGATCGCGACGATTCTCCGCCGATTCCCGACGTCGTTCGCGACGCGGCGTGGGGACTGGCGTGGCGCTCTCTTCCGCGAGAAGAGGGAACCTCGACTTTGGAACGTCATGAAGCGCGCGCCAAATTGGCGAGGGCGCAAAACGCGACGAAAACGAAGCCCTCCGCGCTTGCGCCCCCCGAAGCGATTGAATTGCCCGAGCTAAACGAAGACGTTCCGGTCGAATCGCTCCTTCTCTTTGATCCAACCTCGGAGTCGTCCCCCGAGTGGGCGCGCGGGGAAGGAACGCCGCGCAATATTCCGGTAGACGAAGAGACGAACGACGCGTCGTCGAGCTGGGTCGATTCTGATTTTTACGCGCTTTTAGGTCTGCGACGTTCGACTCCGAAAGAATTGGCGGCGCTCATAATCGCGTTCCCTTTTGGATTTCTTTTTGCGCTCCGCTTCTTTCGCGCCCTCCGCGCGTATAGACAGGGAGACGACGCGACCGCTCTTGAGGAGGCGGAGAAAATGAAAAAAACGCGGACTCTTGCCGCGCAGGCCTGCCTCGGAGCTCTTTTAGGAGCGCTTGGCGCTTGTCTTTGGGAGCTTGGAATTAGTGGAAGATGATTCGCTTTTTTTGAAAAGATTGGATGTTAAATAGTGCGACGCCAAAAATATTGGAGTATTTCAGTACTTATCGTTCTTATTATCGCATGCGTTTTTTGGACGAGAGGCAATCTTCGGACGGATACGACCGGTGATGCGCCCGCGACGTCGCGTTACGTAGTCGACGCGCTTGGGCGCAAGGTGGCGCTGCCAACCGAGGTCAAGCGAATCGTGGCGCTGGGCAACACGCCTCGAATGGTCGTTTATCTTGGATTAACGGAGAATGTCGTGGGAGTCGGAAGTTTGTCCTCGGACAAGATATCGCCCTTAACGGCGTACGCGTTTGCGGCAAAAGACGCATGGAAAGAAATTCCTGTCGTGGGTACGGACGCGATGGGAAATACGAATTATTATTCCGAGGAGATAGTCGCCGTTGAACCCGACGTTATTCTTTGCACGTATCCTGAAGCGACGGTAAGGGATTTGGAAAAGAAAACAGGCGTCCCGGTTTTTGCCGTGAGCGCCGGGACGTTGTTCGATAAAGATTATGAAGAGTCGCTTCGACTCATTGGCGAAGTTTGTGGCGTCAGGGATCGCGCCGACGCGATTGTCAAGTATCTCAGCGATTCTCTAGAGGATCTTCGTCAGAGAACGCGCGGCGTTTCAGAAGCCGAGAGACCTTCGGTTCTTTCCGCAGCGGCGACCTTCAAGGGCGTTCATGGAATCGAAAGCGTAAGATTGCAAGACCCAGTATTAGACGCAGTGAATGCGAAAAATATCGCGGCGCGTCAAAGCGGGGCGCCTGCGGCGATCGTTGACCGCGAACAAATTCTCGAGTGGAACCCTGATTATATCTTCTGCGATTTTGGCGGAGTTCCGTTAGTGAGAGAGGACAAGAAAAAGCGTCCTGATTTTTACGAACGTCTCGACGCCTTTTCGACCGGGCTCGTTTATCAGCATCCGAGCTCCACTAGTTATTTCAATAATCTAGAAATTTCACTGGCCAACTGCTACTTTATCGGTTCGATTCTCTATCCGCAACGTTTTGCAGACGTCGACGCGCGCGAAAAAGCAGAAGAGATCTTTGAGTTCTTTTTAGGGCGAAGCGATCTTATGTCGGCGCTTGAAGAAATAGGGGCGTTTTACGGTCCTATTGGATTGGACGAGGCGCGATGACGGAAGAACGAGACGTTCATTTTACCGCGTACGAGAGGAGTCTTGCGAAGAAACGCGCCGTCGTTTTCGCGATTTTTCTTGCAACGCTTGGAGTCGTCTTATTTTCTCTTTCCAGGGGCGCGATCGAGATAAGTTTTAAAGACGTTTTGACGGCTCTTTTCGGCGGAGGCGATCGACGAAACGTCGCCGTCGTTTGGGACATACGTCTTCCTCGCGCGTTTGCGGCTCTTGTTGTGGGCGGGACTCTTGCGGCGTGCGGCGCGACGATGCAATGCGTTCTGCAAAACGCGCTGGCGTCCGCGTCGATTCTTGGGGTTTCGCAGGGCGCCGCGTTTGGCGCCGCGCTCGGCATTGTCGTCTTTGGCGGCGGGGTCGTTACCTCTGGCGCAAGCGCGGTCGCGATGGAGATTGACAATCCGTACGTCGTGACTTTTTGCGCGTTCATTTTTGGTTCGACGTCTGCGTTCGTGATTCTCCTCCTCTCGCGTTTCAAACAAGAGATGGGGCCGGATTCTTTGATTCTCGCGGGGGTCGCTTTGAGTTCGTTGTTTACCGGCGGTTTTTCACTCCTTCAGTTTTTCGCAGACGAAACGCAACTCGGGGCCGTGGTCTTTTGGACCTTCGGAAATCTTGGCGGCGCGGATTGGAGCGAAAACGCGATCATGGGCGGCGCCTTTGTCGCGACTATGATTTTTCTAACTGCTAACTCTTGGAAGTTTAACGCGCTAAGTCATGGCGTCGATACGGCGCAGGGACTTGGAATCAACGCGAATCTCACGGTTTTACTGAGTATGACGATATGTTCGCTGGCCGCCGCCGTTTGCGTCTCCTTCGTTGGGATCATTGGCTTCGTGGGATTAGTAGCCCCGCATATTATGCGCAAATGGGTCGGCGATGATTATCGCTTTTTGACGCCTGCCTCTACGATCGCCGGAGCATGTCTCTTGATTGCCGCCGATACTTTTGGACGACTAATTATTGCTCCTGTGGTTCTTCCTGTTGGCGCGGTGACTTCGTTTCTCGGCGCTCCCGTTTTTTTAGCGCTTCTTATAAAGGGGAAACGTCGATATGATTGAGATCAAGGAACTGAGCTTCGCTTACCACGCGAATAGCAAACGAATTCTCGATCGCCTGACATGCGATTTGGAGGAAGGTTGCTTTGTCGCGATCCTTGGCCAGAACGGCGCGGGGAAGAGCACGCTTTTAAAATGCTTGAATAAGACGCTTCGACCGAACGGCGGCGCCGCTTTTATCGACGGCAAATGTGTGGAACGTACGCCGCGCCGCGAGATGGCTAAGAAAATGGCGACCGTGTCGCAACGCAATGAAACTCCGCGCGTTATGGTTTTCGATTCCGTCCTTTTAGGAAGAACTCCTCACGTTGTTTGGAACGTGACGACCGCGGACAAGAAGCTCGTCGAAAAGATCTTATGCGAACTTGGCGTCGCTTCTTTATCAACTCGGTATCTGGACGAACTCTCCGGGGGCGAACTTCAGAAAGCGACGATTGCAAGAGCGCTCGCGCAAGAACCTAAATATCTCTTATTGGACGAACCGACGAGCAGTCTTGATCTTAAGAATCAGCACGAAATTTTGAAGCTGATTCAAGAAATTTGTCGTCGCAAAAATATCAGCGTTGTCGCGGTCTTGCATGATTTGAATCTTGCTCGCAGATACTGCGATCGTTTCCTTTTTTTAAAGGATTCAAGATTATGTTCTTACGGAGGACTAGAAACGATTACGCCCGCTACGATCAAAGACGTCTACGATATCGACGTTGAGATCGTTCAATGTTGTGGAAGCAGCTGGATTGTCCCTCTATTATGAAAGGCTTTACATATGGCGGATAAAAACGAATTATGGCAAAAATGCGCGGCGTTTCATGGACATGTTTGTCCAGGTTTGACGATTGGTTTTCGCGCCGCTTTGTACGCGATCGATCTCCTAGAACTGACTTTTTCGGAGGACGAGAAGACCGTCTGCGTTTCCGAAAACGACGCGTGCGGTTGCGACGCGATTCAGGTTGTTCTAGGGTGCAGCGTAGGGAAGGGGAATCTCCTTTTCCACATGACGGGAAAGCAAGCGTTTTCGTTTTATAATCGTAAGACGGGGAAATCGGTTCGACTTGTTTTGAATCATGCGAATCCGGAAATGTCGCGCCCAGAGATGTTGGAATACTATCAGACGATCAAACAAGAAGAGATGTTCGTCGTGAAGGAAACTAAGATAAGCGTTCCGGAGCGCGCGCGGATCTTTGAGTCTTATACGTGCGAAAAGTGCGGCGAAAGGACGGCGGCGAACTGGATACGGATCGTTGAAGGAAAGAAGGTATGCGTCGATTGTTGCGATCGCTACGATCGGTTTCACGTGTGATTGATTATGTGAAAAAAAGGTCGTCCCGTCGTAAAGGAGCGATGGGACGACTCGTTTTCTATAAACGTCAAAGGACGTCAAGAAGACTTCATTCGTCTTCCGGCATAGAGGCGGGCGCCAAGAACCAAGCCGCCGCAAAGGCGACCGCGCCCAGCGCTAAGCCGATCCCTATTTTAAGGGGAAGTCCGGGGTGTTTCATGAGAAAGGTACTGCCGAAGACGCCCGCCATGAAGGCGAAGTTAAAGCAGACGATCGAGATTTTAACGCGGTTCTTTTTCGCCGCAGGAGTATAGACTTTTTCGACGGACGCGGTTTTGGGCTTCTTGACTTTGACGGGGGCGACGGGCGCGTCGGCTTTGGCGTCGCCGGAGCGCTGAACGATCTGCTGGACGGCGTCGCGCGGATAATATTTCGCGATCGCGGCGTTGATTTGCTGCGGCGTGCAAATCGCGTAGCTGACCGGCATTTCAAAGAGCATGCGCAGTTCGTCTTCGACGTCGACTCCAAGGGGTTCGGGGGATGCGAGGATCAATTTGCCCATGTCCGCCATGACGGGAACGAAAGAGTGTTGTCGCGCCATGACAGGGTTGATTTGGGGCGCGTAATATTCGTCGACGGGAACGTCTTCAAGGCTCACGAAGGGAACGCCGATCGATTCCGCGTAGGCGAGCATGATCTTTTCGGGATCCGCGACCTTCTGTTGCATAAGCGCTTGGTGCAATCCGACGCCGAGCGCCTCGGCATAGTTCTTCGCCTTTTTGATTTGCTCGGGGGTTGCGATGCGATCATCGCGCAAAATCGTTTCGAGAGAACGGCGTCCGTAGGCGTCGGTTTCGCTTTGTCCGGCGACTTTTCGACCAAGGCTATGATCGTATTCCGCTTTTCGTTCGGCGTCGGTGAGGCAGAGCATCGCTTTGGCGAGCTCGTTGAGGAGCGCTTGCGATTCCTCGATATAGTCTCCCGTGGCAAACTTGCGGATATAGGCGTTTAACTTACGGTACTGTTCGCGGATAACTTTCGGATCGTCGACAAAATGATTGAACTTCAGAAGTTGATAATAGTTGAGCGGACGATTTGTCGCCTCGATCTTGAGCCATTCCTTATAGACGTCGATCTTTGCCATCGCAACCTTCTTTCTGTGTATAACGCGCGTTGTCGCGGAGTCTTTTCACTCCGTCGCCTTTTCCCTCATTGTAGCGTTACGGCGCGGGCGTTTCAAGCGCTGGAGAAAAATAGAGGAAAAAAGGAATAAGGGTTGAGAAATGCGCGGGAATCCCTCTCCATGCGTTCCCCTCTTTATTGAGACGCGGGAAAGTGTATAATGGTAGGGCTGTTGAGGACCGGCGGAGACGGATCGCCGCGTCTCAACGCCGTTCATTTTATGGCAAAGGACGTTTGCTTATGCGCCGCACAATGTTAAAATCAAAGATTCATCGCGCAACGCTCACCGAGTGTTTTTTGGAATACGAAGGGAGCATTGCGATCGACTCGGATCTCCTTAAAGCCGCCGATATTTTACCCGGCGAGCTTGTTCATGTACTCAACGTCAACAACGGTCGACGTCTCGTGACGTACGCGATCGAGGCTCCTGCAGGCTCCGGAACGGTCATGCTCAACGGACCCGCCGCGCGTGAAGGTTATAAGGGCGACGTGCTCGTGATTATCACGTACGCGGAGTTCGAAGAAGCGGAACTCGCGAATTATCGCGCGAAGGTCGTTAAGGTTGACGAACATAATCGCGTGAAGAATTGACTCGCTCGAAGCGCGGGTCGTCAAGATATGGTCTCGAAATTATGAGTAGCGTAAGTTATTTAGACGAACTCTTTGGAATGAAAGGTCAAACGGCGGTCGTTATCGGCGGCGCCGGAGCGTTGGGACGCGCGTTAGCGCACGGGCTGGCGAAGAACGGCGCGAAGGTCGTTATCGCCGGAAGAAAGGAAGAGGCGGGACGGAACGCCGTCGCCGAGTTTAAGAAAGAAGGGCTCGACGTTCTGTTTCATAAGACCGACGCTACCGACAAGGAGTCCTTGATCTCGTTGCGCGATTGCGCGTTGGAACTTACGAGCAAGGTCGATATGCTCGTCAATTGCGCGGGTGCGAACGTTGGGAATAGTTTCCTTGACGTCGACGCCGACGAATGGGATAAGATCATGGCGATCAATCTCAAAGGGACGATGCTGTCGTGTCAGGTTTTTATCGAGACGATGCTTGCGAACGAAGACGGGGGTTCGATTCTCAATATCGGGAGCGTTAATTCCGATCGTCCTTTGTCGCGCGTTTTCGCCTACGCGGCTTCGAAGGCGGGCGTCGTGAGTCTCACTCAGAATATCGCGCAGGAATTCGCCGCGAAGGGGATTCGTTGCAACGCGATTTGTCCCGGTTTCTTCCCCGCTGAACAGAATAAAAAGCTCCTCGACGCCAAGCGTGTGGAAAATATCATGAACGGCACCCCGATGCGTCGTTACGGTTCTCCGGACGAACTCGTCGGCGCCGCGCTACTGATGCTTTCGAGGAACGCCGGAAGTTATATTACCGGTTCGACCCTTTACGTCGACGGCGGTTTCACGTGTAGTTGGTTCTGATATTGGTCTTTGAAGTCGGAAGAATTAAAAAAGCCCCGCGCAAACGCAGGGCTTTTTCTTTTATCTGTCGCGCCAGAGATTCTCTTTGGTCAATTTGAAGAGTTCGATGTTGCGTTTCCAGGCGTCGGCGTTCTTAAGCTTCGCGTCGAAATTATTGCTGCCAAAGGAGAATTTGGCGTCCATTTCGAGCGCAAGTTTCACGAATTGCGGCTTCGGGAACGCCGATTCGGCTTGGATTTCGAGCGCTTTTCCCCCGTCGACGGCTTTTTGAATGAGCGCGCGCATGCGCTCTTCCGTCCACAGCTCGTCGTAACGCGGCGCGATGAAGTCGGGGAGCCAGGTGACGTTCGCGAGAATGTCGATCGGTTCGGATACGACCGTCATGCAATGCTGAAAGTAACGCTCAAACCATTCGTCTTGATCGACGTCGTAATCTTTCGGAAGGAGCCAGAGGCGTTCGTCGGAGCCGTCCGGACGTTTTCCCATAATCATCGTGTCGGCGAGAACGTAGTCGAGACGTTTAAGAATTTTGGGATCGATCGCCGTATGCCAGTCGCGATCGTTGACTTGGATCCCGATTTTGAGGCGCTCGGCGACGGGAAGGGTCGCGTTGAATTTTTCGACGTCGAGAATGAACGCGTCGAGGAGTTCGTTCGAATGGAGGGGCCATTCCCTTCCGACGTTTTCGAGTACGCCGGAACGCACGCCGGTCGCGAGGGTTCGTTTGTAAGCGAGCTCGGGCGTCATCCCGCCGCGAATGTGGATGTGATAATCTCGAAGTTCAAGTTCGCGCGTCTGAAGAGGCGCGTAACGACGAAACTCGTCTTCGGTTCCTTGGAGCTGGAGCGCGTCGTCAAAAGCGCGGGAAGAGGAGGAACGCGAGCCGAAAGCGACGAGGGCCGCTCCGACGCTCCCTAAAAGGAAAGATCGGCGTGTGGACGTCATGGCGTTTAGTCTCCGTGTTTGTCGAGAGTGGAGAGGCGCCAGTCGAGAAGACGCAACTCCACTTGTTGATAAAAATCGTTGAAGGCGATCGAATAGGCGACGTCGTAAAGATAATTCGGATTTTCCGCGCGTAGACGCTCGAGTTCGTCCGCCCAGTCGCCGTGATTGAACGCAACCGCTTTGCGTTCCGTTTGGAATTGCCTGAAACGGGCCTGGCAGACGTTCCCCTGCTGAGTTCCCGTCCCCGGCTTGACTTTTCCGACGCGTCGCGCGTTCACGAGGGTGACCCCGTAGGTTGCAAAGACGGGGGAGGGGTTCTCCGCACCGAAGGGAGCGAGACGTTCGAGATCGCGGAACGCCGCGAGCGTAATCGCGGCAAAGGGCGCTTCGCCGTCGAGGTAGACGCGCGGCTGGTACTCGTCCGCGTTAAAATGACTCGAAACGTATTGACAAAACTTCTCGCGAAACGCGTCGACATTTTTTTCTTTAATTCCGAGCCCAGCGGCTCCCGCGTGTCCGCCGTAGCGAACGAGAAGGTCGGAACATGCGTCGAGCGCTTGGTACATGTTGAAGGAACTGTCGGGGACTCCGCGCGCCGAACCGGGGTTGAGTTCCGGATTGCGCAGCGCGATCATGACGGTCGGCTTATAGAATCGATCCGAGAGACGCCCGGCGACGACTCCGATGACTCCGGGATGCCATGACGCGCTCGCGAGAACAAACGCGGGGGCGTCGAGATAACGCTCGTTAATCATCTGGAGCGCTTCGGTCATGATGCGGCGTTCTAGTTTTTGTCGCGTCGCGTTGAGGGAGTTGACGTAGGGAGCGAGTTCGCGCGCGCGCGACGGATCGTTGGTGATTAAGAGTTCGACGCCAAGGGTCGCGAGCCCCATCTGTCCCGCCGCGGCGAGTTGATGCGGGTGAGCGAGAAGCTGTTTTCCGCGCTGCCAGCTAATTTCGTCGTCCGCGTCTTTGGGAGTCGATTCATTCAGAACTTCGCGCCCCGCAGCGTTGAGACGCGGCGCGATCATATAGCCGACGTCGTCGCTCGTAATGCGTTTAGGACGCGTCGAGGAATATTCTAGAAGGAATTTGACTCCCATCGGAAGATGATCGACAAGGGAACGTTCAAGCGCATAACGAACAAGCGTTCGGTTTTCGTCGCGTAGCGGCACGACGTCGGCGATCGTTCCAAGCGCCGCGTAGCCGATCGCTCCGAGGAGAAATTCGCGCATCTCTTGCGACGTCTTCACCCCGTCGGGCCCCATTTCGACGCCCAGTTGCCACGCAAGTTTGAACGCGACGAACGCCCCGCAAATTTCGGGGAAAGGATAGGGCGGCTCCCCCTCGACTTCAAGCTTCGGATGGACGATCGCCGGACAGTCGGGAAGGACTTGGCGTCCCGTCTTCTCGTCGACAAGAGGCGAATGGTGATCCGTTATGACGAGATCGAGCCCGAGTTCTTTGGCATAGGCCGCTTCTTTAAGGCTCATGATTCCGCAGTCGACGGTCGCCACGACTTGCGCTCCGTTTTCCTCCTTGAGGCGTTTGAGCGCGGCGCAATTGAGCCCGTATCCCTCTTCAAGACGATTAGGCACGTAGAAGACGCATTTTCCGCCGCATTTTTTAATCCCTTGTAAGAGAACGGCTGTGGCGGTCATTCCGTCGACGTCGTAGTCGCCGTAAACGACGATTTGCTTTTGCGCGCGGATCGCTTTGGCGAGAAACTTGGCCGCCTGAACGCAACCAGGCAGCCGCGTCGGATTATGCAGACCTCGAGATAGACTTGGCGGCGCAAGAAAGGAAATGATTTTATCAGGTTCGCGGAAGCCTCGACCCAATAAGGCTTGAGCCACAAGGGGCGAGATCTTCGTTTGACGCGCGATCCTTTCCACCGCGTCGGGATCGTACGGCCTTGCGAGCCATAGTTTTGGTTTTTGTGCTTCTGCCATCGATAAAACTTCCTAAACGACCAAAATCGTTCAAGGGGTTTCGCGTCCCTGAACCCCGCGCCGGTCTTACACGCTTCTTTAAATCGTTTTTAAACTCTCATTGTAACCGCTTTAGGGTTGGCGCGTCAAGTCCCTAAAGTCAAGATAGTCGCGACTATTCGAGCCGCTGGCCGCAAATGGCGCGTGGGAACGCGGGCTCCAGCGGACTCCCAAGCGATTTTTACGAACTTCGTGAGGAATAACGCGTCGCGAAAAGGTTTTTTCGGGACGTCGTCGCGCCATTTTTTGTCGACGCGTTTCATAAATTGGACGAACTGCGTCGAAACAGAGCGTTTTGCGACTTTCTAGAGAAAATCTTTAATTCCTTTATTGCTATACGTTTATAGCGTATGGCTATTGCCCAGAAAAGGGACGAATTCTCTGTTTTTTTACCGGTGGCGTCGCATAATAGTAGAATACTTAATATAATGGGTGGTTAGGAAGATAGAGTAAGGGCGCAACTTTCCAAAAGAAAATTTTGGGGTAAATTTATCACTAAACTGGGACGACGCGGAAAGACGCGTTGAGTGATAATCGCGTCTAAATTCAGCTTAAAGCACGGCGGAGACGCCGGACTGAAGAATTACCGCTTCGGGTCTGCGATTCAGCGGGACGAGGCGTCGCCATTAAGGATCAGCCATTATGCACATTCTATTTGTTACTAGCGAAGCGACCCCTTGGTCGAAGACTGGCGGTTTGGCCGACGTTTGTAGCGCTCTTCCTAAGACGCTTTCCCTTCTTGGTAGAGAAGTCTCCATTGTGACTCCTTACTATCGTTGCGTTCGCGATTGGTTTCTCAAGAACTGCGGCGAGGAGCCCGAGGCGATGTACGGGGTCACGCTGAGCGCGCCGATGGGTAAGAAGGAATGTCGCGGCGGCGTTCGTAAGGCGACGCTGGACGGAACGAATGCGACGGTCTATTTTATCGAGCACAACGACTTCTACGGACGCGAAGGAATCTACAACTATCAAGGGGTCGATTATGCGGATAATTTCCAACGATTCGCCTTTTTAAGTCGCGCGTCGCTCGAACTTATTCGCCGCTTGTCGTTGGAGGTCGACATAATCCACGTCAACGATTGGCAGACGGCGTTGGTTCCGGTCTATCTCGACACTCTGTATCGGTCTCGATCGCGTTTGGACGGGCCTTCGTCCTTAGGCAGACTTGCGTATCCCAAGATCACCGACGTCGCGGGGGACGACGCGCCCTTGTTTGACCGAATCAAAACGGTGTTGACGATCCATAACCTTCGCCATCAAGGAAGATTCTGGCGCGGCGCGATGGATTCCTTGGGACTCGATTGGAGCCTCTTCTCCTACGACAAGATGGAATTTTACGGTCAGGTTAATTACCTGAAATCGGGCGTCGTTTTTTCCGACGCGATCACGACGGTCAGCCCACAATACGCGCAGGAGATTCAGACGAAGCCCTTTGGCGAACGGTTGCAAGGCGTCTTGAAAGAACGCGCGAACGACCTATTCGGTATTCTCAACGGTATCGACACGGACGAATGGGATCCCGCGAAGGACGAGTATCTGCCTGCAAATTACGACGTCGATCATATCTATCCAGGAAAAAGCGAGTGCAAAGCGCGACTTCAAGAAGAGGTCGGTCTTCCAGTGGAACCGAAGACGCCCCTTCTAGGCGTGGTAAGCCGTTTTGATCCTCAAAAAGGATTGGATCTTGTCGCCGAAGTCGCGGGTAATTTTATCGAACAATACGGCGTTCAATTTGTGGTTCTCGGATCGGGAGAGCGCGAATTGGGTGATCGATTCCGCGGTTTAGCGTATCGTTATCCGCGCAACTTCGCGCTGCGCGACACATTCTCCGTCGCGCTTTCACACCGCATTGAAGCGGGCTCCGACGTTTTCCTAATGCCGAGTCGATACGAGCCGTGCGGACTCAATCAGATGTATAGCTTGCGTTACGGAACCCTTCCGGTTGTGCATAACGTCGGCGGATTGCACGACACGGTCGTCAACGGATCGGAAGAGAATATCCGCGCGGGAATCGCCAATGGTTTCCTCCTTTATTGCTTCTCCGCCGACGATATGACGAAGGCTCTAAACTGGACGTTGGAGCTCTATCGTCACCATCCCGACGAATGGCAAAAAATGATGCGCACGGCGATGAATTGCGATCATTCGTGGCAAAAGAGCGCGCTTGAGTACGACGCCCTTTATAACAAGCTATTGTCGAAATTCTGAGAGCATGCCTGAGTTTAAATATAAAGCGAAGTCGCGCGCCGGTAAGGACGTCGTGGGGCTCATGACCGCCAACACGCGGAAAGAAGCCCTCGAACGCCTCGCCGCACAGAAACTATTTCCGATCTCCGTAGAAGACGCGCATAAGAACGACGTCAACGTTGACAAGTGGTTTCGAAAAAAGCCGCCGACCGCCGCCGTCGCCGACTTTCTTACGCAACTCGGGGAACTACTCGAGAACGGGGTGCCCGTGCTCACGGCGTTCCAAGCGTTGAGCAAGCAAACGCCGAACGCCGCGCTTCGCGAGGTCGTGCAGGATATTGGCGATCAAGTCGCCGACGGTCAAAGTCTCGACGCCGCTTTCGCTTCGCACAGCAAAGTCTTCGACGATCTGACGCTGAGCGTTATTCGCGCGGGAAACGAAGGCGCCTTCTTGGAGGCCGCGCTCAAAAGAACCGCGAAATTCATCGAAGATCAAGAGGAAATTAAGTCCCGTATTAAAGGCGCGATGATTTATCCGAGCGTTTTGGCGACCGTCGGCGTTATCGTCGTGTCCGTCCTTTTGATCGCCTTCGTCCCGAAATTCGAGCCGATGTTCGAATCCGTCGTCGACAGCGGAAAGAGCCTCCCAATCGCGACCGTTTGGCTCTTGGCGTTCCGTGATTTCTGCGGCAAATACGGCTTCTATCTTCTGGGCGGGTTGATCGCGTTCGTCGTATGGGCGAAAATTCAAGCGTCGACGAAGTCGGGAAGGCGTTTTCTCGACAAATGGAAGCTCCGCATACCCGTGATAGGTCCCGTCGCGCAAGGTTCCGCCGTTTCGAAGCTCTGCCGCGTTCTCGGAACCCTTTTGCAAAACGGCGTGCCGATTTTGCGCGCTCTCGAGATTAGCGCGCGTTCGACGGGCAACGCCCTTTTGCAGGCCTCCGTCGAAAAGGCCGTCGACGCCGTTTCCGCAGGGGAACCCCTGTCGAAGCCGCTGCAAGAGAGCGGGCTCATTCCGCCTCAGGCGATGACGATGATCTCGATCGCCGAGGAGTCCAACACCCTGGAAAAGGTCTTGCTCAATCTTTCCGATTCGTTAGAGCGTCAACTTTCGAAAAAAATCGACATTATGGTTCGCTTACTTGAACCGATGATGTTGTTGATGCTCGCGGGCGCGGTCTTCTATATCATTCTCGCGCTGCTGCTACCCGTTTTCCAGATGACGGACGCGGCGTGACGCGCAAGGAGCTGCTGTGCAAAATAGCGAAGCGTATTTGAAACCGAGCGTCGTTCAGTCGATCAAACGTCTCGATTTGAAGGCTCAATTCATCGTGAAAGGCTTCATGCACGGACTTCATTCGAGTCCGTTGCAGGGCTTCTCCGTCGAGTTTAGCGAGCATCGAAAATATGAGCGGGGGGACGATCCGAAGGATCTCGACTGGGTTCTTTACGCGCGGACGGACAAATATTACGTGAAGAAATATGAGGCGGAGACGAACATGACGGGCTGGCTCGTCGTGGATTCGAGCGCCTCGATGGGGAGCGCCGCTAACGGCGAACGCGTGACAAAGTTTGACTACGCGATTTCTTTAGCTGCGGCGCTCTGTTATCTCATGATTAGTCGCCAAGACCCCGTCGGATTAGCGACTTTTGGCGAAAAGCTTGGCAAATCGCTTCCGCCGCGTTCTAAGCGTTCTCAGTTCGGATCGGTCTTGTCGACCCTTGCGCAGTTGCGCCCCGCGGGAGAAACGAACGTGGCTCATTCTCTTGCGCAGTTGGCGGGGATGCTGAAACGCGCGTCTCTGATTATGATTTTTTCCGATCTCTTAGGCGATCCGGAAGAGACGCTCCGCGCGATTTATCGGTTGCGTCACGCGGGGCACGACGTGATTATTTTTCACATCCTCGACGACGCCGAGGCGCGTTTTCCTTTTCAGGGAACGGTCGAGCTTGAAGACCCGGAAACGGGAGAAACGATGGTGGTCGACGCCGAAGCGGTGCGAGACGATTATCTCAAGTCGCTCGACGCGTTTCGGGAACGTTTTCGCCGCGAGGGTTCGCGCGCGAAATTCGACTTTGTCGAGCTCGATGTGACGATTCCCTTTGATAAAGCGCTCTTAGAGTATTTGACGGCGCGCGCCGCGAGAAAATAAGGGAAAGCCCCCCGAGCGCGTTATTCCGCCGTTTCGTTCGATTCGTCCTCTTTATTGGGGACGCTGAGCATATCGATTACGTTGAAAACGGTCGACTCGTCCGACGGCGTTTGCTCCGACTTCGCCTCCGTTGGCGCCGTCGCGTTTTTTTCGCCCTTGAACGCATTGCGCGATTTTCGTTGAGGCGCGTTCTTGATCGGACGAACTTCGCTCGTAGGAAGGACGACGCGCCGCCCTTCCCGGTCGTTGTCGTTTAATATCTCGACGACGACTTTCTGCGCCAGAAGCTGCTGATCGACGACTCGACCGACGCCCGCTTCCGTCGAGACGTAAGAGCCGATCGCGGGGGATTTCCTTTGCAGTTCGCAGTAGCAGTCGTTCTCATAGCGCATACAACATTTTAGGCGACCGCAGTGTCCCGAGATTTTCGACGGATCGCACGTTTCCACTTGGAGTTTCGCCACCTTCATCGCAACGGAGGGCATACGGATGAGGAACGTATTGCAACAGACTTCGCGTCCGCAGTCTCCGATCACCTCGCGGAGTTTTGTCGCGTCGCGCACTCCGATTTGTTTCATCTCAATGCGCGTCTGAAATTCCGCCGCCAGGGAACGAACGAGTTCGCGGAAATCGACGCGTCCCTCCGCGACGTAGTAGACGATGAGACGCTCGCCCCCAAGAATACGCTCGATTTTGACGAGAGAAAGCGCGACGTTAAAACGATGAACCGTTTTTAGACAGCGTATATAGTCTTCTTTTTCGCGCGCCTTGTTATTCGCGATCCGTTCCTTGTCTTGATCCGTAAGGACGCGAACGAATTCTGGCTGGGGAATCGAATCCTTTTTGGGGCTGTCGGCAGACGCGTCCGGCGATTTCGCGTGGGAGGAGGGCCCGAAAACCATTTCTTGGATTTGTTCAAGGCTCGCTTCGCAAACGATCGTTCCCAATTCAAGACCGCGCAAGGTTCGAACCGCGATCTTGACCCCATGACGCAGCGATTGCGCGTCCTCTTCCGAACAAACGATTCGCGCAACCGTGCGCATGGCGCTGTAGCGAATAAGAAAACTCTTCATCGTTTCAATATCTATCCATCCGTCGTAAACGCCGCGCGGGACGGCGAGAATCTGCAAAAACAAAAGAACGCCCGCGAGACGGTAAATTTGACGTTCGGGGCGTTTCTATTTTACGTGCGCGACGCTAGAGTCAAGCGTCGCGCGACAAGGGAAACATTAGAAGAGTTCGTCAACTTGGTCGTAACCGTTGTGGTAGACGGGCTTAACGAGCTCGGCGACGCCGGGCGTCTTGAGTTGGTCAAGATTCGTGACCTTGAGATTCTTCGCGTCCCAAAGAACCTTTTCGCCTTCGCCCTTCGCCGCCGCCCAAATGGCGAGATTGCCAAGGAGGATCGTTTCGGTGAGAGGACCGGCGTGATTCGGGAAGTTCGACCAGCAGATTTCGGGCTTGTCCTGCCAAATCGCTTGGAACCACTCGTACTTATGACGCGCGTCGTCGTCGCGACCTTGTTCGTCGATCGGAGCGATAACGAATTCCGTCTGATCTTCGGGAATCCACGGAATCTCTTTGCCGCCTTCTTCATGGAAGGTTCCGCCCAGGCCAGCGCCCTTGGAACCGATGACGAAGCATCCGCCGCCCGCGTCGACGTTATTGAACCCGTACTTCTTGGTGAGTTCGGTCGGAGGCGTCTGAGAAGAGTCGTACCATACGAATTTGATCTTGCCGCGATTCTCGTTGGGTTCGAATTCGAAGGTGGTCGTCGAGCTCGCGGGGAAGGAGTCGAAGTCGTGTCCGGAGCTAGTCGCGACGACGCTCGACGGGTTGCGCAAATCGGTTCCCTTGAAGATCATGTTGACGTTGTGGCAAGCCATGTCGCCGAGAGCGCCGGTGCCGAAATCCCACCATCCGCGCCACTGGAAGCTATGATAAATGCCGGGCCAGAATTCGCGCTTGGGCGCGACGCCGATCCACGATTCCCAATCGACGTTCTTGAGAGCTGCGGCGACTTGTCCCTTCTTTTCTTCGATCAGATCTTGAACGACTTCTTCGTCGGTTTCATCCTTCTTCGTTTGTTCGATGAATTTCTCCATCGTCATGGCGCGATTGGGGCCTTGCGCCCAAATAGGACGATTCGTCCAAACGTGGACTTCGGAGATATCGCCGATGACGCCCGCTTTATATTGAGCGGCGGTTTTGCGGAGCCCGTCGCTGACGCTTCCTTGGTTGCCCATCTGCGTGCAGACGCCGGTCTTCTTCGCGAGTTCTTGCATCCAGCGCGCTTCGTAGATCGTTCGCACGAGCGGTTTCTGCGTGTAGACGTGCTTGCCCATCTTCATCGCCGCGGCGGTGATAATCGCGTGCATATGGTCGGGTGTGCTGATCGTTACGGCGTCAAATTTGTCTCCCATTTCCGCGAAAAGTTCGCGATAATCGGTATACGTCTTCGCGTCGGGAAATTCTTTTTTCTTACCGGCAAGAGTGTTGTAGTCGACGTCGCAAAGGCCGACGACCTTGCCGTAATATCCCGCTTGCGTGATATCTCCCGCGCCCTTGCCGCCAACGCCGACGCCCGCGACCGCGACGCTTTGAAGCGCCGACGCGCGCGCGGGTTTAAAAGCGTTTCCCGAGGCTACAAGGAAACCCGCGCCCGCTACTGCCGACGCTTTGATAAAATCACGACGTGTCGTTCTCATGTCTGTCCTCCTGCGATAAATGTAACGGATTCAGTACGCTCGCAAAATTGAATAAGAACCAATTTCTACGAACTGCGTAAATATTTTCTAGAATTACGAAGTGAAAATCAAGCGTTTTTGACGTTTTTCTTTAAAAAATGTTTGGGTACAAAAAAAGCCGCGACCGAAGTCGCGACTTTCAGGTTGACGCGGGGATGCGTCGTCAGAATCATCGCCGAGGCGGGGCCGCATGGATCGGACCGCCTGGATGAGGCGCTTGCGCCGGAGTCGACGGACGCGGCGTTATGACGCGACCGTTGGGCGCGGCGACATGGTGGGGGCCGGGCCCTGGTCCACCCGGTTTAACGCCGGGACGAGGCGCGGGTGTAACCGGGCGCGGGCCAGCGGGAAAAGGTCTCGCTGGCGGCGGCGCCGGTCGAAAATACGGCGGATAGTAGGGTCGGTAGACCGGATATCCATAGTGCGGCGGGGGGGGGACATGACCAAACCTCGGAGGGGGCGGCATGTAGCCGCGAACTGGCGGGGGCGGGGGCGGGGGAAGCGTGTCGATGACAAACCCAGGGCCGCGATCGCCGAGATCGACGCCGACGTAGGTTCCGCCGGAATTCAAGGAAAAGGAAAAACCGTCCGCTGACGCTTGACGCGGGTAAGCGAATAATGACGCTACGACAAATAACGACGCGGCGATCGCTAAACGTTTCGACGTGCGTTTCATGGCGACTCCTTCTAAGAAGCGTTCAAACACGTTAGGAAATATGGAGGTTGCTATTAACGATAAGGCGTCGCGCGGTAATATCCGCGATAGCCGTAATTGACGGGGGCTCCGTAATATCGCGCGTTATATCCGCCGCGATATGGCGCGTAACCGCCGCGATAGTAACTCGGGGGGAGCGCTCGACCGGACTGGTAGACGCGCGGAAGCGCGGGAGTCGGCGCGCCGATCTGTCGCGTGGGAAGATTCAGCGAGCCATATTCTCGATATCTTGACGGATAAAAAGCCTGGGCGTCTTGCGTTCCCCAAAAGGCAAGGAAGGACAAAACGAACGACGCTGTCGCTAGGGAAAAAAGAATTCTTCTCATGTTCCTTGTCTCCTCTCAAGTCGTCTATGGTAACAAACGGCGGAAGATTGTGAAAGAACGCCAGAGCGCGAACGGCGCGCGTTGTTGGACTGGGAGGCTACGCGCCGTTCGACCCTAGCTTAATTACCTGTACGATAAAATATAGACAATTAAGCCGAAAAATAAAAATTTTCGCAATAATTTTTAGCGGGGGCCGTAAGCCGGACGAGGCCCAGGGCCCAGAGGAGTCATGCCGCCAAAGTGATTGGGGCCGGGAACGTGAGGGCCAGGACCGAAATACGGACTCGGTTTGAAGGGATTGGGACGAACTGGATAGGGGCCCGGATACGCGTTTGCGCCTGGACGCGGAGGCATGAGGCCCGGCGTGGGCGCGGGTCTGGGAGCGGGCTTCGGTGCGACGTGAATTGCGGGAGGAACGGCGGCCAAGTATGGCGCGGGGCGATATGCGGGCCCATAGACGACGGCGCGGGGTCTTTCCACGACGATCACGCTCGGCGTCGCGACGACTGCGGGGTCGACGTATGTTGTTTCCGGTTCAACGATTTCGGGTTCGGTAACAACTTCCTCCGTCTCGGGGACGACGTATTCCGTTTCGACGTCTTCGTCGGGAATATCAAGATTGACGTAGAGACTCGCGGAAGGATGATAAAACGCGGGGGGCGCTACTGGAATCGGCGCGGGAGCGGCTGGGGCTCCGGCTCCGAAGCTGATTGCGAATGGCCCTTTAGAGAAGAAGAAGTTAAAGGCCTCGGCGCGACGAGGCGTCAGGAGAGAAATAACTCCAAGCGCGACGAAGCACGTCGATATCATTATGATTCTTGTTGTTCGCATAGTGTTGTTCCTCATTGGTTTAACGTCGAGGACGGGTAAACGCCTCCGCTTCTTAGACGCTCTTTTAGGGCGGAGGGTTTCTAAAAAAAACGCCGTCGTCGAAATAGACGACGGCGCGCGGTAATTTATCCTTTAGCGCGGATTTTGTAAAGGGCTCTTTTCTCAGTTGGTCTGTTCGAGAACTTCTTCGACGGTTTCTTCGACCTGTTGTTCAATAGCCGCGTCTTCTTCGATAAGAGCGTCGATACTCGCGTTTATCCCTTCGACCGCTTCGGTAACGGCTTGAGCCGCCGCGTCCCCTTCAAGCGTTTCCACAGCGATAGCCGCCGCAGGTTCGGCGGAGAGTTCTTTCATAAGATTACCGTAACCGACGACGATCGTCGAGTAGAGGAGCGTGCCGATCGCGATTCCAAGAAGCGCCTTCGTAAAGCGGCTGGAGCCCTTCCATTCGTGAAGAAGCAGCCCCCACAGCGAGCTAAAGATGATGATCGACGCCATGTGGAGAGTCCAGCTGGAGAACTTATATTCGCCCATGCGCGTTTCGCCCATCGAATAGAAGAAGAACTGGAAGTACCAGGTGGTTCCCGCGAGGGCGGAGAAGAAGAGGTTGCTCAGGTAGTTGACTTTGACGGTCTGACCGGGCTGATCGGGATCTTTGATCGTCGTCGTGCCGAACTGGTAGAGGGTCTTGTTCTTGAGCATGAGGTACAAGCACCAGAGGAAGTTGGTCGTGAAACCGCCAAGGAGAATCACGCAAAGCTTGGGAAGACCAACCCAGAGAGCGCCCGTTCCGTGCTCGGCGGTGATTTCCGCGACAGGCTCCATCGCCTGGATGCCGAACGCCATGCAAGCGCTGAAGAAACCGGAGACGAGAGCGATGAGGATTCCTTTGGTGAAGTTGAACTCTTTGACCGCAGCCTTCTTCTCTTCCGCAGGCATTTCACGCTCTTTCGACATCCCCGCGAAACCGGCGATGATAACGCCGAGGAGACAAACGCCAAGCCCTAAAAGAATGACGCAATAGGGGGGTTGCGATTGGATATTCTCAATAATTGTTCGCGCGTAAACGTCTGGAATGAGCGTCCCCATGACGGTGCAGATACCGAGCGCAACCGCCATACCGAGGGACATCCCCAAATAACGAAGGGTCAACCCGAAAGTCAGACCGCCGATTCCCCAAAGCATACCGAAGAGATAGCCGAGGAAACACGCCTTAGGATTGGCCGCGAACCCCTCTCGAAGGACGGTAACAAGATCGTTGGTGAGCAAACTTGCCATGACCCATGGAGCGATGATCCATGAGAAGAAGCCGCCCGCGAGCCAGTAGACTTCCCACGACCATTTTTTGACCGCTTTATAGGGAACGTAAAAAGAACCGGAGGCGAGACCGCCGAGCCAGTGGAATAAAACGCCGCCAAGAACGCCTGATAACATGAAAATTTCCTTGTTCAAATAAAGTTCAACGAATCCTCGAGATAGGAGTCTCGAGGAGACCTTGTTAAGATCGAAAACGTCGTGTCTCTACCGTGTTGGAAACTTCACGGAAAAGACGTCTTTCAGGAATTGTAAACGACGCGCTTTTCTTTTGCAAGACCGCGAATAATCCTTTTCAAGCCTTTTTAAAGCTCTTCTAGGTAGCTCAGCGTTATCGGCGAGAAGTCGTCGAAAACCAAACGCTCGGGCTCTAATAATCTTCCGCATTCCCGCATCCCTTCGACAAGAAGAGCGCGAGGGTTGATTTCACCCTTCTGACACAGTTCAAGGATCGAATCGACGACCCAACGACATACGACGTCGGCGAAGCGCAAGTCATTTGCCGTCCACGGCGCCAAATACGCCTTGGTCTTCGCCGATTTGTTTAAGACGATGTATCCGAGTTTTACCTCTTCTTTTTCCGACGAAGGGGAGATTTTGCGCAGAAAATGGCGATAAAGAGGCAGCTGCAAATTTACCCATGTTTCGTGATGCAATTCCTCAAAGTCGTGGAGCCCGTACTTTTGAATGAAGAGGCGCGTCGGGTTTTTCGCTCCGAAACGCAGAGGCTGAACGTGTTTGTGGTCGACCGTGTTTCCTGAGCGGGAGTTGAGCAACAATTCCTCCGTAGGATCGATTATTTCGTCCTTCTTTTTCCCTTTTTTCTCGCGCGTTCCTTCGTCCGTGTTGTCGAAGGTTTTGTAGTCGAAGACGTACCAGCAATTACGCCGCGGGTCGTAGTCGATCCGGTCGATGCGTCCTTGAATTTCGACAAGATTGAGACCAGGGGGCGTCGGCCCCTTAACGCCGAGATCCGCCGGAACGATTCGCGCGGGCTCTTCGACGTATTTGACGACGCGTCCGCTCTCGCGCCAACGCGCCTGCCACGACGAGAAAGCGCGAAGACGACGGCGCAGTTCTTCCACCTGCACCCGCACAAAGGGCGAGGAGAACTCATGAAAACGCTCCGCGACGAGATCGTCGAGTTTGCGCGACGTCCACGCGTAGATTGCCGATTCGTTGGCGCTGGAACGGATCTTTTCGTCCTTCCCGAACGCGCGTAAGACGTCGTGCGCAAGATTGCCGAAATTCGCCGCGTTGAGTTCGTTCGACGCGGCTTCCGGGCTCTGAAGACCGACGATTCGATCGAGGAAAAAGACGTACGGGCTTGCGAGAAATTTTTGAAAATCCGTGACGTTGAGGGAGAGACGCCGCGCTCCTTCCTGCGAAGCGAGAAGCGCGTCCCAATTCACGCGTAAAATCGGCGCGCGGAATCCTTTGCGCAATTCCGTCGAGGCGACGGACGCGCCGGGGCGAGGAAAAACGCGCCCCGCGTGACGACGACGAAGGCGTTCGAAATTATCGCGTCCCTCGTCCCCGAAGTACTTGACGACGCGACCCGGTATCGCGTTGGGATCCGTCGCAAAGAGGAAGCGACTAGGGAGTTTCGAATCCTGCTGGAGGGAACGATCGCTAAAGACGACGAAGAACGCGTCGCGCGACGCCGCAAGGGTGTACGCAAGGTACGCGTCTCGCGCGTAGACGCGCGTCGAGTCGGAAAGCCCGAGCGTTTCGCACATGCCGTTAGGTAAAAATAGATCGCTCGAAACGCTCGACGGCACAATTCTTTCGGTGAAGCCCGTGAGGATGAGGTACGGCGCGTCGTCAAAAAGGAGATCAAGCCACCCTTGAAGTTCGACGACGTCCGATTGGGGAGTGGAAGGAACGGTTGATTTCCCGAGCTCGTTGAGAATAAGACGCAGCGCCAAGGAACCGGCGACTTCGTCGTCCGCGCCGAATTCGGGAACTTCGTACAGCGCGTTCAATTCGCGCGAGAAGGCGCTGAGAAAACCTTGAATTTGGAAGTCGGAGTCGCGTGAGACGGGGTCGGGAGCGTATATCTTTGCGACCAATTTCGCGAGGGGTTGCGTCCAGTTTTTCAGGGTTGTTTTTTTGAGATTCGCCGCGAGTCGGACAGGCTCCGCTTCCGAGACTAGCGCAAAGTATTCCCCTTCGTGGATCTTCCCTTCCGCTAGATCGGCGTTCATGAGGTCGATCCCCGAGCGCTGCGTCGGATCGACCGTGACGCGCGGTCCTTGGTCTTCGTAAAAATCGACGAGCGCGGAGTCAAGAATGTGCGCGGCGCGGCGCAGCTTGGAGTAAAAGCGGTTCCTCTTGCTATTGTCTTCGTCGACGTATCGAAACCAGCGATTCGGATCGACGATCGACGGAAGAATTTGCGCTCGATATTGATTGAATTCGACGAGGGCGCCGGCGCAGAAACTTGCGGCGTTCGGCGTTTCGGACGTCGACGCGTCTTCGGAGAGGAATTCGTCTTCTCCTTCGTCCTCTTCCTCGGATTCTTGCGCTTCTTGACGCGCGTCGGCCTCTTCTTCCTCTCCTTTGGGGAGCGGATATTGATTCCAAACGCTATTGATCCATCGCTCGACGTCGGGACGTCGCAAAAGTTCGCCGAAGACGTCGTACGAGCGCGTTTCGAGATACTGCGCGAGAAGTTCGAGAGTTCGATAGACGCGGTTGTGGGGGGCGGATTCTCCCTCGCCGCGAATCGTCGCGTATCCGAGTTTTGCGGCTTCGTCGGCGATGAACGGAACCGATTCGGGATCGGGGGCGCCGATCGTGAGCGTTTCGGAGGGGATTGGGGCGTAGAAGTCGTTCTCCGACGTCGAGGCGGGGTTGACGGAAAGTTCGCGAATGAGAAGCGCCGCGGCTTCCCCTTCTTCGATGGGAGATTCGACCTGAAAGACGTTCTCTTCCGGAATCGGGAGAGAGAAGGGCGGGGCGTCGCCGGAACGCAGCGGATCCCAGCGCTCGGGGCGCAGAACGCCGTATTCGTCAAAGAATTCTTCGGGACGATCGCGAAACGCGACGTCGAAGGGGGAGAGTTCTCCGCGCGGCGTGGGAGCGTAAACCCAGAAATTGACGGCGTTTCCAAGCGCGGCGAAGACGTCTTTTTGCTGTTTGCCCAGATCGGTCGCACCAATGACGTAATACTCGCACGGAACGTCGTCTTCCGTCGTCGCGCCCACTACGGCGTTGCGACTGAGCGCGTTTTCCCGCGCCGCGTCGCGATCGACGTACCCCGCGCGATCAAGTTCCTCGCGGTATAAACGATCGAGAACCTCGAGAGAGAGCCAGCGCCTTTCTTCAGTCGGCAAGCCTTTTCGTTGGCAAGCGCGCGCGACGTCTCGATGCGTAAGCCGCTCGTTGGCGAGCTTATGCGCGAGCGTTACGAAGGTCTGCGCGAGGTTGAGCGTCGTTTGAGGATTGGCGACGAGGCGCTGAAGCGTCGTTTTCTGGTCTTCTCCGTTCCGACATGGGAAGAGGGCGACGGCGTCTTCGAAGAAGTCGGGCTCCTGTAAGAAACGCGTCAGAGCGCGACGTTCGCTATATACGCACGTCAGCGTATTGGCGATTGGTCGCGTTTGTTCGTAGAGCTTTTCGGGCGTTTCGCCGACGGTGAAGTAGAGAGGGGGCGTCCAGACGGGTGAAAATTCGCCGTTTTTTATGCCTTCCGAAACGCGTCGCGTAACGAACGCCTCCAAGGTTCTTATCGCGCGCCGACCGGGTAGAACGCAGGTCATGCGCGACATATCGAGTACGCCGCCGACGGCGCGAGACGCCGCGATGCGGACGAGTTCCGAGGCGACGGTTTCGAGGAACGGCGCGTCGGGCGCGGAGCCGACGTCGTGAGGAAAAAATACGCGTTGCACGGCGCTAAAACCTTGGACTTTTGTTGCGCGACTGAAGAGACGCTAGGATTATTGGAGAATGACGAACCAATAGGCTAAAAAGATCGCCAAACCGCCTAATAGAGCGGCGACCGTCCAGAGAAGACGCTCGGGGTTCGGTTCGTAACAAGCCTTTTCTTCCGCGTTTTTTCGCGCGAGAAATTCATCTACCTCGCTGGAGACCGAACCGTCGACCGCGTACTCTTCGCCGAAACCGAAATCGTAATCGCACCATTCGCAAAAACGAGGAAAGACGGGGGTAAACGCTTCGGAACAAACGTTGCAAAGGAGCGCGGGGGGACTCCCGTCGGAACGCGCCGCGCTGTTGGAGAGCTCCGCCCAGGCGTGGAGCCTCGATTGACGGCGTTCGTCGAGGACTTCAGGCGTTTTTTCGAAATCGGCGTCTTCATACTCCTCTTCGCGGCAGGAGCGAGAGCAACTTCCAGAGCAAGAGGAGGTCGCGCGCGCGGGCTCTTCAGGTTTGGACGGCAAAGTGGGATCGAAATAATCCTGCGCCGCGAGGGGAAAGAGATCCCCGGAAGTTTTGCATATGGGACATCTCGTGATGCGTCGTCTTCCGCAACGCGGACATTTCGGCCATTGTTGGAGCGCTTCTTGGAATTCTTCTTCCGTATCGAATTGATCGCGATATTGCCATGCGGTTTTGAGATAATCTTCCGAGAGGGGCGGAACGTATGGATTTTCTTCTTCTTCACGTCTTAACGCCATGGAACGATCTCCTTTTTTTACGAGTATTTTAATCGAAAAAACGCCTCGACGACTTCGTCGTGCGTCGGGCGTTTTCTTTGAGATAGTATAGCGTATTCAGAGGCGGACTTCAGCAGACGCGTCGCTTAGACGGGGGAGGAATTAAGGACGCTCCATTTTCGTCGACGACGCGGAGTTGGATGAGTTCGACGTCGTCTTTTTTAGCGTCCGCTTTGACTTCCGTCGCCGTAGACGCCTTCTCCGCCGCGGCCTGCCGCGCCGCGGCTACCGTAGGGAGCGTGGAGCGCTCCGTGGTGATTCCGCGAGTCGTCGCCGCGATGAAGCGCGCCATCTCCAGACCGACGCCTTCCGTGTATTCTTTTTCAATCTTCTCGACGATTTCGCGCCAGTTGAGCCCCGTCTTGTTGTAAAGAACGCGATAAACGCTCTTGAGCGTCTTAATATCCGCCGAGGTAAAGCCCGCGCGACGAAGCCCGACGAGGTTGAGCCCAACAACCTGACTCGAGAGCCCGTCGACGGTGACGAAGGGAGGAACGTCGCGTACAAGATGCGCCTGTCCGCCGACCATCGCGTACGCGCCGATACGCACGTACTGATGCGCCCCCGCCGCGCCCGAGACAAACGCACGACGTCCGACGGATACGTGCCCCGCGAGCATCGCGTTGTTCGCCATGATCACTTCATCGGCGACGCGGCAGTCGTGCGCAATGTGAACGTTCGCCATGAGCATGCAGTCGTCGCCGACGATCGTGCTGTCTTGCGAACGCATCGAGCGGTGAATGGTGACGTTTTCGCGAATGATATTTCCGTCGCCAATAATCGTGCCGCCGCATTCTTCTTCAGCGAGACCGACGCATTGCGGAAGCCCGCCGAGCGTCGCGCCCTCGAAGATATGGTTGTTTTTACCGACGACCGTGCCTTTTTTAATCGTGACGCGCGCCTCGAGAATGGTGCCATCCCCGATAGACGCGCCCTCTTCTACGACGCAGAACGGACCGATTTGGACGTCCTGTCCAAGCTTGGCCGTTGGATCGACCAATGATAAACGATGAATTTGCGTTCCCATGCGAAGACTCCTGAGCTTGTCTTGTGAACGTGCTGCAACTTGAGTAAGACGATTCCCACGCGCCAAGCCGTTTCGTCCTGAAATCGTTGCCGTCAAGTCTTTCGAATCATAATGAACCGACGCTTTTTGAGAAATATCGAAACAGTGATTTTTTAATATTTTTTTGAGATTTTCGGTAAAAAGTTTTTGCAGAGAGCCCTTTATATCTTTCCTAACCCAAACAAACGGAATTGATTGGGATGCAATATTGCATTTTAGCCGCAAAAAAGGAGGACTATCGTAGTTATTTTTACCGATTTTTAATAAAAAAAGTGAGGCGCAGCGTGTTTCTGCGTATTCTGGTTGTAATGGAACGCGGCGTATTTTGCGCGGTTGGGCGTGAAACGGCGTTGACGACGCGTTCTTTATTGGGGTTTTGCGCGTTTCGTGTTATTCTTGAGAATTTGCTATGAAGAAAAAACTGACGACTGCCGCTCTTATTTGCGTATTGGCGTTGGGGGGCGTTTGCCCCGCCGTTTCGCGCGGAGACGACACGCTGAGAAACGGCGGTATTTCCGAGCCAGCCGCCGCGTATACCGGCGTTGTGACGTTGCGCGCGTCGTCCGATTCTCCCCTCGTCGCGGCCCTTCCTCGTTCTAACGACGCTAATAAAGAGGTTGTCGCGACCGTTTCTCGCTATATCAACGCCGCCAAAAATGAATATTCTCCTCAATATGGGTCGCAGACGGTCGCTATCCGCGAACAGATCGTTCAGAAACTGCGCGATTATAGCGACTATGTCGCGCAATCGGGAGCGGAAGACGAACGCGCCCTCGTCGCCGAGCTTCATCTGGATAATCTCATCAAGTTGGCGGAAGAATCCCCGACTCTCTTCCAAACGCGTTTAGCTTCCGCCGTCGAAGCGTTTTCGAATTACGTTGATTCGTCTCGCAAAAACGTCGAGCGCGAACGCAGTTTAGTCGTCTCGATGAATTACTATTTGGCGACGATTTCCGCCGCGTCCGCCGCTGCGGAGGGCCCCGCTAAAAAGGGGGAGAGAATCCCTCAGCCCGCTGAACCGCTACCCCTTGATCCGTCGGTTCCCGTCCCCGAGGACGCGCCGGAACCCGAGGAGACGGACGAAGAATTGGAGCTTGAGAAACAGGAGTGCTTCAATTATTATTGCGACGAGTTGGAACGCGCCGTCCGACTTTATTTCGCGGGGGAAGGGGAGAACTCTCTCGACGATATCGTTAGCGCGATTGGAGAGATGCGATATTACCAGTCCGAATCTCCGTCGGTTATCCGGTTGGCGAATTTCCTTCAGGAAATCTTGTCGGGCAAGAATTTCTATCTTGAAGCGAGCGAACGTTTCCTCTCGGCGTTTACTTATCGCGAAGTTTCGGAAGATTTCAACGTCAACGAGAATATTCGCGGCACGTTGGCGAAAGGAAACGGCGTTTTACGCGGTCACACGGCGATTGAAATGATTCCGAACACGACGCGCGCGGAGATGAGAATCACGCTCAACGGCAACGTGTCGACGCGCACCGTCGGCGAGAATCGCGGCGTCTTCATTCATACGGACAACGCGGGCGCCGTCGCCGCGTCCAAGCCGGTCTTTTTAAACGCCACCGGACTCATCACGACGAGCGCCGCTGTGGCGAACGCAAACGTGAAATCGACCGTTCGCGGCATCGACACCAATCGCATGACGCTCCTCGGGGGCAAAATTATCAACAATAAAGTCTACCAGGAACTCCCCGCGTCGGAGCGCGACAGCGCCGAGAAAGTTAAGGCGCGAGTTTGTTCCGAACTCGACTATCAGGCGAACGCCCAAATCTTGGAAATGAATCGCCGCGTCGAGAAGATGGAAATCGATTCCCCCGTCTCGATGATTCGTAAACTGGTTTCCAGCACTTCCGACGATCGTTTATACATCTCGTGCGTGCTAGGACGGAATCTCCAATTTTCCGTCCCTGAACCGGCGCTCGAAGAGTCTTTGAACGAGATGAGGCGAAAGCTCGTCGGCAATCAAGTCGACGGCTATCTGGTCGCGGAAACAAGCGAAAGTAAGACCCAACAGCTTTTAGACGGAAGTCGTATTCGTTCGTTTCGCAGTAGCGGCGGACTTGCGGCCCTTGCGCCGAATCTGCACAACAATCCGGTCACGGCGGTCACGTCTCGGTCTTCGTTGCCCAGGCTGGAACCCTTCAAGAATATTGCGCTCAACGCCGAAAAGAAACGTTCTTCGAATTCCGATTCGGATCTTTTGATTCGATTCCACCAGACCGCTCCGAATAACGCCGCGGGAATTGCGCTTTCCGGCGTCGTCTTCGGACCGGGCTACGACACGCTCGACAACGTTCTTTTCCGCTTCCCCGGCGTCGATCCGTGGGACATTAAGAAGATTCTGGAGCCCTACGAACCGAAGGATGCGAGACCCCTTGATCCGGAGGACAATATTCAAGACGTTTTTGTTCGTTTTGACGAAGTGCAGCCTTTCGCGACGCATTTTGACAACGATAAAATCTCCTCCTTCCTTCGTCTTTCGTCTTGCACCGTCGACGGAAAAGAGTGGGGACCGATTGAGATTCGCATGGTTTATCGTTTGGAGCGACGCGGCGACTCCTTTGTCTTCGTTCGCGACGAACTAGAAGTTCTGCCGACCGGCTACCAGGACGGCGACGCAATCTCCGCGCGTTTCTACACCTTCCGACGTATCTTCATCAAACGTCTTGAACAGACGATCAACGAAGAGTATGTTGTCGCGCCGATCCCCGTCGAGACGATCGCCGCCTATGAACGTCGCGGCGCTCTCGTTCCGCGCAAGTTGTCGGTCGACAACGGCTGGTTCAAGATCGAATATCAATTGACGTCGAACTATGACGCGGAGGAACCTGAAACAGATATCGCGTCTTCTCTCCTGAAGTTGCAGAAGAAGTGACGCGCAATTTAATACAAATCCAGAAAGCCGATCTACGAGAAACGTAGATCGGCTTTTTTTCGTAATAAATTCCGAAACCGGCGCATTGAGCGAATAACTAAATAGCTTGTTATTTTATCTATTTTTGTTATCCGAATTATATGTTTTGATTGTCATGAATGACAGATATTTTCTGTGTTATCATTCTTGACTATCGTTTTTAATTGTAATAAGAAAGATAATCGATAAATTAGGGCGCTCGTTAAAGAAATAAGTGGGAATAATCGGCAAATGTGAATCGCTCATGGTTAATTTTTTCTAAAAAATTCCCTTTCATGTTGCCATTTCTAGGGCCTTTTGTTAAACTAAAATAGAATCCGGATTGTTTGTTCGTATCTTGGAAAAATAGAAATTGACGACTCGGCGTCTCTGGAAGGGCGTCTTGAGAAGTTGAACTTCAAGAATGAACAAGAGTATCGCGTTTTTCCGTATGCGCGTCTGTCCGAGCCTGGTCGGATCCCCCCTTGATACCGAAGTCGGGGGGCTTTTCTGAACGGCGAAGGGCGAGACGGCTGTTTTGTTCTTCGCCATGCCGACGCAACGTCGACGAACGAAGGGCTTCGCGGCTTCGGATACGGACGCGTCGGAATTTGAAGCTTGAAACTTGGAATATACGGGCAAGAGTCGCTCTCTTAGTCCGCCGGGTTTCGAGTTTCAGCGCGAGATATTAAGTTTCCATACCGTCGCGCGTTCTCTCTGGTGCAGAGGTGTGCAACGCGCGGAAGGCAAAATTTCGTTCAGGAGAATGAGATGAGTTTATTCAAACGAAATCATGACGATTCGCAAAACAACGGCGTCAATAGAGATAGCAAATCCTTGCGCGGGAGAAATAACGAGGGGATCCGACGCGACAAGAAGGATCGCTCAAGTTTGGCCTCCAAAAAACTCAGTATGGAAGCATTAGAGGAAAGACAACTCCTCTCCGTCAGTCCAATGGCGCCCGCCGATTACGACGATATTCGCGCTTCGTACACTGCGGCGGAACTCCCTGCAAATCCCGCCGATATCAATATCATCGAAATCCCTGATTTGACGGCCCAGAATCTCCAGAACGCCGTCAATGAAGCCGCGAAAACGACTCAAGACGATCTGATCGTTTTGCGCACCGATTCGAATAATTACGTTCTCGACCTCCAGTCGAACGCCATTACCGTCAATATCGATTCCGCGAATTACGGAAAACTGACGATCGTCGGCAAGGGAACCGACGCGTTGACGATCGAAGCGGTTGGCACGAACGCCTTCACCGTTCTTAACGGCGACGTCACGCTTGATGGAGCCGTCGTTTACAACTACGCGACAAGCGACGCGGTCGAAAACTCCGTCATTAAGTCCAACGACGCCGACGTCACGCTGGGACGCGCCTTCGTCGTCGTCAACCAAATCGCGAAGACTGATCCCGTCACCGGCGAAACGACGACGACCTATCTCGTCGACTCCGCCGCGACCGACGAAGAACTTGCCGCCGCCGGTATCTCGAACGCCACCGCCGTCAGCCCCTACCGCACGCTGAACAACCCTTCGAACGGCGGCGACGACTACAATGCCGTCCGCAACTCCGTTCACGCCGTTCTGCGCACTCAATACGATTATTTCGGATACAACCCCGCGACTTACTGGGTGAACGGCGTAAGCGCCAACACGATCTACGACGCCGAGTCTAAGGGCACCGCCGGCTGGGTCGGAACCGTCGCCAACATGCTCGCTTACACCGGGTGGGCGCAACAGGCTGGTTTCTCTACCAGGATGACTTTGGAAGACGGAACGGTCGTCTACTACGACAGCGTTGAAGACGCCGTCGCCGAGTATCTGCGCAACGGTTTCATCGCCACTGGAACCGGCGCTGCGCGAGACTATGGTATTACCGCCGCGAGCGTTCTCGACTACTTCTTCGCCGGAAACGACGAAGACTGCTTCGGAAAGAACTACACCCAGATCACCAACCAGATCGAAGGAGGCGGGTTCTTCATGGATATCGATTTCGGACGCGTCGGCGGATATACCGCCGCGAGCGATTCGATGCTCCAAGAAATGCTTGCCGCTTTGCGCGAAGGTTGCGCCGTCACGATGGAAGTTCAGACTTCCGACAACTACGGCAACGTGAGCCGCGAATACGTCTCCGTCTGGGGATATGTCTATAATCCCGATTCGCTCACCTACTACGGTAGTACTACAACCAACGCGGCGACGACTGTCGGTCTTATCTGCTCGAATCCGACGAGAAACACCTATCAACAGCAAGTCACCGATTCGCGTTACGACAATAAAGAGAATAACTCCAAGACGCTGACGCACTATGTCGAACGCGGTTCCGCGAATGATTCCGAGAATTACAACTCCTACAGCACTTATCTTCTCGGCAGTAATCTAACTCTCGTTCACGCTCCTTACACCTATCTGGACGACAACGGAGCCGTGCACGGAACGATTAATTTCCCCGAAGGTTTCTCCTTCTACGGAACCGCCAATCAACAGTACGTCACTTACACGTCGAAGATCCTGGGCTTCTCCTGGATCCAGCAGTATACGGACAAGCTTTCCGACGTCGAAGTCAACAATCAGGATATCTTCTCGTTAGAAAGCATGCCCGGCAACACGGACAACGTGATCTACCTCTATTTTGGCGGTACCGAAGGAACGGGTTGGGACGGTTTGGAACACCCCGCGTTCACTCTTGACGATACTGCGGGATTCGGTCCCGCCGAACTCAAGGCGATTGAAGAAGTGTGGCGCCGCGTTTCTGAAGACTACGCGCCTTTCAACGTCAACGTAACGACGAGCGCCGAAGTTTGGGCGCAGGCGAAGCGCGGTATCCGCTGCGTCATTGGCGGTTATCATCAGTCCGCCGGCGGTCTTTCGCACGTCGGTTCCTTCGGTACGCAGAAGACCGACAACTACGTCTATCCCTTCTCTCTCGGCCTCAATTCTAAGAATATCGCCGAAGC
This sequence comes from uncultured Thermoguttaceae bacterium, assembly GCA_934725735.1. Lineage (GTDB taxonomy): Bacteria > Planctomycetota > Planctomycetia > Pirellulales > Thermoguttaceae > RUG369. Next base: position 32,650 of record CAKVCP010000006.1, read on the forward strand.
CGCGTCGCACGAAGTCGGGCACTCTCTTGGTTTGGGACACGACGGATACGAACACAACGAATACTACAACGGCGAATACAGCGGAAACTCGACCTGGGCTCCGATCATGGGCTCCGGTTACGGCGCTCAGATTACGCAGTGGAGTAAGGGCGAATATATCGGCGCGACAAACCTCGAAGACGATATCGCGATCTTAACCGCCAACCTTGGTTTGCGCGCCGACGCCGCAGGCGACACGGTTGACGACGCCGCTAAGTTGGAAGACTACTACGTCTCCGTCGACATGAACAATTACGATCCTCTCGCGGGCACGTATAACGTCGTCGGATACATCGAAACGCGCGAAGATTACGACGTTTACTCTTTCACCTCCTACGGCGGAACCTACGTCGTCGACGTCTCGGGAGACGGCGCGGATCATCGCTTCATCGATAACAACTTCAACTGGAATAGACGTCTCCATTCCGATACGGAAAACGCCGTTTTTGGCGGTAAGTATTACGCTAAGAGCTACAACTACACGAACCTCAACCTGAAGGTCGAACTTCTTGATGAAAACGGCGAAATCGTTCTCTTAGACAAGAACGGCGACGTCCTCAAGCTTTCTTTTGGCGAATCGATCGTTCTGCGCGATTCCGATTACTATTTCTACGTCGTCGACCAATTTGGACGCAAAGTCTATGACGACGAAGGGAACCTCAAAGAAGGGTATCAGGCGGTCGACGATTCCGTCTACACCACCTTCTCGCACTTTGTCACTCCTGAACTCGAAGCGGGTAAGACTTACTACATCCGCGTTTCGGGCGTCGGCGAAGGCAACCCCGCCACCACGGGCTACTCCGATTACGCCAGCTTGGGTAAATATACCCTAAACCTGCACGAGAGCTACGAGAACTTCTATCTCGACGACGTTCGCATGGACGTCTCCGACGTCTCCTACTCCACCGGCGTCGACAACGTTCTCAACTGGCAAGAAGCTTTCGTCTACAGCGGACGACGCTTGGAAGACGGTTCCAGATATTTGGGGAACACGTTGACCTTCAATAGTTCTCTCTCCGGGTCGACCATTGATCTGCGCGAGACGCTTCGCTTCTCTTACTCTCGCTCTATTGTCGATCAGCCCTATTCGACCAAGCGTTTCGTCCTCGACTCCATGGACGCATGGGATATCGAGAACTCTCAGCCCGGCATTACGATCGACGCGAATGAAAAATTCCGCGCGGTCTACGTCGACAACACGACCGTCGAAATGTACGGCTTCACTATTACGGGCGGCGTGGCGAACACTGAGAACGTGATTTACCTCTACTTTGGCGGTCTTGACGAAGGGGATACCGGTTGGAGCGGCGAATTGCACCCGGCGTACGACGTCGACGGCGATCCGACGTCCTTCTCTACGGAAGAACTCGAACTCATTAATCAAATCTACCTTATGGTTAAGGAAGATTACGCCGCCTACAACGTCACCGTCACCACGGATCAAGCCGTCTTCGACGCCGCGACGAACGCGATTCGCGCCGTTGTCGGCGGCGTTGGCAACGGTCGCGGCGGCGTCGCTTACGTCGGGTCTTTCGGCGCCAACAAGCAAGACTGCTATATCTTCCCCGATTCTGTTGGAAATCGTAACGCGAAGAATATCGCCGAAGCGATTAGCCACGAAGTTGGGCACACCATGGGGCTCCATCACGACGGGTATAACGATCAGGAGTATTACGGCGGTTCAAGCCTCTGGGCGCCGATCATGGGCGTTGGGTATTATTCCGATCTGACTCAGTGGAGCAGGGGAGAATATGTCGGCGCGACCAATATTCAAGACGACCTCGCCGTTATCGCCGGTCGTTTGGAATACAAAGAAGACGACTATGGCGACAATATCAAAGAAGCCTCGCCGTTGTCGAGCTCGTACCTCCATGCGGGCAATTTGATCGCCGATGGTATCATTACTTCTTCTAAAGACGTCGACTTCTTCTCCTTTGTCGCGACCGACTCGACTTACGTTATCGACGTCGTCGGCACGGGCGCCGATTTCTCGAACACGAACGCTCAGGGATATGCGGCCAGCCTCCGATACACCAATCTTGACCTCCTCGTCAAGCTTTACGACGCCGACGGAAACCTCCTCTATACCTGCAATCCGACCGACTCCTTCTTCGCGCACTTCCAGTTTGACGGCCTCAACGTCGGCGATTCGTATTACGTCAGCGTCGAAGGAACCGGTTACGGCGATCCGACCGTCGGCGGCGCGGGATACTCCAACTATGGTAGCGTTGGTCAATACTATGTGACCGTCGCGGCCACGACCCTTGGCAACTTTGTCGGCGAAGAACGCTATGTTTCCGCGGCTGAAAAGAAGATGGTTCAGCAGGGCGCTATCGAAGCTCAGAACGTCGTCAAGCCGACGTACGATCAGGTCGGCCAGACAAATAACGGCGGCGGTATCTATAACCATTACGGTTGGTTGACGATCGGCAACTCGGTCATCGCGGGCAACCGCGCGGGCCAAGCGGGCGGCGGTATCTATAACCAAGGCGGCGAAGGAAGCAACCAAGATCAGCACGACGGTTGGCTCTACCTGATTAACACGTCGATTATCGGCAACGTCGTCACTTCTGAAAACGGCGTCGGCGGCGGTCTTTACAACGAAGACGGCGGCGTCGCCACGATGGTCAACGTCACCGTCGCGGGCAATACTGCGGACTATTCGGGCGGCGGTATCGAAAACGGCGGTCAGATCTCGATGTACAACTCGATTGTCGCGGGCAATATCGCGAAATATGGCGCCGACGTTTATACCGAGAGCGGAAACACGACCTATGCGTCGAGCTCTCTCATCGGCGACGAATCGCGCAACTCCAACCTCCTCGCGCAGCGCGGCGGCTCCGACACGATCAATTACGACGGAAAGAGCGTCATCGGCAAGTCCGCCGGAGAATCCGTCGACGCCCCCGTCACGACCTACGATCCCAAGTTTGTCGCTTATCGCGCCTACGATATGGCCGATTGGTCTTCTGAACTTTGGAAGAACTGGAACCTCAGGCTCAACGCCGATTCCCCCGCCGTCGATCTCGGCAATACCTACACCGCCGCGAATCTCGACTATAACGAGAATAAAGTTCGCGCGTCTCGCTACGGCGCTCTCCATATGAACCGCTTCTACACGACGTTCTCCTCCGATCTCGCCGGCGAAGAACGTCTTGGCGGCGGCGTTGTCGACGCGGGAGCTTACGAACTTCTTTCTAAGCCCGAACTGACCGGTTACATCCCCACGTCCGCCGGTTCCGACGTCGTCAACAACTGGGAGAACTCCATCGTTATTTCCCGCGCGGTCGACGATCAGACGGGTTCCATCGCTCCCTTCCTCGTCAACGAAAAGCTTTATTTGAATCTCTCCTTCATCAACGAAGGCGCGAAGATTACAAGCGATTTCGAGACGACCGTCTACCTCTGGAAGTACGACGCTTATACCAGTAAGGCGGATATCTACGCCAATTCGACTCAAGACAACGGCCTCGCCGTCATGAAGGTCAAAGTCGTCTTTGGCGAGAAAGGTTCCTTCCCAGGCGCCGCCGCGACCGTCATTTGCGAAAACCTCGCGACCGGCGAAACGACCTCCTATCCTTACGACGGCGAAGGAAGCTGCCTCATCCTCGACAACATTCCTCTGGGATCGATCGAAGAGATTGTCGACGGTTTCATCAACGCCGGACTCATGGAAGCTCAGGAAGAAGAGGGATACTATCTCTTCGGTTACGCGCTTGATTCGGCGAATACCGTCGACGAACTGCGCGAGAACAACAACTTCTTCACGACTTCTTCCTACTTCGACGTCGTCGAATCCCCCGTCTCTCTTAACGGCGCGATCATCGTGACGACCGATAAGGACGTCGTCGATCCTTACGACGGACTCGTCTCTCTCCGCGAAGCGGTCGAAGTTTACGCCGGTAGCTACTACTACAGCGAAATCGCGCTTCAGGACGGCGATACCTTCGTCGCCAACGGTATTTCTTACGTCGTTCGCGACGGTAAGTTCTACGTCGACGTCACCTCGAACTACAAAGTTTATCCCGGCGAATCCTTTACGGTCAACTTCGTCCAGACCTTCACCGCGACGTGGAACGCTGAAGAAAGCGCCTTCGTCGACGCGGATGGAAACGCGGCGAGCGTTCCTGCGGGCACGACGTTCGAAAAGGACGGCGTCGTCTACACCTTCAACGGCGTCGATTGGCTCGACGAAGATTCCAACGCGTATGCCTTCAACGACGGCGAGCAGGTTTCGTGGAATCTCGACGTAGTCGTCGACGCGACCTACGTCCAGAACGTCTACTACGATTCCGAAGGGAAGCTGACGACGATCGCGGACGGCGCGACCGCAACCTTTGGCGGCGTCGAGTACGAGATGGTCGACGGTCAGTGGGTTCACTCTGAAGTTGCGCATCGCTATACGCGCGACGATATCCAGAGCATGGGCGTCTTTACCCTTGAAGACGGTACGGAAGTTTCCGTCGTCAACGGCGTCTTCCGTCGCGTCGCTACGAACGACGTCGCGATCGTACGCGACGGCGACGTCGTCACACTCGCCAACGGCGAAACCGCCGTCTACAACTACGCGCAAGATCGTTTCGTCGTCACGGAAACCTCCGTCTATACGCCTAACGACGGCGACGAGATCGTCGTCGACGGTCAGACCCTCGTCTTTGTCGCCGATTCTTACGTCGACTCCACCGGCTCGAAGTACGTCCTTGAAGAAGGCGCGCGCGTCACTCTCGCCAACGGCTACGAGGTCGTCTACCAGAACGGCAAGTTCGTCTATCGTTCGCAGGATCAGTCCAGCGTCAAGATTCCCGCTGGAGCTGAAGTTATCTGGAACGGCGAAACCTATACCTATAAAGCGGGGTGTGCTCTCGTTCGTCGCGTTTCTCGCGAATCGAACGCCGTCGTCTTCGATCCGGGTCTTGACGGCGCGACCTTCGTTCTCGAAAACGGTCCTCTCACCCTCGACAAGACCTTCACTCTCAACTGCATCGATCCCGACGGCGCGATCCTCGATCTTACGATCACAAGCGAATCGGACGATCCTTGCCTCTTCTTGGTCACCGAAACGGGGGACGCGACCGTTCAGAACTTCAAGTTCGTCGGCGCTCACTCCACGGAAAACGGTTCGATCTTCGAGAACTACGGCGCTCTCACCGTCGAGAACGTAACCTTTGCCGACAACGTCATGGCGAAGGGCAACCTGATCTACAACGCGCCGAAGGCTTCTTTGAGCGTCCTCAATTCCTCCTTCAAGAACAACCTCGCCGAAGAAGGCGCTTTGATCTATAACGAAGGGGACGCCGTTATCGCGGGCGTCGTCGACGTTCTGGACGACACGACGGTCTACACGAGCTTCATCGGCGATTCCGCGTACCTCGGTTCTATCTACAACGCGAACGGCAAGCTTACCGTCGAGAACGTAACATTCGAGGGAACCGACGCCTACAACGGCGGCGCGATCAACTTGAACGGCGGTTCCGCGTACGTCGCGAATACGAGCTTCAAGGGCGTTCAGGCGACGAACGTCGGCGGCGCGATCAATGTCGCCGCGGGTTCCAATGCGACGATTTTCGGCGCGACCTTCGAGAATTCTTCCGCGACGACGGGCGGCGCGATCTACAACGCCGGAGACGTTAAGATCGTCGGCGCGTCCTTCACTGGCAATACTGCGGAAGGAGAAGGCGGCGCGATCTACTCCGAGGACGGTTCTTCTCTCGTCCTCGAAGCGAAGCAAGGCGAAACGACCGCCGTTGTCTTCGAAGCCAACTCCGCCGCTAGCGGCGCCGCGCTCTACGCCGATACGCCCGTTCGGGTCAACGGCGATATTATCGCGCGTCAAAACGTCGCTTCCGGTTCTTACGGCGCGGTTTACGTCAACGGTCGTCTCAACGTGACCGGTCACGCGATCTTTGAAGGAAATGAAGCGAATGACGTCGCCGCTCTCAACGTTTCCGCCGAAACGGTGATCGGCGGCTCTTTGAAGCTTCTCAACAACGTCTCCAAGGGCTCGACCGGCGCCGCTTACTTCGGGACGAGCGCCTCCGTCGGTTCTTTGGAACTTGTCGGCAATACCTCCGCTGAAGACGGAAACGCTCTCTACGCCGTCGGCTCGATCGTCGTGGGCGATTACGCGCTCGTTAGCGGCAACTCCGCGAACGGCGTCGTTACGGGCGGTTCGATTCAGATTGACGGCGACGCGACCGTTAAGGATAACGCCGCGGTCGGTCTCAAAGCCTCGGGCTCCGTCAAGATTGGCGGAAACGCGACCTTGACCGGCAACAACGGCGCGGTCGTCGCGGGCGGTTCCGTCGAGATCGGCGGCGACGCGAATATCTCCGCCAATACGTCGACGGGCGTCAGCGCGAATGACAACGTCGTGATTACCGGTCAAGCGACCCTCGCGACGAACGAAGACGGCGCGATCGTCGCCGGTAAGAACGTGACTCTCGGCGGCGACGCGACGATTACGGGCAACACGGCGGCGGAAGGCGGCGCGATTACCGCCGGCGGCCTCCTCTTGATTCGCGGAAACGCGACCGTCTCCCAGAACAAGGCCCTCAACGGCGTCGGCGGCGCGTTCAAGGTCGGTTCCTTCGAAATTCTCGGCGATCTCAACGCGAAGAACAACTCCGCGACCGGTAACGGCGGCGTCGTGTACTCCAACGGAACCGTTAAGATTAGCTCCATGACGGCGGAAGGCAACCAGGCCCTCAACGGCGCGGTTCTCTACGCCAACGGCAAAGCGACGATCGCTTACGCCAACTTGGTCAAGAACGTCGCGACTGGCGACGGCGGCGCGATCTACGCCGCAGGCGATCTCGATCTTTCCAACTCGAATTTGGCTCAAAACGTTGCGAACGGCAAGGGCGGCGCGATCTATGCCGCCGGTACGACCAGCCTCGTCAACGTCACGATCCATCGCAACGTCGCTCAGGACGGCGCCGGTCTCTATAACGCGGGCGTCGCGACGATCGACAACTCCATCTTGGCGTACAACGAAGCCGAAGGAAACGGTTACGACCTCTTCACCGCGACTGGCGCGACGACGACCCTTCGTTCTTCGCTCCTTTCCAACATCGCTCAAATCGGCGACGTCCTCTATCAGCTCGACGCGAACTATCGTTCGCTCCTGGGCGTCGATCCGAAACTTGACGCCGAAGGCCGTCTCACCGCCGGTTCCGTCGCGATTAACGCCGGTTCGAACGCGCTTGATCGCGACGCCGCGACCGATCTCGACGGCGCCAATCGTCGCGTCGGTATCGTCGTCGACGGCGTGATTCGCTCTGTCGATATGGGCGCCTTCGAATTCAAGACCGTCGTCGCTCCAGACCTCGCTATCGTCGAAGAATCTGTCGATTACTGGCAGACTGAAGTTACCGTCGACGGCGAGACCGTCAAGCTCGACTACTTCCTCGCCGGTTCGGACGTCTGCATTAACTTCAACGTCGCGAACGTCGGCGACGCCGTCGTCATCGACAACTTCAAGTATAACGTCTCCCTCAAGGGCGTCGACAAGAATGGAAACGTCGTTTACGAACAGACGCAAGCCGCCGTTTCCTTCACGGAATCCTGCGAGAACTTCGATTGGCTCGATCAGAAAGATTGGATTAGCGTCGGTTCTGAACATCGCCTCGTTTCCAACTTTGGAACGCTCCCCGCGGGTTACTACACGATCTCCGTCACTCTCGACGTCGAAGGCGTCGGTTCCGTTTACGAATGGGGCGAAGAAGAAGGTTACGTTGGCGCCAACAACAACGTCTACAACTCGACCTTCTCCGTTCTGGAACTTCCGAGTACCGTCGTTACGACCGATCAGGACGTCGTTGATCCGACCGACGGCGCCACCTCCTTGCGCGAAGCGATCGCCAGCGCCGCCGATTACGACTACACGACGACTTACCTCGTCGAGGACGGCGTCTCCTTCACGACGATCGACGGTCAAAAACTCACCGTCGTCGACGGATGGCTCGTCCAGAAGGTTGACGTCGTTTACAAAGACGGCGTTCAGTACGACCTCCACGACGGCGACGAATTCCTCCTCAACGGCGTCTCGATCTTCTATCATTCGAGACTCAACGGCGGATACTTCACCTACGCCAACGGTCAGGAAGCCGATCTCTCCTCCGGGGAAATCGCTTATCCCGACGGTTCGCAAGCGAGCTTCGAACTCCAGACGAACCAGTATATCCACTATGTCGACGGCAATCCTCTCGACGAGCAGGAAGGTACGCGTTATACCTACAACGTCTTAAAGCTTTCGAGCGGCGACGTCGTTCTCCAGGACGGCATGGCCTTCGAAATCTCCAACGTGAAGTTCACCTACGTCCAGAACGAAACCTATCCTAACGGCGCGTTCCTCTTCGAAGACGGTTCCGTCGTCGATTACGCCAGCGGTTCAAACCTCACCTTCGAACAGCTTGCCATCGGTGCGCTTTCGACCCGTAACGCTCGCGTTGAAGAGTCGATCACCCTCGCCGACGGTTCGATCCTCGAAGTGAGAGACGGCGTCGCGAAGCTGACCCGTTCCGTCGACTCTAACGTCACTTTCGCCGACAACCTCCAGGGCGCGACGATCACTCTCGATCCGGCGAAGGGCCCCGTCGTCGTCGAAGGCTCCGTCAATCTCGGCAAACGCGCCGACTCCGGCGAAGATTTCGTCGTCGCTCGCAACGTCGCTGTTCTCGGCGAAGATCGCGACGTGACCGTCAGCGGCGACGGCTCGACCCGTATCATGAACGTCCAAAACGACGCGACGATCACCGTCTCCGACTTGACCTTCGAGAAGGGACGCGCGAACGTCGGCGGCGCGATCTACAACGCCGGCGACTTGACCCTGAAGAACGTCGATTTCAATTCGAACGAAGCGCTCTGGAAGAAGACCACCTCCGACGGCGACAACCTCGAATCCGGTCTTGGCGGCGCCATCTTCAACGACGGCTCCCTCGTGATCGAAAACGGCTCCTTCAACAACAACGGCCTGATTCCCGATCCCGATCAGCTCGTGACGACCGGCACGACGGAATTCGGCGGCGCGATCTACTCTCGCGGCGACCTCGTCGTCAAGGGCGCGCTCTTCAACGCGAACGAAGCGTTCGCCGGCGGCGCGATTGCCGCTACCGCGGGCTCTCTCTATGTCGCGAACGCTACCTTTGAAGGAAACGCGGCGGAACGCGCTGGCGCGATCTATACCCTCGTGCCCACGACGATCGTCGCCTCTTCGTTCACGAACAACAAGGCCGAAGCGACCGGATACGCGTCCAAAAATATCACCGGCGGCGCGATCTATGCGCGCGAAGAAATCGTCTTTGAGATGGATTCCGAATCCGACTCGACTCTCGCCGTTTCCTTCGTCGGCAACGTCGCCGAAGTCGCGGGCGCCCTCTACGCTGAGAAGGGCTTCTCCGTCAAGGGCGATTTGATCGCGATGAACAACTCCGCGCTCAATAACGAGCGTTATGCGACCGAAGTCGAGAACAACTACGGCGCGATCTACGCGGGCGGCGCCGTCAATATCGACGGTAACGCTTCCTTCGAGAACAACGCGGCGGACGGTTCGTTCGCGGGTCTCTACGCCGCAGGCGCGGTCGACGTTTCCGGAACGGCGATCTTCAAGAATAATATCGCGACGGGCGATTACGGCGCGTTGTACGCCAACGGCGACGTCAATATCGGCGGCGAAGCGGCCTTCATCGGCAACGCGGGCGCGCTGGTCGGCGGCGTCTTCGCTAAAGGTTCGGTCGCGGTCGGCGCGGGCGCGAACGTCTCCAACAATACCGGAAACGGTATTAAGGCGACGGGCTCCGTCGTGATCGGCGCGGACGAAACCGCTGAGAATCGCGATTTCATCCTGAGCGGCAACGTCGCGACGAGCGGCGCGGGCGTCAGCGCGGGCAAGGTCGTTATCAACGGCTCTTTGATCGCCAACGACAATACGGCGACTGAAGGGAAGGGCGGCGCGATCGAAGCGACCGGAGTCGCAATCCTGGGTTCCGTCCAGGCGTCGAACAATACTGCGGCGGCGGAAGGCGGCGCGATTTACTCCAAGGGCGACGTGACGATCGGCGAGGGCGAAAGCTCCTTCGTTGGCAACAGCGCTTCGAGAGGCGGCGCGATTTACGCGGCGGGTTACGCCGTCGAAGTCGCGGGCTCCCTCAACGCATCTAAGAATAGCGCGTCTAAGGACGCCGGCGCGATTTACGCGCAGCGCCTCTCCGTCGGCGGCGATTTGACTGCGAACGAGAATGTCGCGACCACCCATGCGGGCGCAGTGCGCGTCGTGTCGACTCTCGAGGTCGGCGGTTCCGCGACTCTTCAAGGAAATGCTGCGGGCGGTAGCTACGGCGCCGCGTATGTCGGCGAGGCGTTTGACGTCAAGGAGAACGTCAACTTCTCGAACAACTCCGCAGGCGCCGATATCGGCGCGTTCTACGCGAAGACTGCGAATGTCGGCGGCAATCTCGAAATCGCCGGCAACACCGCCCAGGGCTCTTACGGCGGCGCGTATATCGTCGGAGCGACGACGGTAACAGGCGACGCGACGATCTCCGGCAACAAGGCTGTCGCAGGTTCTTACGG